>NZ_CAXHZL010000008.1:0-180049 GCF_964022235.1 uncultured Limimaricola sp. | reverse complement strand
TCGTGTAGGGAAAGAGTGTAGATCTCGGTGGTCGCCGTATCATTAAAAAAAAAAACGTTGCGCCGGGCTGCCGGGTGCAGCTGTGGGGGAACATCGGCGTAGAGCTGCGCCGTCAACGCCGACGCGTCGAGCGGGCCCGCGCGCAATGCCGCGCGAATCTGGGCCTCTCGGTTCGCACGATGCGCAAGAAGCCAGTCGATGCGCGGGGCGGGGGCTTCGATTGGTGCGCCGTGACCCGGGTGGAGCCGCCGAGGATCAAGGGCCCGCAGCCGGGCACAAGACTCGCGGAAGGCCGCGAGATCTCCGTCCGGGGGTGAGATCAACGTGCTCGACCACCCCATGACGAGATCGCCGGAAAACACCGCTCCGCGCCAGGCAAAACACAGATGCCCGGCCATGTGCCCCGGCATGTGCAGCGCCGTCAGGACCGTGTCCTCCAGCGGGATCCGCGCCCCGTCCTGCAGGATCATGTCGGGGACGAATCCGCCGTCGAGGCCCTCGCCACCGCCCAGCCCGGCGTCGGCAAGCCGACGCATTACTGCGCTGCGTCCCGCGGTGGCTGTGCCAAAGCCGAAGACCGGCGCCTTGGTCGCCCGTGACAGAGCGCCCGCAAGAGCCGAGTGATCAAGATGCGCATGGGTGACGAGAATCGCCTCGACCGGCCGTCCGTCGATCTGCGCCAGCAATGCGGACAGATGCGCCGGATCGTCGGGGCCGGGGTCGATGACGCAGAGCCTGTCCTGGCCCACCAAGTAACTGTTGGTGCCCGGACCGGTCAGCGGCGAAGGGTTGGGCGCCAGCAGCCGCACCAGCCCCGGCTCGAGGCGCTTGAGCGCGGCGTCAGTCATGCTTTTCCTTTCCGGCCGAGGCGGCTAGCGTGCGCCATGGCCTTTGACTGGTTGAAACGATGGATGCCGCGCGGGCTGCAAAGCCGCGCCGCGCTGATTTTGCTGCTGCCCGTGGTCACCCTGCAACTGGTGATCTCGATCAGCTTCGTGCAGCGCCATTTCGAAGGCGTCACGCGGCAGATGACAAGGTCCGTGTTGATCGATCTGCGCTATCTGTCCGACACGGTCGATGCGGCCCCCGACCGGGCCGCGGCGGCAGCGGTCGCGCGGCAGCTCGGCCGACCGCTCGAGCTTGAGGCGCGATTCAGGTCGCCCCCCGTGGCGGGCGACGCCGTGCGCGTCATAGATCTCTCGGGCCGGGCGGTCATCGCCACGTTGCGCGCGGGGCTTGATCGGACCCTCGCCGTCAGGATCGGGACGAGCCGGCGGGTGACGGTCTGGATCGACACCATCCACGGCCCTCTGGAGGTTCGCTTCGATCGACGCCGCGTCTCGGCGAGCAATCCGCACCAGCTGATCGTGCTTATCGTGGTGCTGGGCGCGCTGCTGACCCTCGTGGCCTATCTCTTCTTGCGCAATCAACTGCGCCCGGTCACCCGGCTCGCGGCGGTGGCGGCGGCCTATGGCAAGGGGCGGGTTGTGCCTTACAAGCCCGCGGGGGCGACCGAGGTGCGCGCTGCCGGCATGGCGTTTCTCGACATGCGCCAGCGGATCGAGCGGCAGACACAGGCGCGCCGATTGATGCTGTCGGGGATCAGCCACGATCTGCGCACGCCGCTCACCCGCCTCAGGCTGGGGCTGACGATGCTGCCTGACGATGAGGCGGCGCTTCTGGTCGGCGACGTGGATGAGATGCGCCGCCTGCTCGACGCCTTTCTCGATTTCGCCCGTGGCGATGCCTCGGAGGAGGTGGAAATGGTCGATCCCGCGCATTTGGTGGCGCGGATCGTCGAGGATGCGCAGCGGGCCGGGCAGGCGGTGATCCTGCGCCCCGTGCAGGGGCCGAGCGGGCCGATGCCACTGCGCCCCACCGCGCTGCGCCGGGCCTTGGAAAACCTCATCGGCAATGCCCTGCGCTATGGCAACCATTGCGAAGTCTCGCTTCTAGTGACACCGCGCGGCCTGCGATTTCTGGTCGAGGACGACGGACCCGGCATTCCCGAGGACCGGCGCGAGGAGGCGATGCGCCCCTTTACCCGGCTCGATCCCGCACGCAATCAGGACCGCGGCACCGGGGTCGGGCTGGGCCTCGCCATCGTTGCGGACATCGCGCATGGCCACGGCGGCGCGCTTCACCTGGGCGACAGCGAGCGGATGGGGGGCCTCAGGGCCGAATTGGTTCTCGCGCGTTGAGATCGCCGCGTCCGAAGCTGCCCACCGCTTGGGCGGTCAACAGGCTGAGAAACAGGTTTTCGCCGCCGCCTTCGGCGATCATGAAAAGACCGCTGAGCATCGCGCGGTCGGGCCAGTAGAACCCCACGAGCGTGTGCAGCGTGTCGATGCCCATCGCGCAGATGGCGATGCCCGCAAACAGCAGGCCCGTGCCCATGGCCCGGCGGCGCAGATCCGCCCCGGCGCGGCGCCAGCCGATCCACAGCGGGCCGACGCAGAGCAGGCCGAGCCCGGCCCAGATCACCAGCTCGCACATCTGAAAGGCGATGCTGCCGTAGCGATCGGCAAGACCGGTGGCGAGCGCCAGCGCGATGCTGCCCCGTTCGTGCAGCCGCCCCGCGTCGTCCAGCACCGCCAGCAGAAGCGTCAACGCCATCGCGGCAGGCAGCAGCGCGCCGCCGCGCCGCCACGCAAGACCCAGCGCCGCCGCAGCCACCAGCCATTTGATGTAGTTGAGCATTTCCGCGAGGCCCCAGTCGTGATCGAACTGAAGCGGGCGTGGCCAATGCACCGATGGATCGAGCGCGACGGCGACGCCGTAAACGATGCCGATGCCCAAAAGCAGCAGATCAAGTCCGAGAAACCCTATGGCAACACGCAGATCAAGCCTTCCAAGCCCCCAAGGCAGTTCGATCATGCCGCAATTCCATATGGTGTCGATTGTCATGAAAACGTGACACGCACGCCGGCTCGGGTCCAGCTAGTGCTGGAATTCTCCGATGCTGCGGCCATGGAAACGGTGTGTTGCTGCCCTGAAACCTCGCGTGGCCGCTCCATTAACGGGGCAACAGACTCGTCGAAAAGCATACCCGCGGATCGCGGCAAGGGTCACGTTTCCAGCGGTGAAGCGCTCCGCGATGATCGCGACCCGAAACAGGCGCAGAAATCGGTGCGACCGGCAAACGCCGTAGCCTTTCCCGAACGCATCAATGGATCATCTGCGCATCAGGGCCCGGCTTCCATCTCTAAAGCCATCCGAATACGGCCCCTGCGCGGCGCCTCCCATGCGCTCGCGTTGCCGATCCCGGTTCGCTCGAGCGACGCGGGGGCAATGGGCTACAGCAGAGCGACGACGAGACCTGACCGGTCCGTTCGTGCCTGCGAACCGGTTCAACGAGCGAAAAGATGTGGTCGGCAGATCCCGTATGACAGCTGAACCTCGGAGGCTCCAAGCTTCGAACGTGTGGCCAAGATAGATGACCACGGGACGAATCCCGTCCTGCACAGGCTGGGCATTGGAATTTTTGGTAGGCCCGGAGGGATTTGAACCCCCAACCAAACCGTTATGAGCGGTCTGCTCTGACCGTTGAGCTACGGGCCCCTGTGGTTTCTCCTAGCAGACCGGGGGGGCGGGTCAAGTTGGTGCTGGCCCTCGCGGGGGGTCTGAGGTATCGCGGCGTCACTTCACAAACCGGCATTCGGGGGACGCGATGCAGAAGGACGGGCTCACTTACGCGCAGGCGGGGGTGGATATCGACGCGGGCAACGCGCTCGTGGAACGGATCAAGCCCGCGGCGAAACGCACCGACCGGCCCGGCACCATGTCCGGCCTCGGCGGCTTCGGCGCGCTGTTCGATCTCAAGGCGGCGGGCTATTCCGACCCGGTGCTGGTCGCGGCCACCGACGGGGTGGGCACCAAGCTGCGCATCGCCATCGACACAGGCCATCTCGACGGCGTGGGCATCGATCTCGTCGCCATGTGCGTCAACGATCTCGTCTGCCAAGGCGCCGAGCCGCTGTTCTTTCTCGACTACTTCGCCACCGGCAAGCTGGCGCTAGACGAGGCGGCGCGCGTGATCGAGAGCATCGCCGCGGGCTGCGAAGCCTCGGGCGCGGCGCTCATCGGGGGCGAGACGGCGGAAATGCCGGGCATGTATCCGGCGGGCGACTTCGACCTCGCGGGATTTGCCGTGGGCGCGATGGAGCGCGGATGCGCGCTGCCCGAGGGCGTGGCCGAGGGCGACGTGCTCTTGGGTCTCGCCTCGGACGGGGTGCATTCAAACGGCTATTCCCTCGTGCGCCGCATCGTCGAGCGCGCGGGCCTCGGCTGGGACGACGCCTCGCCGTTCTCGGACGAAAGCCTCGGGGCGGCGCTGCTCGCGCCGACGCGGCTCTATGTCAAATCGGTGCTGGCGGCGATCCGGTCGGGCGGCGTGCACGCGCTGGCGCACATCACCGGCGGCGGCCTGACCGAGAACCTGCCGCGCGTACTGCCCGAAGGGCTAGGCGCCGAGATCGATCTGGGCGCATGGTCGCTGCCGCCGGTCTTCGACTGGCTCAAGCGCGAGGGCGGGCTGGAGCAGGCCGAGATGCTCAAGACCTTTAACTCCGGCATCGGCATGGTCGTCGTCGTTTCGGCCGAGCGCGCCGAAGCGATCGAGGCGCTGCTCGCGGGCGAAGGCGAGACGGTGCACCGGCTGGGCCGGATCGTGGCCGGGCAGGGGGTCGCCTACACGGGCACCCTGTCGTGAGCGAGCAAAAGCGCGTCGCCATCCTGATCTCGGGTGGCGGGTCGAACATGCTGGCACTGGTGCGGGACATGGTGGACGATCACCCGTGCCGCCCGGTGCTGGTGGCGTCCAACGACCCGGAGGCGGGCGGGCTCGCCCGCGCCGCCGAGCTGGGCATTCCAACGGCGGCGGTGGATCACAAGCCCTTTGGTCGCGACCGCGAAAGCTTCGAGGCGGCGCTGACCGAGAGGCTGGAGGCCGCCCGACCCGACATCATCTGCCTTGCGGGCTTCATGCGCATCCTGACGCCGGGCTTCATCGCCCGGTGGGAGGGGCGGATGCTCAACATCCATCCCTCGCTCCTGCCAAAGTATCGCGGGCTCAACACCCATGCGCGCGCGATCGAGGCGGGCGACGCCGAACACGGCGTTTCGGTGCACGAAGTCACCGCCGAGCTCGACGGCGGGCCGGTGCTGGGGCAGGCGCGGGTGCCGGTGCATCCGGGCGACACGCCCGACGATCTGGCAGCAAGGGTGCTCGAGCAGGAGCACCGGCTTTATCCCATGGTGCTGCGCCGTTTTGCGATCGGCGACCGGACGCCGATCCGGCTCTGAGCCGAACGCTTTCCATCCGCGTTCCCATCGCCTAAGAGAACTGGGACCGGCGCGCCCGCGCCGCCCCCTTATCCACAAGCCCGGGACGACATGCAGACCATCACCACCACCGAAGACCTCGCTGCCTATTGCGAGAGAGCCGCGAAGCACGCTTACGTCACGGTGGACACGGAGTTCCTGCGCGAGCGCACCTATTATTCCAAGCTCTGCCTGATCCAGCTTGCCCATCCGGGTGAGGATGGCCCCGACGGCGGCGAAGGCAGTGCCGTGCTGGTCGATCCGCTGGTCGAGGGGCTCGATCTCGCACCGCTGCACGCGCTGTTCCGCGATCCGGGCGTGGTGAAGGTGTTCCACGCGGCACGGCAGGATCTCGAAATATTCCAGGTCGAGGCCGATCTCATCCCGGCGCCGCTGTTCGACACGCAGGTCGCGGCGATGGTCTGCGGCTTTGGCGAGCAGGCGGGCTATGAGACGCTGGCGCGCAAGATCGCCAAGGCCGAGATCGACAAGTCCTCGCGCTTTACCGACTGGTCGCGGCGGCCATTGTCCGAGGCGCAGAAGGTCTATGCGCTGGCCGACGTCACGCATCTGCGGGTGATCTACGAATGGCTCGCGGCACAGCTCAAGAAATCGGGCCGCGCGCGATGGGTCGCCGAGGAAATGGCGGTTCTGAACGATCCTGCCACCTACCGCGTCGATCCGACCGAGGCGTGGCAGCGCGTGAAGACCCGCTCCAACTCGCCGAAGTTCATTGCCGCCCTGCGCGAGCTGGCACAGTTCCGCGAAGCCTATGCGCAGCAGCGCGACGTGCCGCGCTCGCGCGTGTTCAAGGATGACGCTCTGGTCGAGCTGGCCTCGACGCGCCCGGCGTCGGAAAAGGATCTGGGCCGCTCGCGGCTCTTGCTGCGCGAGGCCCGCAAGGGCGAGATCGCCGATGGCATCCTCGCTGCCATCGACCGCGCCGCCAAGCTGCCCGCCGATCAGATGCCACGCGCTGAAAAGCAGCGCGACCAGATTCAGGTGAACCCTGCGCTGGCCGACCTGCTGCGCGTGCTGCTCAAAGCCCGTTCCGAGGCCGAAAGCGTGGCGCCCAAGCTGATCGCAAGCTCCGCCGATCTCGACGCGCTGGCCGCGGGCGAGCGCGAGGTGCATGCGCTTTATGGCTGGCGTCGCGAAGTGTTCGGCGAGCAGGCTTTGGCGCTGTGCGAAGGCCGGGTCGGCCTTGCCGCAAGGGGCAGCCAAGTGGTGACGGTCGATCTTTGATCGGCACCGCCTTGCCCTAAGCCGGACGACGGCGAAGGGCGTCCCGCCCCCTATTGGCAACACCGTACATCGCCCTTACCTCTGGGCCATACCCAGACCGCAGGAGACGCAGATGGCTCAGCCCGCCTTCGAGGACATCGCCGAAACGTTCGAATTCCTTGACGATTGGGAAGACCGCTACCGGCACGTGATCGAGCTGGGGAAGGCGATGGACCCGCTCGACGAGGCGTTCAAGGTGCCCGCGACCAAGGTGCATGGCTGCGCCAGTCAGGTCTGGCTCGTGCCGCAACCCGAGGGCGGGGCCTACCGGTTTCGCGGCGACAGCGATGCGATGATCGTACGCGGGCTGATCGCGGTGTTGCACGCGCTTTACGACGGGGTGCCTGTGGCCGAGGTACCCAAGATCGACGCGGGCGGGGAACTGGCGCGGCTTGGCCTCAACGATCACCTTTCGGCGCAGCGTTCGAACGGGGTGCGCGCCATGGTCGAGCGGATCCGCGAAACCGCGCTCGCCGCCGCCTAGGCGCGGGCCAGCGCGCCCGCCAGATCGCCGTAACCGGTGAACCGCCGCTCGAAGCCCAGACCGAGGCGTTCGGCATGGCTTTGGGCGAGCGCGGTCAGCGCGGGATCGTCGGTCTGCGCCTGATAGACCAACGTCGTGTAATTGCCAAAATACATCGCGCGCAGCTCGGGGTGCCGGTCGAGACCCAGCGGAGTCCAGACGAAGGCGTCGAACTGGCGCGCGAGAAAATCCGTGAGATAGAAGCAGGTCACCTCGCCCTTTTCGGCGAAGTCCGCGACGCCTTCGTAAAAGGCATAGCAATGCGGCCCTTCGACCATGCCGACACCGAGGCGTTCGCAGGTTCGGGCCAGATCGCCGCCGGTACCGCAATCGGCATAGACCACGAAAACCCGCTCGTACGCCGCGCCCCGCGCGATCACCGCCGCCTCGACGGCGGGGGCGATCCGGTCAGGCCGGTTGTGCAGGATCGCGGGCAGACAATGCAGATCGAGATGATCCCAGCCGTTCTGCCCGATCAGCGCGAGGATCTCACGCGCCAGCGCGCCGCAGGCGATGAGCAGCACGCGGCCCCGCCCCGACGGGGCGAGACCCTCGCGCGTCAGCGTGGCGTCGTCGGGGCGCATGGCATGGCTCAGGCGCCGGCCTGCATCTGGTTGTGCCGGCGCGAAACCCAGTCCTTGGCCGTCTCGACCGCCACAGCGGCATCGCGGCAATAGGCGTCCGCGCCGATGGCACGGCCGAACTCCTCGTTGAGCGGCGCGCCGCCAACCAGCACGATGTAATCGTCGCGGATGCCCTGCTCCTTCATCGTGTCGATCACGACCTTCATGTAGGGCATGGTGGTGGTCAGCAGCGCCGACATGCCCAATATGTCGGCCTTCTCGCGCGCCAGCGCTTCGAGATAGGCCTCGACCGCGTTGTTGATGCCGAGATCTACGACCTCGAAGCCCGCGCCCTCCATCATCATCGCCACGAGGTTCTTGCCGATGTCGTGGATGTCGCCCTTGACGGTGCCGATCACCATCTTGCCCATGCGCGGCGCGTCGGTCTCGGCCAAGAGCGGCTTGAGGATCGACATGCCGCCTTTCATGGCATTCGCGGCGAGCAGCACTTCGGGCACGAAGAGGATGCCATCGCGGAAATCGTTGCCGACGATGGTCATGCCACCGACGAGCGACTTGGTCAGCACGTCGTAAGGGGCCCAGCCGCGATCGAGCAGGATCTGCGTGGCCTCCATGATCTCGTCGCGCATGCCGTCGTAGAGATCGTCGAACATCTGCGCGACGAGTTCCTCGTCGTCGAGCTCGGAGAGGATCAGGTCGTCGTCTTCGTCAGCCATGTCACGGAGCTCCTGCGGGGCGGGCGATGGGTCTTTGGTCGGATCAACACCCGGATCGGGGCGCGGGTCGCGGTCGTTTCCGACACTGCCTGCATCGCAACCGACGAGGATGCAAATGAAAAGACCCCACGACAACTATGAGGTCGGCTCAACTGGGCTCTTGCCCGGCCGCCACGCTTGCGAAAGCTTGGCGGCCGGGAGGATATCGACATGATGATGGATGCAGCGGCGCTGACCGCATTTCTGGCGCGCGACTTCGAACAGGTGGCGGCACAGTTCGGCGTCGACAGCGTGACCGCGGATCGGCTGGTGCTGCGACTGCGGGTGGGACAGATGCATCTGCGCCCCGGTGGCACCGTGTCGGGCCCGGCGATGTTCGGTCTGGCGGATGTGGCGATCTATCTGGCGATCCTGTCGCAGATCGGCCCGGTGGCGCTGGCGGTCACGACCGGGGCCTCGATCGATTTCCTGCGCAAGCCCGAGGCCGGGGCGGATCTTCTGGCCGAGACGCGGATCCTGAAGCTCGGGCGCCGCCTCGCGGTGGGCGAGGCGCTGGTGTTCAGCGAGGGGCAGGCGGCGCCGGTGGCGCGCGCCTCGATGACCTATTCGATCCCGCCGGGTGCGGCGCAGGGGGCAGCACCCGCATAAAAAGGGGGCCGGATCGCTCCGGCCCCTCAGGCGTGGTCGGGCCGGGGATCAGCCCTTCCAGAACGGGCGCGCGGCCTCGGTCTGCGCGGTCAGGGGGTCGAGGCCAAGATCGCGCAGAGCGGCCGCGTCGAGATGCGACAACGCACGCCGGGTCCGGGCGCGGCGCTCCCACAGCGCCACGCGGCGGGCCATGCCGACGAGAAGCGCGGAGATGGCTCCCTGATCGAGGGCGGCCTCAATGGGCGTGGCGGTGCGGACGAGCGTGGTCATGTCGGTCTCTCTTGTATTGATACAATGCTTGAATATGATGCAGGAATACAAATACAATGCTGAAAAACTGACGTCTACGGAAGTTTTGTCATGGATACAATCTGGTGGCCCAGCCTCGACAAGGGCGGCCCTGTCAAACATCAGGCTTTGAAACGCTCGATTCAGGAGGCTGTCGGCTCCGGCACGATCCAGCCGGGGCACCGGCTGCCGCCCGTGCGCGAGGTGGCGTGGCGGCTTGGCGTGACGCCGGGCACCGTGGCGCGCGCCTACAAGGACCTCGTCGAACAAGAGGTGCTGCGCGCCGTGGTGGGCCGCGGCACCTTCGTGTCCGAGCCGGATATCCCGGCGCCGCTGCCCGCGCTGATCGATCCCTCCGGGATGGGGACCGACGGCACGATGCTGAACCTGCGGACCGCGCAGGTGGCGGATGTAGGGCAGGGGCAGATGCTGCATGACCTATTGAAAAACCTCGCCGATCCGCCGCCCGGCGCCTATGTAAGCTACCCGCGACCCGAGGCCGACGCGCCGCTGCGGGCGCTTCTGGCCGATTGGTTCGCGGCGCCCGCCCATGGCCCGGTCGAGGCCGAGGACGTGGTGCTCACCTCCGGGGCGCAGCATGGCATGGTGGTGCTGCTGCAGGCGCTGCTTCACGGACCGCGTCCGGTGATCCTCACCGAGGAGCTGGCCTATCCCGGCTTTCGCCATGCCGCGGCGCTGGTGCGGGCCGAGATCATCGGCATCGCCTTCGACGGAGAGGGGCTTTTGCCCGAGGCTTTGGAGCGTGCCTGCCGAGAGAACGGAGCCCAGTTGCTTTGTACCAGTGCGGAGGCACACAATCCGACCACGATCCGCACCTCGCCGGAGCGCCGCGCGCAAATTGTATCCATCGCTCGCCAGTACAATATGCAGATCATCGATGATGACTGCTTCCGTTCCGACGCTGGCGAGGACGCCAGTTATCGCCGCCTTGCGCCCGAACGCTCGTGGGTGGTCACGACCCTGTCCAAGACCCTGAGCCCGGACCTGCGGCTTGGCGCGATCCTCTCGGCCCCCGGACGCGCCGCCCTGCCGCGTGTTGCGGCGCAACAGCAGTTCTTCGGCCTGTCGCGGCCCACCGTGTCCTTGGCCGAGGCCGCGCTCTCGAGCGGGCTGGCCGCCCGGGTGCGCGACGCGGTGCTCGAGGTGCAGGGCAGGCGGCTCGCCTATCTGCGCCATCGCCTCGCGCCGTGGCAGCCCCGCACCCGTGAAGGCGTGCCATTCGCTTGGCTCGACCTGCCACGCGGCTGGCGGCCCTCGTCGCTGAGCCGCGCCGCCGAAGCCGAGGGCATCCGGCTCAAACCCGCCGACGAGTTCGCGCTGATCGACGGGCGTGCACCCTCGGCGGTGCGTCTGGCGCTCACTGGCCTGCGCGAGGATGCGGCCTTCGAAGCGGCGATCGACCGGCTGGCCATACTTCTCGCCGCGCCGCCGCAGGTGATGGAGGTCTGAAACGGTAGAAGTCGCGAAAATAACTTGGGGTATTATTATACCTTAATTTCAATCTATTGTTTTTGCTATGTAAATTCAGACGCCCGGCGCTTGACTGCACCACCACTTCGGTTAGAACCCGGCCATGGAATTTGCGCGGGCGGCCCGTTCGGGGCGGTGCGCGTTGCAGATCAAGGGCAGAACCATGAAAACCTTCACCGCTACCCCGGCGGATATCGAGAAGAAATGGATCCTGATCGACGCCGAAGGCGTCGTTCTGGGCCGTCTCGCCTCGATCATCGCCATGCGCCTGCGCGGCAAGCACAAGGCCTCCTTCACCCCGCACATGGACATGGGTGACAACGTCATCGTGATCAACGCGGACAAGGTGCAGATGACCGGCAAGAAGCGCGAAGAGCACTTCTACTGGCACACCGGCCACCCGGGCGGCATCAAGTCGCGCACCAAGCAGCAGATCCTCGATGGGGCGCACCCCGAGCGCGTCGTCATGCAGGCCGTCAAGCGGATGCTCCCGGGCAACCGCCTGTCGCGCACGCAGATGACCCACCTGCGCGTCTTCGCCGGCAACGAGCACGGCATGGAGGCTCAGAAGCCCGAGGTTCTGGACGTCGCGTCCATGAACAAGAAGAACACGAGGACCGCATAATGGCCGATCAGATCAATTCGCTCGAAGAGCTGGGTGGGGCCGTCTCCACCGAAGGTCAGGTCAACACCGAGGCCCTCGCTCCCCGCGAGCCCGTCCGTGACGAGCTTGGCCGTTCCTACGCCACCGGCAAGCGCAAGGACGCGGTCGCCCGCGTCTGGATCAAGCCGGGCTCCGGCAAGGTCGTCGTGAACGGCAAGGACATCGACACGTATTTCGCGCGTCCGGTGCTGCAGATGATCCTGCGCCAGCCGTTCCAGATCGCCGGCGTCGCCGGTCAGTTCGACGTCTACGCGACCGTCGCTGGCGGTGGCCTCTCGGGTCAGGCCGGTGCCGTGAAGCACGGTGTCTCCAAGGCGCTGCAGCTTTACGATCCCTCGCTGCGTGGCGCTCTGAAGGCCGCTGGCTTCCTGACCCGCGACAGCCGCGTCGTCGAGCGTAAGAAGTACGGCAAGGCAAAGGCCCGCAAGAGCTTCCAGTTCTCGAAGCGCTGATACTTCGCGCAGTTGCGCAATCGGAAAGGGCGGTCCCGCTGGGGCCGCCCTTTTTGCATGTTACCCGACCCCGGTGTCGCGCCGTTGCACGCAAGCTCTTGCGCGGCGCATCGTTTGCGGCGAAAGCGGCGCGCGCTGTTGATCTTTGCCGTCCCCCGGTCAAGCATCGCGGCGGGGCAGCGCGGGGCAGTGCGAGACGGCCATGGGTCTGGGGAACTTCAAGAAATCCGAAGGCGGGCGGGCGGCGATGCTGCTGGCGCCCCCCTTCCTCTACGCGTTGGCGCTCCTGGCGCTGCCGCTTCTCGCGGTCGTGCTGTTCAGCTTCTGGACGCAGGACTTCATGACCATCGACACCGGCTTCACGCTCGCCAACTACCGCGAGTTCTTCGACAAGCCGATCTACACGGTTCTGCTGGGCCGGTCGCTCATGGTGTCGGGGATCGTCACCGCAGTGACGGTGGTGCTGGCCTATCCGGTGGCCTATTTCGTGTCGTTCCACGTCGCGCCCTCGCGCAAATCGCTCTGGCTGTTTCTCATCACCATCCCGTTCTGGACCAGCTACCTGATCCGCGTGTTTTTGTGGAAGGTGATCCTGGGCTACAACGGCGTCGTCAACTCGGGGCTGATCGGGGCCGGGATCATCGGCGAGCCGCTGAGCTTCATCCTCTACAACGTCAACGCCGTGATCATCACGCTGGCGCACGCCTTCGCGCCCTTCGCGATCCTGCCGATCTTCGTCGCGCTCGAAAAGATCGACCGCAGCCTGATCGAGGCGAGCCGGGATCTGGGCGAGACCCGTTTCACGACCTTCCTGCGCGTGACCCTGCCGCTGTCGATGCCGGGCCTCGTCGCGGCCGTGCTGATCGTCTTTATCCCGACCATCGGCGATTACGTAACGCCCGAGCTGATGGGCGGCGCGGGGGGCAAGCTCATCGCGAACATGATCCAGACCCAGTTCCTGCAGCTCAACAACGCGCCGATGGGGGCAGCCATCGCCATCGTGGCGATGCTATCGGTCACGGCCATCGCTCTGACCTTCGTGGCGCTGAACCGCCGCTGGCTTAGGGGGCGGGGATGAGAGGGGCAGGAATGAGGGGCGCGCCGCTTCGGGTCTATGCGATCCTGTATCTGATCTTTCTCTACGCGCCGATCGCTCTGCTGCCGCTGTTTGCCTTCAACGACGCGACGATCATCGCCTTTCCGCTCGCCGGGTTCACCACGCATTGGTTCACCGATCTGGCAGCCAACGCGGCGTTGCGCGGGGCGGTGGGCAATTCGCTGTTCATCGCCGCGATGACGGCGATCTTCTCGACGCTCCTTGGCATGTGCGCCGCACGGGCAGGGGCCATGGCGCGATTTCCCGGCAAGAGCGGCATCTTGGGCTTCGTGATGCTGCCGCTCGTGCTGCCCGAAATCATCGTCGCGGTGTCTCTGCTGATCGTGCTGCGGCAGGTGCTGGGGCTCAATCTCAACAACTGGACCGTGATCTCGGCGCATGTGCTGATCTGCACGCCGTTCTCGATCGCGATCCTCAACGGCGCGTTCCAGAACCTCGACCCCTCGATCGAGGAGGCGGCGATGGATCTGGGCGAAAGCCGGTTCTCGGCCTTTCGACTCGTGACGTTGCCGCTGGTGATGCCCGGCATCGTGTCTTCGATGCTCATCGCCTTCACGATCAGCCTCGACGAGTTCATCATCGCCTTTTTCCTCACCGGCGCGAACCCGACGATGCCGGTCTATATCTGGGGCCTGCTGCGCTTTCCTGCGCAGCTGCCCGTCGTCATGGCGCTTGGCACGCTTCTTGTGGCGCTGTCGGTCACGCTTCTCGTCATCGCAGAACTCTTCCGCCGCCGCGGCCTCGCGCGCGCCGGGATCAAGGATCAGGGAGGCTTCCTGTGACAGCTCTCATCGAACTCAAAGGCGTCGAGAAGCACTACGGCGACTACCACGCGCTGCGCGGCATCGATCTCGAAATCCGACAGGGCGAGTTCTTCTCGCTGCTCGGCCCCTCGGGCTGCGGAAAGACCACGCTCTTGCGCACCATCGCGGGACTGGAGCAGGTGTCGTCGGGCAGCATCCGCATTGACGGGCGCGACATGAAGGGCGTGGCGCCGAACAACCGGCCCACCAACATGGTGTTTCAATCCTACGCAGTGTTCCCGCATCTGACGGTGGCCGAGAACGTGGGCTTCGGCCTGCGGCGCGATCCGCGTGGCAAGGCCGAGAAGGCGCGCGCGGTCGAGGAGGCGCTCGATATGGTCGGCCTCGCGGGCTATGGCCGCCGCCGGGCGCACGCGCTCTCGGGCGGGCAGCGGCAGCGCGTGGCGCTGGCGCGCGCGCTGATCCTCAAACCCAAGGTGCTGCTTCTGGACGAGCCGCTCTCGGCGCTCGACCGGCTGATGCGCGAGCAGATGCAGCTCGAACTGATCCGCCTGCAGCGGCAGGTCGGCATCACCTTCATCCTTGTCACCCACGATCAGGAGGAGGCGCTGGTGATGTCGGACCGCATCGCGGTGATGTTCGAGGGCGAGATCGGGCAATTGGCCGATCCCGAAACCCTCTATCGCCGCCCGGCGACCAAGCGGGTGGCGCAGTTCATCGGCAAGATGAACTTCCTGCCCGGGGAGGTGACGCGCGCCGACGCGGGTGTCGAGATCGAGATCGCGGGCCTCGGGCGGGCGGCGCTCGGGCCCGATCAGGCCCCCGCCGGAGCCTCTGCCGGGCCGGTCAGCGTCGGCATCCGCCCCGAGACGCTGGCCATCCTGTTCGAAGGAGAGACCGCGCCGCGCCGCGAAGTGCAGGGCGTGATCGACGAGGTCGTCTATTACGGCGACATGACCTATTACGACGTGCGCGTCGCTGGCATCGAGCGGCCCCTCACCGTGTCGATGAAAAACCTGATCGGGCGGCCCGTGCTCGACGTCGGGGCCGAGGCGCGGCTGGCTTGGGACGAGCGCGCGCTGGTGCTGCTGCCGGGCTGATCAGATCGGCAGGGCCACACGAAGGCCGAAGGTCTCGAGGCCGGGGTTGGGGTCCGACAATTCGGCGTTCGAGCGGTGATCGAACTGCAAAGACACCCGCGCGCCGTTGTCGAACTCGTAGCCGACCCCGACGGAGGAGCGGAATTCGATCATGTGGCCCAGCTCCGGCCCGTCGGTCTGGGCATAGAGACCGGGCAGTAGCGACAGCTGAACGAAGGTCCTGTGCGGAAGCTCCCCGGTCCATTGCAGCCCCGCGCCGATCCACGTGTCCCCAGCCGCCGACACCGACAGGCCAAGCACCGGCTCGAGCGTGCCGATGCGCGTGGGAAGCTGGTGTTGAACATAGATCTCCCGGCCCTGACGCTCGCGCTGGAACAGCACCTCGCCGTATTGCACCGCGGCGCGACCCGGCGCGGCCAGCTCCCCACGACAGGCGTTGGTGCCGCAGCTCCCGAAGGTGAGATCGGTCGCCGCGACCATGGCGAAAAGTAAGGCGAGCGAGCCGTCCATGAAAACTCCTTCAGGATGTGGTGGCGGCACCTTGCGGCTTATGAGTCCGGTGGCAACCCACGAAGATCGGGTTGTGCCGTAGGGTCAGGGAGATCAGGCAACCATTCGCGCCACCAGCGCCACCAATTCGGCCTGCCGCCTTGCCCCGGTCTTGTCGAACAGGCTCCCCATCTGGTTGCGCACGGTGTTGAGGCTGACACCGCGCATCGCTGCGATCTCGGCCAGAGTCTGACCGGCGCAAAGCTCGCGCAGCACCGTGCTCTCGGCCGGGGTCAGATCGAACAACTCCTGCAGGTCCTCGTCGCGCGCACCGGGCTGGCCCGGCTCGGTCACGATCAGCGCCGCGACCGCACGATCCGTGCTCAGGATCATCTCGAGCGGGGCGATGGTCTGCGGGCGGGGCAGCGGCGCCAACCGCGCCAGCATCCGGTCGGCGCCCGGACCCGGCACCACGAATCCGCGCCCTACGCGCCCTTCGTGCTCAAGCCGGTCGTCGAGCGCCGTGTTGGCGCTGTCCTCGATGAACCGCAATCGCCGGTCGCGGCCAAGCTTCAGGATCGTGCCCTCCGAAAGCAGCGCCTCGCCCCGCGCGTCGCAAGCCACGAGACGTGAGCGCGAATCAAGCGCGAAGCAGGCGTGCGGCCCGGCGATACCATCCATCACCTGCGCGCCTGCGCGCATCGCGCTGCGCTCGACCAGCCGCGTGAGATCGAAGGCGCGGCGCAGATGCGGACCGACCATCGACAAAAGCTGGCTGCCCGTGGTTCCGATGCTCTCGGCTTCGCCAGGGGCGTAGTTGCAGCTGACCACAAGCCCGCCGATCTCCCCACGCACGAGCACCATGCCAAAGCCGCGGTGGATATCCCCCTGCGGCTTGAGGAAATCGGCGTAAAACTCGCTCTTCAGGAGGGTCTCATTCTGGACGATCTGCCAGTCATGCACCAGTTGCAGCACCGGCGTCCGCCGGAGCGCGGGCAGCCAAGGGTTCATCGCGGCATAATGGTCGGGGTAGGCCTCCATCAGCGCCGGATCGAAGTTCACTCCATGCGCAAATGTGCCCTGTGATTCGCACTGACGCACCAGTTGCATTGCCCACGCGCCGCCTCCGGTGGCCTTGGCGAGGCGCTCAGGCAGGTTTTCCCACATCTCAGGCGTGATCGCGCTCTGATAGATTTCATCCAATAAGTCAGCAATCTTGGGGTCATATGGGAGGGGGGGCATGATTGGGTCTGAAACTCTTCAAAAATTGGTCCAAATGAACCATGCAGCCTCGGGTTAGCCGTGACACTGACTTGTTGCGACGGGTTCTGTCCAGTTCGTCGTTCCCCTAGTTTCCCGGTATCGGGCAGGACCCGTCACGAGTCTCAGCTATCAGGGGCAATAAGTCCCAAGCCCCTAAGATAGATTCCAATGCCGCTTTCGAGCAGGTCATCGGCGGGAAATGGCGCGCGCGTGCCCGGCGACCCGCGCGCGAACAGTTCGACCACGCCATGGCTCATCGCCCAGACATGCGCCGCGAACATCTGCGGCGGCGGGCGGCGATCCTCGGGAATACGCTCGGACAGGGCTTCGGCGGCCCGCTCCAGCACACCGAGCGCGCGGCGCGACGCGGCGGCGAGTTCGGGCGTGCGCTGCACCGAAATACCGCTCTCGAACATCGCCACGTAATGGCCCGGATGCTTGCGCGCGAAAGCGAGATAGGCGCGGCCGGTCTTCTCGAAAGCGGCGAGCACTGATGGGCGACCTTGATCATAGGCATAGTCGAGCAGATCGGCGAAGATCTCGTAGCCCTGCCGCGCGGCTTCGGCGATCAGGTCCTCGCGCCCCGCGAAATGGCGGTAGACAGCCGCCGGCGTCACGCCCGCCTCGCGCGCGGCCTCCGACAGGGTGAACCCCGTGGGGCCCTTGGCCTCGATCAGCTTCAGGCAGGCCTCGACGAGGGCCTGCCGCAGGTTGCCGTGGTGATACCCTTGCTTGGCCACGTTAGTCGCGCGGCCAGATGTCGGGCCCGCCCGCGATCTTGGGATCGAGGGTGCTGACGGCCTCTTTGTCCTTGTCGGGGTAGTCGAGCCCGCCCAGCACGTACCGGATCGCATTGACCCGTGCGCGCCGTTTGTCGTCGCCCCGGATCACGGTCCACGGCGCGAACGCGACATCGGTGCGCTCGAACATCGTGGCGATGCGGGCGGTGTAGTCGTCCCATTTGCGCAGGCCCTCGACGTCGATCCAGCTCAGCTTCCATTGCTTCAGTGGATCGCTCTCGCGCTTGAGAAAACGTTCGAGCTGCGTGGCGCGGCCGACGTTGATCCAGATCTTGAACAGCAGGATACCGTCGTCGGTGAGCATCTTCTCGAAGGGGCCGACCTGATCGTAGAAGCGCACGACCTGTTCCGCGTCGGCAAAGCCGAACACCGGCTCGACCACGGCGCGGTTGTACCACGAGCGGTCGAAAAACACGATTTCGCCCTTGGTGGGCAGCTCCCGGACATAGCGCTGGAAGTACCACTGCCCGGCCTCGGCCTCGGAGGGTTTGGCCAGCGCCACGACGCGGGCGCCGCGCGGGTTCAGGTTCTCGCGAAACCGCGCGATGGTGCCGCCCTTGCCGGCGGCGTCGCGCCCTTCGAAGATCACCACTACGCGCTGGCCCGTTTCCTTGACCCAAGCCTGCATCTTCACGAGTTCGATCTGCAGCGCCGCCATTTCGGCCTCGTAATCCTTCCGCTTCCACTTGGAAGGGTAGGGAAAGCGCGGGCTGGTGATGTCGCCCTTGTCCGTGTCCTCGAGGATGCGGCGGATCTGGTCCGGCGCTTCTTCGTCGTGAAAATGGCTGATCGCTCCGTCGAACGGCTTGGTCATCTGTCTCTCCTCGCGCGGTGCATGTTGCGGGCCGCAAGGGCCTAGCGCAATCCCGCCCGCGCCGCCGCCCGATCGATCGCCGCCACCACCTCGTCCGGGACGGTGTGGTGCGGCATGTGGCCAACGTTCTCGAGCACCGTCAGGTTCGCGCCGGGGATGAGTTCGGCCAACCGCGCCGAATGCACCTCGAGCGGCACGATGGTGTCGGCGACGCCGTGCACGATTTCGACCGGCAGGTTGATCGAGGCATAGCGCTCCTTCATCGCGGTGACCTGCGGCAGGAGCCCGTTCACCTGCCGCGCGTTGATGCGCAGACTGTCGCGTCGCACCGCGAGGCCGACACCGACGAAATCGGCATAGCCCTCCGGCACCGGGTTGGGGGCGAACACCGCCTCGACCGTGTCCTCGACCATCCGCTCGGGCGCAAAAGCGGTGAGAAGCGGCACCACGGCGGCCCCGCCGAGCGCCGAGCCGTTGACCTTGTAGAGCGTGGCGAGGCCCGTCTCCCACGGCATGGTGGCGCCAGCGATGTCGACCACGGCGGCGACGTTGTCGGGCCGCTCCAGCGCCCAGGCCATGGCGACCGCGCCGCCGAAGGAATGGCCAAGGACGATGGGACGTTCCGCCCCGAGCGCCGCGGCCGCCGCCTGCAACAGCCGCGCCTGCGCCGCGACGCTGTCGGCGCGCGAGGTGAGCACATCATCGGCGCGCGGGTCGATCGCATCGGAATAGCCCAGCCCCGGCCGGTCGAAGGCGATGACGCGGTAGCGGTCGTCGAGCCGATCGACGAGATCGAAGGCCATGTCGCGCAGGTTGCCCGACGCGCCATGGATCAGTACGAGATCCGGCCCCGACCCCGAGACGAGCGCGTGCACGCGCCGCCCCTCGACCTCCACGAACTGCCCCAGCGGCGGGTGTTCCTGCTCCGCCGCAACCTCGCGTTTGTCGGCGCGGTAGTCCACGAAGGCACAGCCCGCGAGCGTCATGAGCGCCAGAAAGGCCGCGAGCTTAACGGCCAATGTCGTTCAGGTCATAGGAGGTGGTCTGGTAGATCTGGTTGATCCAGTTGCCATAGAGCAGATGCGCGTGGCTGCGCCAGCGGTTCGCCGGCGGCTTGGTCGGGTCGTCGCCGGGAAAGTAGTTGACCGGCACGGAGATGGCGCTGCCGGAGGCGACGTCGCGGTCGTACTCCTCCTTCAGCGTGTGGCTGTCGTACTCGAAGTGGTTGAAGATATAAAGCGTGCGCCGCTCGGGGTCTTCCACGAGGCAGGGGCCGACCTCATCCGAGGCCAGCAGCGTCTTGAGGCCGGGCTGCGCGTCGATGTCCTCCTGCCGGATTTCGGTCCAGCGGCTGACGGGTACGGTGCAATCGTCCGAAAAGCCGCGCAGGAACGGGCTGTCGGGCTTGAGGTTGCGGTGCCGGAAACAGCCGAACGCCTTCTGATCGAGCAGGTGCTTGGCGATGCCGTGCTGATGCGCGATCAGCGCCATGCCGCCCCAGCAGACGCCGAAGGTGGAATGCGCGTGGGTCTGGGTCCAATCAAAGATGCGGCGCAGCTCGTCCCAATAGGTCACCTCGTCGAAATCGAGATGCTCGACCGGTGCCCCGGTGACGAGAAAGCCGTCGAATTTCTCGCCGGAGGCCTCGATCTCCGAAAAAGGACGGTAGAACTCGTCCATGTGCTCGGGCGTGGTGTTGCGCGCCTCGTGCTCGGACATGCGAATGAGCGTCAGCTCGATCTGCAGCGGCGTCGCCCCGATCAGACGCGCGAACTGCGTCTCGGTCTGGATCTTCTTGGGCATCAGGTTCAGCAGGCCGATCTTCAGGGGCCTGATGTCTTGCCGCGCCGCCTGATCCTCCGACATCACCATCACGCCCTCGCGCGTCAGCACGGAGTAGGCGGGAAGGGCTTCGGGGATCTTGATGGGCATGGTGCAACCTCTTGGCAGGGATGGCTGATCTAGGCTTCCCGGCGGCTTTTGCCAAGCCGCGCGTCGAGCGCCTCGGCCACGACGGCCTCGAATTCGGCGGCGGAGCCTAGCCCCGACAGCGCCTCGGCGGGGATCGCGAGGCCCCAGCGCTCGGCCATCTTGGCATAGCGCGGCTGCCGATGCGCCAGCGCCTTGGCATAGGTCCATCGAATGAAGGCATCGGGATCGACCCGCGTCTCGGCCAGACCGGTTTCGGCCAGATAGTCGCCCCAGGCCTTGAGCAGGAAGGCCGGGCTGTAGGCCATCGGCTTGGGCGCGCGGTCAAAGCGGCGGACCAGCTCGGCGGTATGCGCGTCGGAACCTTCGATCCAGATCATCAGCATCTGTTCGGACAAAAGCGTCATCAGCGGGTCATGCGGATCGTCCACATTGACCCATTCGCAGATCGAGCCGCCGGTGTCGCAGACGAAATGCGGATAGCCATAGAGCGCCTCGCCGCGCTCGACGAACCACGGCGTATCCTCGAGCGCCGCGATCTCGGCGCGGCGGAACTGCTCCTGCCGCTGGCGGTAGGTCTCGATCGGCAGGCCGCCCTTGTCCGGATCGCCCGGCTTGCCGAGATAGGCCGAAACCGGGGCGAGATTGTCGAAGGTGAGGTTGGAGCCGATGTAGATGCTGTCCGAGAGCAGAAGTTCGCGCAGGAACGGCACCTTCATCGCCTCGCGCTTGGCGTTGTCGGCGATGAGTTCGCCCATGTGACGCGTGCCGATGCGGTAGTCGATGGAGTAGTGGAACCAGTCGCCCGAACGGCGCAGCAGGTTCGACACATGCGTCTTGCCAAGGCCCGACATGCCGAAGAACAGAACGCGTTTGCGCGGGGCGGACAGCCAGTCCGAGGCGGAGGAATGGATCATGCGCGCATCGCTAAAGAAGCCGCGCGACCCGGTCCAGTCAGAACTTGGGCGCAGGCGCCGCACCACGGGCGCGCGGACGCTTGAAAAGCCGCCCGTCGAGCACCGCAAGACCGCAGGCCAGCAGCGCGAACCCCGTGTAGGCGCGGGGGGGCAGCGTCTCGCCCAGAACCAGGACGCCAAGAAGGATCGCCACGGGTGCCACCATAAGCGTCACCAAAAGCACGTTGCCGCTGCCCGCCAGCGCGATGACCCGATAGTAGAGGATATAGGCCAGCGCGGTCGAGCCGATGGACACATAGCTCAGCCCCGCGAGGGTGGCGGGGGCCAGATCGAACCGCGGCGCGCCCTCAAGACCCCAGGCCAGCGGCACCATGATCAGCGCGGCCCCGGTGGTCATCCCGGCGGCGGCGGTGAGCGGCGGCAGCCCGCCCATCTTCTTGCGCGCCCAAACGCCGGCCAGCGCATAGGAGATCGTCGCGCCGATGGCGGCCAGCTGCCCCAGCGCGCCGGGATCGAAGCCAGAGAGCGCCGCGGGCCCGATCACCCAGACCACGCCCGAAAACCCCAAGGCCACGCCCAGCGCCTTGCGCGCAGAAAGCCGCTCGTCGGCAAAGAAGATCGCGGCAAACAGCACGCCGAAGATCGCCGTGGCCGCGTTCAGAATGGCGATGAGGCCGGTGTCCACGTGCTGCTGGCCCCAAGCCAGAAGCCCGAAGGGGATTGCGTTATTGAGCGCGCCCATGACCACCAGCACCGCCCAGAGCCGCGCGCCGCGCGGCAAGGCCAGATGGCGCAGCAGCACCACGGGCCAGAGCACCACCGCCGCCCAGAAGGCGCGGTGCCCGACGATCCAGAGCGGCCCGATCTCGTCCAGCGCCACGCGCACCGCGAGGAACGAGCCACCCCAGATCAGGGCAAGCAGGCCGAGCTGCGCCCAAGCCGCGTTGGTCATGGTTTTCTGTGCCGTCATGACGGGCACTGTGCACGCGGATCAAGCAGGTGCAATCCGAAACATGCGGGTTGCATGCAAACGCATAAGGGGCCGACCCTGCGGCCAGCCCCTCCCACGTGACCCGCAGCGGGATCAGAAGCGATAGGCGACGCTCATGCCGATCGCGACGGCCGAGTTGTCGGAGAACTCTGCCCGATCGGAGATGCTGCCATCGGGGTTGCGGGTTTCCGGGTTGGCATCGCCCAGCATGGTGTAACGGATGCCGCCCGAAAGGGTCACCGTTTCCATATTGTAGCTGCCGCCCAGGCTGATCCAGCGCTTGCCGTCGGTCGGATCGAGCGGCGAGATGCGGTCGTCGCCCTCCGGCTCGAAGCCCACCGCGACCTGGGCCGCGAACATGTCCGAGAACTTGCGTCCGACGCCGACCTGCACCTGATAGTTGTCGTCGATATTGGTCAGGCTGGTCCCCGGCAACGTGTTCGCCGCGAAGAAGGCGGGCTGGACCTTGGTATCCTCGTATGCGGCGTAGCGGATGTTGGCGAAGGCCAGCGTGTCGGGCGCGATCCCTGTCTGCAAATCGAGGTTCCAGCTTTCGGGAGTCTCCACCGTGGTTGTAGTGCCAGTGGAGACGACGGTGCCGCTGATGGCCTCGGTCGTGTCGAAGTCGTGCTCGATCGCCGAATTGTAAGTCAGCGCCGCGCGCAGTGCGATCTCGGGGATCTCGTAGGCCACGCCGACGAGGTAGCCGGTGGCGTCGTTCTCCTCCAGCGCCACCGAATATCCGCTGAGCGGGCCATAGGCCGCACCCGATAGGGTGATGTCCCCCTGGAGGGTCTGGCGCCGGACGCCGGCATGGACGCTGACGTTCTCGTTGAACTGGTAGCGGCCCACCGCAGTGATCGTGTGGCCTTCGAGCTGCGCCATCGTGCCGCCCAAGGCAATGGCGGTGGTCGGGTAATCGATGTCGGCGCCAAAGGGCTGGTCGATGATGACGGCACCGGAGAAGCCGTTGCCGAAATCCATCTTCGCGCTGGTCGATACGTTGAGGAAATCCTCGCCGACATTATCATATTCCCCGCCACCGAACACGGCGACGTCCTTGCCCGAAAGCTCCGGGAACACCTTGCCGAAGCTCAGCTCGAGGACGTTGCCTTCCTCGAAAATCGCCGTGATGTCCTGGTTCGAGCGATCGAGGCCGACGGCCCCGGCTCCGGTGGCCAGCAGCGCCGAGGCCAAGGCCAAGGCGCTGGTGGCGCCAAACTGCAGTTTCATGATGTCTCCCTGTCGCATGATGCGTCCTCAACAGGGAACAGAGCCATCGCACAGATTCGCCGCAATCTATGACGCAACGGCAGGTTGACGTGCACGTCGCAGCGTCACATCGGCGCATCATTCACGGGCGCGCTCCCGGCCACGAAAAAGGCCCCCGAAGGGGCCTTGGTCGCGGGTCATTCCCACTCGATGGTGCCCGGCGGCTTCGAGGTCACGTCATAGGTGACACGGTTGATGCCGCGCACCTCGTTGATGATCCGCGTCGCGGTCTCGCCGAGGAATTCGTGGGTAAAGGGGTAGTAGTCGGCAGTCATGCCGTCGACCGACGTTACCGCGCGCATCGCGCAGGCGTAGTCATAGGTCCGACCGTCGCCCATCACGCCCACAGTGCGCACCGGCAGCAAGGCCACGAAAGCCTGCCAGATATCGTCATAAAGGCCATGCTTGCGGATCTGGTCGATGAACACCGTGTCGGCGCGGCGCAGGATCGCCAGCTTTTCGCGGGTGATCTCGCCGGGGCAGCGGATCGCGAGGCCCGGTCCGGGGAAGGGGTGACGGCCGATGAAGCTGTCGGGCAGACCGAGTTCGCGGCCCAGAGCCCGGACCTCGTCCTTGAACAGCTCGCGCAGCGGCTCTACGAGCTTCAGCCCCATCTTTTCGGGCAGGCCACCGACGTTGTGGTGGCTCTTGATCGTGACGCTCGGCCCGCCCGAGAAGCTGACGCTCTCGATCACGTCAGGGTAGAGTGTGCCCTGGGCGAGGAAGGTGGCGCCGCCGACCTCCTTGGCGTGCTTCTGGAACACGTCGATGAAGAGCTTGCCGATGGTCTTGCGCTTGACCTCGGGGTCGGAAACCCCCTCGAGCGCGTCGAGGAACAGGTCGTCCTCCTGCGCGTGGATGAGCGGCATGTTGTAATGATCGCGGAACATCGTCACGACCTGCTCGGCCTCGCCCTCGCGCAGCAGACCGTGATCGACGAAGACGCAGGTGAGCTGGTCGCCGATCGCCTCGTGGATCAGCACGGCCGCGACCGAGCTGTCGACGCCGCCAGAGAGGCCGCAGATCACTTTGGCATCGCCGACCTGCTCGCGGATCAGGCGGATCGCCTCCTCGCGGTAGGCGCCCATGGTCCAGTCGCCGGTAAAGCCCGCGATGTGCAGGAAATTCTCGAGGAAGGTCTTGCCATGCGGGGTGTGATGCACCTCGGGATGAAACTGCACCGCATAGAAGCGACGGTCGAGATCGGCGGTGATCGCGAAAGGCGCGCCCGGCGAGGTGCCGCAGACCTCGAAGCCCGGCGCCAGCTTGCTGACGTGATCGCCATGGCTCATCCAGACCTGCTCGCGGCCCTCGATGAACCAGCCGCGCAGCAGATCGGTAGCCTCGCCCTCGGGCTCGACATAGGCGCGGCCGAACTCGGCGGTGCCGTCGCCACGCAGCACTTCGCCGCCCAGCATCTGCATCATCACCTGTTGGCCGTAGCAGATGCCCAAGACCGGCACCTCCAGCTCGAACACCCGCATCGGCGGCCGCGGGCTGCCCTCGTCGGGGACGCTGGCCGGGCCGCCCGACAGGATCACCGCCTGCGGCTCGAAGGCGTCGAGGAAGGCCTCGTCCACCGCGTTGAAGGGATGGATCTCGCAGTAGACGTTCAACTCGCGCAAGCGACGCGCGATGAGCTGCGTCACCTGTGAGCCGAAATCCACGATGAGAAGGCGCTGGTGCTGTTGGCTATGCTCGGTCATGGCCTGCGAATAGGCCCGCCCGGCCATTCGCGCAAGAGTGGCGGGGCCGAAAAATCGCACCGCTTCGGGCCACATGTCGCTTTCGCGCCTGAGGCGGCGCAATCCGGCCAAGGGCGGGCGGCGCGCGCGGCTATCACGGGGCAAAGACGCATCACGGGAGCGGGCGATGACGGAAGCGGCACAGATGGCCGGAGAGCGGGCAGCACGGCGCGGACGGTCCGGCGGGGGTGCGGCGCGACGCGCCGAGCGCACAGCGGTCAGCGTCGAGACCGCGCGTTTCATCGAGCGCAACATCCCGAACTTCGAGGTGCTCGACGCCCATGCCATCGAGGTGATCGAGACCAACGCCGAGACTGTGCTCGAAGAGATCGGTGTGGTGTTCTCGGACAACCCCGGCGCGCTGGAGCTGTGGCGGCAGGCGGGGGCCAATATCGACGGCGAGCGGGTGCGCATCCCGCGCGGGCTGGCGCGCAAGCTTTGCGCCACCGCGCCCGCGAGCTTCACCCAACACGCCCGCAACCCCGAGCGCAACGTCGAGATCGGCGGCCGCAACCTCGTGCTGGCCCCGGTCTATGGCCCGCCCTTCGTGCGCGACGCCGATGGCGGTCGCCGCTATGCCACGATTCAGGATTTCCGCAACTTCGTGAAGCTCGGCTACATGTCGAAATGGCTGCACCACTCGGGCGGCACGGTGTGCGAGCCGACGGATGTGGCCGTGAACAAGCGTCACCTCGACATGCTGCACGCGCATATGGTCTATTCCGACAAGCCCTTCATGGGCTCGGTGACGGCGCCCGAGCGGGCGCAGGACAGCGTCGAGATGTGCGAGATCCTGTTCGGAAAGGAGTTCGTCGCCGAGAACACGGTGATGACCTCTCTCATCAACATCAACTCGCCGCTGACCTTCGACGGCATCATGATGGGCGCGCTCGAGGTCTATGCGAAGGCCAATCAGGCCTGCATCATCTCGCCCTTCATCGTGGGCGGCGCGATGGCACCGGTTTCGGTCGCGGGCACGCTGACCCAAGTGCTGGCCGAGGCGCTGGCGGGCGTCGCCTACAGCCAGCTCGTGCGCCCCGGCGCGCCGGTGATCGTCGGCGCCTTCGTCACCTCGATCGACATGAACTCTGGCGCTCCTACCTTCGGCACGCCAGAGGCCTCGCTCATCACCTATGGCATGGGGCAACTGGCGCGGCGCATGGGGTTGCCCTACCGCTCGGCGGGCGGGTTCTGCGGCTCCAAGCTGCCCGACGCGCAGGCCGGTTATGAGAGCGCCAACAGCCTAAACATGGGGCTTCTCTCGGGGGTCAACTTCATGCTGCACGCCTGTGGCTGGCTCGAAGGCGGGCTCGTCGCCTCCTACGAGAAATTCGTGATGGACGCGGATCAGCTCGGCGCGCTGCACCAACTGGCCCGCGGCGTCGACGCCTCCGAAGAGATGCAGGCGATGGACGCGATCCGCGAGGTGGGTCCCGGCGGGCATTACCTTGGCTGCGCGCACACGCAGGCCAACTTCAAGACCGCCTTCTGGCGCAGCGACCTGCTCGACTACAAACCGTTCGAGACTTGGGACGAGGAGGGCGCGCGCGACACGCAGGCGCTCGCTTCGGCGCGGGTGGCCAAGCAGCTCGACACCTATCGCCAACCGCCGCTCGATCCCGAGATCGCGCAGCGGCTGACCGAATATGTCGAAACCAGAAAGGCCTCGATGCCCGACAGCTTCAGCTGAGAGCGGCGGCGCGGATCAGTCGCGCCTCGCCCATCAGCGCCACGATCAGCTCCACATGACGGGCCGGGCGGTAATCGCCTGACCCCGAGCGCCGCCGTGCTTCGAGATCGGCCTCGCGGTCGAGCAGCGCCATCACGGCGCGCGCCGGGCCGACCGGGCAGGCCCCGATCAGTCGCGGCAACAGGGCCGCGCGATCATAGGCGTCCACGCCGTGGCGCGCGGCGTCGACGAGCAGCGGCGGTCGTTTCAGCACGGTGATCCTGCTCAACGGGTCCTGCATATCCTGTCCTCCCTCAAGGTCATGCTGCATTCCCCGAGAGTGTCTCACGCCTGTCGTTGCGTTGCGTCACACCGCCTTACAACGCGCGGTTGCTTCAAGCTTGTTTGGGATTTTTCAATCAAGATGAACGGGTTCGGAACGAATTAATGTTTCGCTAACCGGGGCAACTGAGAGTTGAGATCGTGAAGCTTGGGGATGTCAGGGAATGCCAGGCGCGGCCATCGTATCCGGCCGTGGGGATAAGAACGCGGAGCCGAGAAGGCGGACCGAAGTGCCTTCCCGGTTGGGTGCCGCCGGCGGTGCGGCACTACCTCGAACATGTCGAAGGCGGCGCGCCGATCCGAGTTCTGGCCCGCCGGTCGGAGGTGCATGCCTCGACCGTTCTGCGACAGGTGCGCCAGCTCGAAAGCCGACGCGACGACCCGCTGGTCGACGCCGCCCTGCAACGGCTGTCGCGGGGCTTTCGGTCCGAGATCGGCCCCGATGCGCCCGCCATCCCCCCCGAGGAGAAGACCATGACCCATCATGACCCGAAGGGCCCGCGGCCCGAACCCCTTGAGGACGAGAGTGCTGCCGAGGCGCTGCGCGTGCTGCGCCGGATGGCCGAACCGGGGGCGGTGCTGGCGGTGGCGCCCGGCATGCCGGTCGCGGCGGTGATGCGCGAAGGTGCGGACGGCACGACGCAGCGTCTGGCCCGGCTCGAGCGGTCGGTGGCCGAAACGCTGGCGCTGCGTGGCTGGATCGCGGCGCAGGAGGGCCCCGGCAAGGTGGCGCGCTACCGCATCACCGCCACGGGCCGCGCCGAGCTGAAGGGGGCCGCGCCGAAGGCGCCGGGCTTTGCCGAGGCGGGGGCGTCCTTCGACGGGGCGCCGGGTGGAGCGCGCGCGGTGCCGGTCGAAGGTCCGTTGACGCTTTTGGCGCGCCGCCGCGACCGCGACGGGCAGCCGTTTCTGGGCCGCGATCTCGTCGCGGCGGGAGAGCGTCTGCGCGAGGATTTCGAACTGGCGCAGATCGGCCCGCGTGTGACGCAGGACTGGTCGCGTTTTCTCACCTCGGGCTGCGAGGCGACCTCCGGGCCGGGACAGACGCCGTCGGGTTCGCGCGAAAGGCTGGCGGCGGCGCTGGCCGATCTTGGGCCGGGTCTGGGCGACGTGGCGCTGCGTTGCTGCTGCTATCTCGAGGGCATGGAGAGCCTCGAGCGGCGCATGGGCTGGTCGGCCCGCTCGGGCAAGATCGTGCTGCGCATCGCGCTGCAGCGACTGCGTCGCCACTACGACGCCACGGGGGGGGGCGATATGATCGGCTAGTCCGCGGCGAACCCGCAGCGGCGTGTCAGCTCCTCGTCCCAGGCGGCGATCGCCGGGAGGTCGCGCGCGTGGCGGGCCACCGGTGTCTGCATCGACCAGCGCCGCATCGGCGCCAGCATCCCATAAAGAGTGGCATCGGCGATGCCGGGCGCCGGTCCTTCGATGAAATCGTGCACGCCGAGCCACAGGTCGAGCGCGTCGAGTAGATCGCGGCCGCGCGCCGCGATCCCTTCGGGCCCCAGCCGGGTCATGCCGCGCGCATGGAGCTGCCTGCCCAGCGAGCGGCGAAAGGCAGCATGGGCCAGCGCCGCGATCGGTGCCGGCATGTCGGCGCGCAAGAAATCGCGGAACCAGGCCGACCCCTCCGGCAGCATGATCAGCTCGTGCTCGTAGATCTGGTGCAGCCCCTCTTCGGCAGCCATCTTCCAAGCGCGGCCCGCCGCCGCCGGAGCGGTGTCGATGGCGGGAGGCGGTACATTGTGGCGTGCGGCGAGGCGCGCGATGATCACGTCGCTGTCGGCCACAGTCTCGCCGTCGATCTCAGCCCAGGGGCTCTTCTTCAGCGGGCCCTTGCCGGGGTTGTTCTCGACCTTGAACTCGAAGGGCACCCCGTTGAGCCGGCACCAGGCCAAAAGCTTCAGGGTGAAGGGCCCCGAGGTTGGCAGGCCGAAGGCCGGGGCAAAGCCGTAGATCGTTGCAGGAGTCATTTCGGGTGATTCCGATCGCTGATGACACGTGGCGAATGCTGCGCGCGCCCCGTGCAGCTGGCAATGAAATTAAAACGGCGGCGGGTTTCCCCGCCGCCGTCAGCAAGCCCATTGATGTCAGCCGTTCACTCGGCGGCGTGGCTGGTGTCGACGCCGACGTTCTCGGTCTTCTGATGCTCGAGCGCTTGGCGGATGCCGTCGCCGTAGGCCTGATCGACCTTGTCGAAATGCGCCAGCTGGCGATCGATGATCTCCTGCGGCACGCCGGTCATCGCGGTGGCGATGTTCGAGAACAGCCGGCTCTTCTGGCCCTCATCGAACAGGTTGAACAGCGCGCGCGGCTGGCTGTAGTGATCCGCCTCTGAACGGTAGTCATAGCGGGCCACTTCGCCTTCGTAGCGGTGCGGCGGTTCGGCCACCGACGGATCCTCGACCGGACCACCGAAGGAGTTCGGCTCGTAATAGGCATCCGGATTGGTCTTGAGGCCGAACGGCATGGTGCCATCGCGGTGGTAGTGGTTCACCGGGGATTTGGGCGTGTTGACCGGCAGGCTCTCGTAATGGGTGCCGATCCGGTAGCGATGCGCGTCCGGGTAGGAGAAGAGACGGCCCTGCAGCATCTTGTCGGGCGAGAAGCCGATGCCCGGCACCACGTTGGACGGGTTGAAGGCCGACTGCTCGATCTCGGTGAAGTAGTTCTCGGCGTTGCGGTTCAGCTCCATCTCGCCGACCTTGATCAGCGGGTAGTCGCCATGCGGCCAGACCTTTGTGAGATCGAAAGCCGACCAGCCGGTCTTCTTCTCGAACTCGATCGCGTCCATCTCGGGCATGACTTGGATGAACATGTCCCATTTCGGGAAATGTCCGCCCGCGATGGTGCCGAACAGCGCCTCCTGATAGGTCTCGCGGCTCTTGCCGATGACCTGCACCGCTTCGTCATTGGTAAAGTGCTTGTGGCCCTGCTGGGTCTTGAAGTGGAACTTCACCCAGAACCGCTCGCCCGCGTCGTTCCACAGCGAGAAGGTGTGGCTGCCGTAGCCGTTCATGTGCATCGGCGTCTGCGGCAGGCCGCGATCCGACATCAGGATCGTCACCTGATGCAGGCTCTCGGGGCAGAGCGACCAGAAGTCCCACATCGCGGTGGCCGAGCGCAGGTTGGTCTGCGGATGGCGCTTTTGCGTGTGGATGAAATCCGGAAACTTGTAAGGGTCGGCCACGAAGAACACAGGGGTATTATTGCCCACGAGGTCCCAGTTGCCTTCCTCGGTGTAGAACTTGAGAGCGAAGCCGCGCACGTCGCGCTCGGCGTCGGCGGCACCCTGTTCACCGGCCACGGTGGAAAAGCGGGCGAGCATCTCGGTCTCGCTGCCCGGCTTGAAGACGGCGGCGCGGGAGTATTTCGTGATGTCCTCGGTCACGCGCAGCGTGCCATAGGCACCCCAGCCCTTGGCGTGCACGACGCGCTCGGGGATGCGCTCGCGGTTCTGGTGCGCGAGCTTCTCAATCAGCTGGTAGTCTTCGAGGAGAACGGGGCCGCGCGGTCCGACGGTCTTAGCGTTCTGGTTGTCGGCGACGGGGGCGCCTGCGGATGTCGTCAGGCGGGGTCTGTCGGTCATGGCTGTGCTCCGGCATTGGCTTCGAAGCGGACTATGACGCGCCCGAAGGCAAAGGCAAAATCGGAATTTCTGGCCTTTGCCATAAGCTCAGGTTATCGCAATACCATGACCCCATCACTCAAACAGTTGCGCTATTTCGTGGCGCTGGCCGGGACGGGCGGTTTTGGCCGCGCCGCCGAAACGGTGTTCGTCAGCCAACCCGCGCTGAGCCAGCAGATCAAGGAGCTGGAAACGATCCTCGGGGTGGAGCTGGTGGAGCGGCTGCCGCGTGGCATCCGGCTGACCCGTGCCGGGCGCGAGGTGCTGGAGCGGTCGCGTCGCATCATGGCCGAGGTCGCGGATCTGGAGCGCGCGGCTCGGCTGTCGCGCGGCTTGACGGGGCGGCTCCGGCTCGGGGTGATCCCGACCGTGGCGCCGTATCTGCTGCCGCTGGCGCTGACCCGGCTGCGCGCGCGCGACCTGACGCTCGACATCCGCGTGCGCGAGGCGCAGACCGAGGCGCTGCTCGATGATCTCGAGGCGGGACGCGTCGACGCCGTGGTGGCGGCGCTGCCGCTGCCGGGGGCGAATCTGGTGGCCGAGCCGCTGTTCTCGGACCGCTTCGTGCTGGCGGGGACCGCCACGCGGCTCGCGCATTGGTCGGGCGGGACAGAGGCGCTGCGCCCCACGACGCTGGCCCCAGATCAACTGCTGCTGCTCGACGAGGGGCATTGCCTCGCGGATCAGGCATTGGAGGTCTGCGGATTGCGGGGACGCGGGCGCGTCGATCTCGGCGCCTCGTCGCTGGCGACGCTGTCAGGGCTGGTAGCCGAGGGCTTCGGGCTGACGCTGCTGCCCGAGATCGCGCTTCGGGCCGAGACGGCGGCGGCACCGTCGCTGGCGCTGATACGGTTCGCCGCGCCTGAACCCGCGCGCGAGCTTGCGCTGCTGCGCCGGGGCGGGGGCGACGACGCCTGGGCCGCGCCGCTGGCTGCGCTCTTGCGCGATGCGGGGGCCGAGTTGTTGAGCTCGGCCCGCGCGGTCTGTCCGTAATGCGCGTGGCGCGCGGTCAGTCCCTCAGGGATCAGGCGGCTTCTTCGCGGTTCGCCGCCTCGAGCCACTCCAGCACGGTCTCGGGCGAGGAGACGCCGTAGGGGTCTTCGGGGTGGTTGTCGCACAGACCCGGCTCTTCGAACCATGCCTCGATGCGGCCGTCGTTGATGATGGCGGCATAGCGCCACGAGCGCAGGCCGAAGCCGAGGTTGTCCTTGCGCACCAGCATCCCGGCGCGGCGGGTGAACTCGCCCGAACCGTCGGGGATCACTTCGACGTTCTCGAGGTTCTGCGCCTTCGCCCACTGGTTCATCACGAAGGCATCGTTGACCGACATGCAGTAGATCGCGTCGACGCCCTGAGCGCGGAACGCGTCGATGTTCTTCTCGAAGCCGGGCAGCTGGTAGGTCGAGCAGGTGGGCGTGAACGCGCCGGGCAGCGAGAACAGCACCACGCGCTTGCCCGCGAAATACGAGGCGGTGTCGCGCTCTTCCCAACGGAAGGGGTTGGGGCCGTCGAGGCTTTCGTCGCGCACTCGGGTGCGGAAGGTCACGTCGGGGATACGGGCGCCGGGCTGCATGTACATGCTCCTGTCTGTCTTCGGATCAACGGGTTCGGGGCTGGACCTAAGAGATCGGGTAGCGCTTCGCAATGCTGCGTTGCGGCAAATCGGGCGAGGGGGCCGAACGCATGGCAGGGTTGCAGCCAGGGGGCGGCCCAGAGACCCCGGTGGCGCCCATCTGCGTTGCGCCCAAAGGTCAGGCCGCATATGTATCGACAAGGCCAAGAGGAAAGGCATGACCGTGCGCGACCTGAAGATCCCCGGCGACCGTCACCCCGAAAAGGCACGCCGCGCCGACAGCGCGCCGCAGCCCAAGAAGCCGGAGTGGATCCGGGTCAAGGCCCCGACCTCGGAAGGCTACAAGCAGACCCGCGACATCATGCGCGAGCACAAGCTCGTCACCGTCTGCGAAGAGGCCGGTTGTCCCAATGTCGGTGAGTGCTGGTCGCAGGGCCACGCCACCATGATGATCATGGGCGATATCTGCACGCGCGGCTGCACCTTCTGCAACGTGGCGACGGGCCGCCCCGACGCGCTCGACGTGTTCGAGCCGGGGCGCGTCGCCGATGCGGTCAAGAAGCTCGGATTGAACCACGTGGTGATCACCTCGGTCGACCGCGACGATGTCGAGGACGGCGGGGCCGCGCATTTCGCCCAGACGATCCGCGCCGTGCGTCGCCAGTCGCCCGGCACCACGATCGAGATCCTGACCCCGGACTTTCTCAAGACCAAGCCCGGCTCGCTTGAGATCGTGGTCGAGGCGAAACCGGACGTGTTCAACCACAACCTCGAGACCGTGCCCGGTCTCTACCCCGAGGTGCGCCCCGGCGCGCGCTATTTCCACAGCCTGCGCCTGCTCCAGCGGGTGAAGGAGCTGGACCCGTCGATGTTCACCAAATCGGGCATCATGGTGGGTCTGGGCGAGGACAAGCAGGGCGTGCATCAGGTGATGGACGACATGCGAGCCGCCGACATCGATTTCCTGACCATCGGCCAATATCTGCAGCCAACGCCCAAGCACCACGCGGTGGACCGCTTCGTGACGCCCGAGGAGTTCGCGAGCTACGAGAAGGCGGCGCGCGGCAAGGGCTTCCTGATGGTGTCGGCGACGCCGCTGACGCGGTCGTCCTACCACGCGGGCGACGATTTCGCGCAGCTGCGCGCGGCGCGGCTGGCCAAGCTGGGCACCTGATCCGAAACTCCCTGCAAGCTACACCTGACCTGTCGCCGATCACTCGGCGGCAGGGGCAATCGGTGGCACCGCCTTGAGATAGGCGGCGATGGCTGCGCGGTCTTCCTCCGGCAGCTTGGCCAATTCGGACACGACGATGGCCATCTCGCCGCCCGCCGTGTCGAATTCGGGCGTGAAACCGGTGCCGAGGTAATAGGCGATCTCGCTTTCGGACCAGTCGAGCCCACCGGGGGTGATGTTGGGAATGCGCCCGTCGCCAGAAGGGTTGGGCGCTCCGCCAAGCCATTGGTCGTGATCGAGCCCGCCAAGCGGTCCGCGCGGCGTGTGACACTCCCCGCAATGGCCCAAGGCTTCGGCGAGATAGCGGCCACGGGCAGCGTCGTCAGGCAGATCGCCTGCAACGGTCCAACCCTCGTCGACGTAAAGCCGCTTCCACAGCCCGACGCCGCGCCGGATGGAAAACGGGAACGACACCTCGTGCGGCAGGCTTTCAACGCCGGAGCGCGGCAAGCCACGCAGATAGGCCACGAGGTCGCGGATATCGCGCGGGTCGGCCTTGTCATAGGCAGCATAAGGCAGGGCGGGATAATAATGCGCGCCGGACGGCGAGACGCCCCGCATCACCGCATCCATGATCTCGGCATCCGACCAATCACCCACGCCCTGCGGCGAGGGCGAGATGTTGGGCGCGTGAAAGGTGCCGAAGGGCGAAACGAAGGCCCGCCCGCCCGAGAGCACCGGCGCATCGCCTGCCTCCGTATCAGGCGCTATATGGCACGAGGCGCAGCCTGCGGCCGCAAAGACCAGCGCGCCCTTTTCCGGATCACCTGGCGGCCCATCGATTGCCGAGGCGGGCAGGGGCTGCGGCGCGGTCAGCACCCAGCCCGCGCCGCCCGCCAGCAGAACGACCGCCGTGACCGCGCCGAACGCCCGTCGGATCATTCCTCGGGTTTGCGGTAGGCCTTGTGGCAATCACCGCAAGCGCCGCCCAGGCCGCCCATCGCCCCCTGAAGCGCCGCGAGATCGGTGCCGGCGGCATCGCGCATCGCCGAAGTCGCCTGAATGAGCGCCTCGGTGTTGGCGTCGAAGTCCTCCCGCTTTTCCCAGATCGCGGGCAGGGCGCGGCTGTCGGCGATCTCGTCGCTCGACGAGCCTTCGACCCAGTAGTTGCCGTGCGCGCCGGAGGCGAGCCCGGCCAGCGTCGTGGCCGAAGCCGCAGCTACCTCGGCGTCATACTCCGCCTCGCCCTTGGCCATTTTGCCCAGCACGCCCAGATGCGCGCCCATCAGCTTCATGTGGCTTTCGCGCAGCTTGTATGCCGTCTCGGCGTCGAAGGCCTGCGCAGAGGCGAGCCCCGCCGCCGCCGTGAGGCCGGAGGCGAGGAGGAGGATACGAATCGAACGGATCATGATGGCACTTCCTGCTGTGGGTCACCTTCCCCCTACCGTAACGTCGGTAAAATCCCGGTCCAGTAGAAAGACGGTGAATCCCTCATGGTTCAGCGCAGAAGCCCGCCGCGTCCCGCAGGCGTCACGGTGAGCGCGTCGGGCCATCCCCAGAACCGCTCCGCCCCGACGAGGAGGAGGCACAGCACGATCACCCCGGCGATCAGCGCCATGCGCCCCGGCGAGGGCGGGTGGCGCATCCAATAGGTGAGGCGCAGCAGCCAGTGGATGTTCATGCCGCACTTTCCCTGTCGGTCTCATGCCCCAGATCGGTGCGGTGACCGCGTGTCGCAAGGCCGGCGGGGTTGATCTCGGCCCGCGTGGGGGTGAGATGGAGCGAGACACGAAGGATACACCGATGCCGACACATGCCGAGACCCGCACGCTGCCCTATAGCGCCCAGCAGATGTACGACCTCGTGGCGGATGTCGGCAATTACCCCAAGTTCCTGCCCTGGACCGCGGCGGCGCGGGTGCGGTCGGTCACGCCCGAGGGCGATCACGAGGTGATGCTCGCGGATCTGGTGATCTCGTTCAAGGTGTTCCGCGAGCGCTTTGCCAGCCGCGTCGTGCTGTGGCCCGAAAAGAAGCGGATCGAGACCGAATACATCGACGGGCCGTTCCACCACCTGCATTCGAACTGGACCTTCCGCGATGTCGAAGGCGGCTCGGAGGTGCATTTCGACGTCGATTTCGAGTTTCGCAACAGGCTCTTGCAGGGCGCGGCGGGTCTGTTCTTCAACGAGGCGATGCAACGCGTGGTGCGCGCCTTCGAGCGGCGCGCGCAGGAGCTTTACGGGCGCGGCTGAGCTTCGATCGCGGCGATGACCAGCGCCGTAGCCCGGTCGCGCGACAGCGCGCGCACCGTGTCGCGGCCCCGCGCACCGAATTCCACCGTCTCGGTCGTAACGCCCTGCGCAGTGGCGACGCCGAAGCACACGCGCCCCTCGGGCTTGTGCTCCGAGCCGCCGGGGCCCGCGATGCCGGTGATCGACACGGCGATGTCTGCGCCCGAGCGGCCGCGCGCGCCTCGGGCCATCTCGGCCGCGACCTCCTCGCTCACTGCGCCATGCATGTCGAGGCTCTCGGCGCTGACACCCAGCAGATCGCGCTTGGAGGCGTTGGAATAGGTGACGACGCCCCAGTCGAAGACATTGGACGCACCCGGCGTCTCGGTGATCGACGCGGCCAGCAGCCCGCCAGTGCAGCTTTCGGCAGTGGCAACGCGCAGCCCCGCCGCGCGCGCCATGTTCACCAATCTCGCCGTGTCGCCCATGTTCAGCCTCCGAAGATCAGCACGCCATGCGCCAATGCCGCCAGAACGACCACGCCGATGGCGGCGAAGATCCCGGCCACCACGTCATCCATCATCAGCCCGGTCACGTCGCCGCGCCGGTCCATGCGGCCGACGAGGCCCGGCTTCCAGATGTCGAACAGCCGAAACAGCGCGAAGGCCGCGATCCAGCCGGGCCAGAGGTCGAGCACCGGCGCGCCGACATGCGCCGCGCCGTAAAGCACCGGAAACAAGGCGATCCACTGTCCCGCCACCTCGTCAATCACGACGTGCGAAGGATCATGGTCGCCCGAACGCGCGGCTTCGGCCCGGGCCGCAGGAAACCCCGCGATCAGCACCACGGCGATCGCCGCCAGCATCAGCCACGGCCCACCGAGCCAGTAGATCGGCCATGCAGCAACAAGGGCCGCGAGCGAACCCCATGTTCCGGGGGCCGGGCGGATCAGGCCCGAGTAAAAGAAGGTGGCGATGAGGCGGCTCATGCCTTCACCAGCGTCGCGGTGGCCATGGCAGCGATGCCTTCCTCGCGCCCGGCAAAGCCCAGACGCTCGGAGGTGGTCGCCTTGACGCTGACCCGGCCGATCTCGATCTTCATGATCCGCGCCAGCTCGCCGCGCATCGCCTCGGCCAGCGGCCCGATCTTGGGGCGCTCGCAGATCAGCGTGACGTCGCAATGGGTGATCGCGAAGCCTTCGACCCGCGCCAGATCGGCGGCGTGCGAGAGAAACACCTCCGAGCGCGCGCCCTTCCATTGCGGATCGGAGGGCGGGAAGTGCTGGCCGATGTCGCCATGCGCCATGGCGCCATAGATCGCATCGGTCAGCGCGTGCATGCCGACGTCGGCGTCGGAATGGCCCTTGAGGCCCCGCTCATGCGCGATCTCGACGCCGCAGAGCCAGAGGCTCTCGCCCGGCTCGAAGGCGTGCACATCAAAGCCGTTGCCCGTTCTCACATCCATGTCGCACCCCAATATCCTCTCGGCGCGGGCAAAATCCTGCGCGCCGGTGATCTTCAGATTGTCCTCGTGGCCCGGCACGACCGTGACCGCAAGCCCCGCCGCGCGCGCCACGGCCACGTCGTCGGCGGCAGGCGGGCCGTCGTGCGCGCGGTGCGCCGCAAGGATCGCGTCAAAGCGAAACCCCTGCGGCGTCTGCGCCCGCACCAGCCCCTCGCGCGATGGCGCGGCGGCGACCATGCCGTCCTCGATCCGCCACAACGCGTCGGTGACCACCAACCCGGGGGCCGCCGCCGGGCCATGGTCGAGCGCCGCGATCACCGTCTCGATCGTTTCGCGCGGCACGAGCGGGCGTGCCGCATCGTGGATCAGCACCCGTTCGGGCGCGAGCGGCACCAGCGCCTCGAGCCCGGCGCGTACGGAAAGCGCCCTCTCGGCACCGCCCGCCACGACGAGATCGACCCGCTGTTCGATCTCGGGGTGGCGACCGATCTCCTCGGCCCGCAGCACGAGACACACCGGCCCCAAGCCCGCGAAGGCCTCTATGCTGCGCGCCAGAACGGTCCGGCCGCCAAGGTCGCGCCATTGTTTGGCCAGACCGCCGCCCGCGCGCAGACCGCGCCCCGCCGCGACGATCACTGTGGCCGTGCCGGTCATGGTAGAGTGCGAGGGGGCGGGCTTCGGGGACGGGCTGGGTGTCACGCTGTCTCCTTCACGCGGCGGTCGCGCTTGTGTAGGGGCTGGCATGGGGCGGCGCAATTCCATCCTTTCCGACAGGAAGTCGCACAATTATTAGGCAAATGCGATATGCTGCAGCACATGCACACGCAATGCGATTGTGACGCACCGGCCCTCCCCATAGATCGATCCCATACGCACAGGTTTTAGGCAGATGACACGCGCCCCGCTTTCCCCCATCGATCTTGGCTCCGGCGTTGTTTTCGACGCGCCGGTGGCGTTGGCGCCGCTGGCGGGGATCACCGATCTGCCGTTCCGCCGTCTCGTCGCCTCGTTCGGCGCGGGCTGGGTGGTCTCCGAAATGGTCGCGAGCCAGGAAATGGTGCAGGCCAAGCCGGGCGTGCGCGAGCGCGCCGAATTGGGCTTTGACCGCTCGGACACGGGCGTGCAGCTCGCCGGGCGCGATCCGTACTGGATCGCCGAGGCCGCGCGCATGGTCGAGGCCAATGGCGCACGATTCATCGACATCAACATGGGTTGTCCGGCCAAGAAGGTGACCGGCGGGCTGTCGGGCTCGGCGCTGATGAAGACGCCTGACCACGCGCTGCGGCTGATCGAGGCGGTGGTGGGCGCGGTCTCGGTGCCGGTGACGCTCAAGACCCGGCTCGGCTGGGACGACGAATTGCTCAACGCGCCGCAGATCGCCCGGCGAGCCGAGGCCGCGGGCGTGCGCATGGTGGTGATCCACGGGCGCACGCGCTGCCAGTTCTACAAGGGCGCCGCCGACTGGGCCGCGATCCGCCGCATCCGCGAGGCCGTCTCGATTCCGGTCATCGCGAATGGCGACATCACCGACGCGACCACGGCGCGCGAGGCGCTGGCGCGCTCTGGTGCGGCAGGCGTCATGGTGGGGCGCGGCGCGCAGGGACGGCCCTGGCAATTGGCGCGGATCATCGCGACCCTCACCGGCAGGCAGGCCCCCGACATCCCACAGGATCAGGCATTTATCGACATGGTTTCAGGACATTATGAGGCGATGCTCGAGTTCTATGGCGCGGCCTTGGGTGGGCGCGTCGCGCGCAAGCATCTGGGCTGGTACATGGACGAGGCGGGCACGCCCGAGGCGCTGCGCCGCGAGGTTCTGACCGCGATGCCAGAACGGGTGCCATCGCTGTTGCCGCTGGCGCTGCAGGGCGAAAGGCGCGCGGCATGATCGTCGACACCGCCCTGTGGAACTCGCTTCCGGTGCCCGCGCTGCTGCTGGGGTCCGACGACCGGATCTCGGACGCCAACTCGGCGGCGGAGCTGTTTCTCAACATCTCGCAGCGCAGCCTGCGCGGCGCGCCGCTATGGGACAAGGTCACGATCGACGCGCCGCTCGAGGAGGCCTTCGTGAAGGCCCGCGAACAGCGCAGCTCGCTCTTCGTCAACGATGTCGACGTCGGCTCGGGCGAGCGCCCGCCGATGCAATGCTCGATCCTGTTCTCGCCACTGATGGGCAGCGACGGGCAGATGCTGATGATGATCTCGCCGCGCGAGATGGCGCACCGCCTGACCCAGCACCAAGCCACGGGCAAGGCGGCGAAATCGGCGATCGGCATGGCCGAAATGTTGGCCCACGAAATTAAGAACCCGCTCGCGGGGATCACCGGTGCTGCGCAGCTTTTGTCGATGGGGTTGTCGGCCGAGGATCGCGAGCTGACCGACCTCATCGTCGAGGAAAGCCGCCGTATCGTGAAGCTGCTCGAACAGGTCGAGCAGTTCGGAAACCTGCGCCCGCCCGCGCGCCGTCCCGTCAACGTGCACGACGTGCTCGACCGGGCGCGCCAATCGGCGGCGGTGGGCTTTGGCGCGCATATGTCCTTTGTCGAGGACTATGACCCCTCGTTGCCGCGCGCCCTGATCGATGCCGATCAACTGCTGCAGGTCGTTCTCAACCTGGTGAAGAACGCCTGCGAAGCCGGGCGGCCCGGCGGCTGCGTCCGCCTGCGAAGCTTTTACGAGCCGTCGCTGCGCGTGCGTCAGCCCGACGGCACCCAGGCGCGGCTGCCCTTGCAGCTCGAAATCCATGACGACGGCCCCGGCCTGCCGCCCGATATCGCGGGAGACGTGTTCGAACCCTTTGTGTCGGGCCGCGAAAACGGCACCGGGCTCGGGCTCGCGCTCGTCTCGAAGCTCGTCACCGAAAACGGCGGTTGGATCTCTGTGGATTCGGCGCCCGGGCACACCGTGTTCCGGATCTCCCTGCCGCGCGCCCCCGAAGCCCCCCCCAGCGGAGAAAACTGATGGACGGAACGATCCTGGTCGCCGATGACGACCGCACCATCCGCACCGTGTTGACCCAAGCGCTCACGCGCGCGGGCTGCAAGGTCCATGCCACTTCCTCGTTGGTCACGCTGATGCGCTGGGTCGAGGAGGGCAAGGGCGACCTCGTGATCTCCGACGTGGTCATGCCGGACGGCAACGGCATCGAACAACTTCCCAAGATTTCCGAAGCGCGGCCGGGCCTGCCGGTGATCGTGATCTCGGCGCAGAACACGATCATGACGGCGATTCAGGCCGCCGAAGCAGAGGCCTATGACTACCTCCCCAAGCCCTTCGACCTGCCCGACCTGATGAAGCGCGCCTCTCGCGCGCTCGAGGCCAAGCGCCGCGCGCCCGCGGCCCGCACGCCGGGCGCGGCCCCCGATGCCGCGGCGGGCGGTGATCTGCCGCTGGTGGGTCGCACGCAGGCGATGCAGGCGCTGTACCGACTGGTGGCGCGGGTGATGAACACCGCGCTGCCGGTGCTCGTCACCGGCGAAAGCGGCACCGGAAAGTCGCTCATTGCCCGGGCCATTCATGATTTCTCCGACCGTCGGTCGCTGCCCTTCGTCACCGTCTCGCCGTCGGATCTCTCCGGGATGGACGGGCCGGGCGCGGTGCTGAGCCGCGCGCGGGGCGGGTCGATCCTGTTCGACGAGGTCGGCGATCTCGATGCCGAGGCGCAGGTGCGCATCGTGCGCATGCTCGACGCGATGGGCGACCACGCACCGCGCATCATGGCCACCTCGCAGGGCGAACTGGCGCGGCGCATCGAGGAGGGGAGCTTTCGCGAGGATCTCTATTACCGCCTCGCCGGCGTGACCATCACCGTGCCGTCGCTGCGCGAGAGGGTCGACGACATCCCGCTGCTGGCCGAGCATTTCCTGCTCAAGGCCGAGCGCGACGGGCTGGGCCCGCGCCGGCTGTCGCCGCAGGCGACCGAGATGATCCGCGCCTATTCCTGGCCCGGCAACGTGCGACAGCTCGAGAACGCGATGCGGCGACTCGTCGTCACTTCGACCGAAGAGGAAATCGCGCGCGCGGATGTCGATCTGGTACTCGGCGGACAGCCCGCCGCCGAACCGCTGCGCGGTGGCGGCGAAGGCGAAAAGCTCTCGGCGAGCGTAGAGCGGCATCTGAAACGATATTTCGACCTGCATGGCGGGCAGTTGCCGCCCGTGGGCCTCTATCAGCGGATTCTCAAGGAAATTGAAACGCCTCTGATCGAAATCGCACTCGACGCGACGGGCGGAAATCAGGCGAAATGCGCCGATCTTCTGGGCATCAACCGAAATACCCTGCGCAAGAAGATCACGGACCTCGATATTCGCGTGACACGTCGCCGCAAATTGATGTAAAACCGCAACAGAACCGTGACCCCCCGGACGCATGGCCGGGGTGAGATCGCGGCAATGAGGCGGCGGAACTTGCGTTCCCATCAACGGGGCAGGGTGTTTGAGGCGGTTATCGACCTCCCGATTCTCGCGCGTCGCGCGCTGGCGCCGCCAGCGGCGGGTGCAGAACGCTGCGACCTTGTCGCTCGTGGTGCTTGGCCCGGCCTTGGCCGTGGCCACCTTCTGGGTCATGGGGCCGCTCGATCAGGGCGCCACGTCGCTGTTGTTGCGGCTGGTGCTGCTGGCGGACCTCGTCTACGCCCTCGTCGTCGCGGCGCTGGTCTCGTTCCGGGTGGCGCGCATGGTGTCGGCCCGGCGTGCCCGCTCGGCCGGATCGCGGTTGCACATGCGGCTCACGGGCGTCTTCGCGCTCTTGGCGCTCATCCCCACGGTGCTCGTCGCCGTGTTTTCGGTTCTTACCATCAACGTCGGCCTCGAAGGTTGGTTCTCGGAGCGGGTGCGCACCGTGCTGGGCGCATCGCTCACCGCAGCGCAGGCCTATGAGGAAGAGCACCGCCAGGATCTGTCGCGCGACGGGCTGGAGTTGGCGGCCTTTCTCAACGCCGAACGCGCCGCGCAACCCTTCTTGTCGGATGGCGAGGTGCGGCAGGCGCTTGGCCGGGTGCAGGGGCAGATCGAGCGCGGGCTGACCGAAGCCTATGTCATCGACGGGACGGGCGAGATCCGCGCCCGGGGCGCGCGCAGCTACGAGTTCGATTTCGAACGGCCCGAAGCCGCGAGCTTTCGACGCGCTGAAGCGCGCGGCATCGCCATCATCGAAGATTGGGTCAACAACGAGTTTCGGGCGTTGATCCCGCTTCAGGGCTTTTCCGACCGCTACCTCTATGTGACCCGCGAGGTCGACGGCGGCATCCTCGCCCTGCTCGACGACACGCAGCAGACGGTCGAGCTATATCAGCAGCTCGAAGCCGAACGCGGCCGGCTGCTGTTCGAGTTCGGGCTTCTGTACCTAGGTTTTGCCGTGATCCTGATCCTCGCGGCGATCTGGCTCGGTCTGTGGTTCGCCGAGCGGCTGTCCAAGCCCGTGGGCCGCCTCGTCTCGGCCTCGCAGCGCGTCGGCGCGGGCGATCTCGACGTGCGGGTGATCGAGGAAGAGGGCGACGACGAGATCGCCCAGCTCGGCACCTATTTCAACCAGATGACGACCGAGCTGAAGCTACAGCGCGACCGCCTTTTGGACAATACCCGCCAGATCGAGGCGCGGCGCCGGCTGTTCGACAGCGTGCTGGGGTCGGTCACCTCCGGCGTGATCGGTCTTGGGGCCGACGGGCAGGTGGCCTTCGCCAACCGCTCCGCGCTGCGGCTGCTGGGTCTCGGGCCGGAGTTGGACGACACGACGCTCGAGATGATGGTGCCCGAGTTCGCACCGCTGTTCGAGGCGCTGCGCGTCGAAGAGCGCGAGTCGGTGCAAGAGCAGGTTCAGCTGATCCGGGACGGGCGGCAGGAAACGCTTCTGGTGCGCATGGCGCCGCGTCGGGCCGACGATGGCGCGCTCGAAGGCTACGTGGTGGCCTTCGACGACGTGAGCGATCTCGTGTCCGCGCAGCGCATGGCGGCATGGGGCGACGTCGCGCGGCGTATCGCGCATGAGATCAAGAATCCGCTGACCCCGATCCGCCTGTCGGCGGAGCGGATCCAGCGCAAATTCGCGCGTCAGCTCGATACGGAGGACGCCGCGGCGCTCGGTCATATGACCGAGGTGATCGTGCGCCAGACCGGCGACCTGCGCCGCATCGTCGACGAGTTCTCGAAATTCGCGCGGATGCCCGAGCCCGACCGTATCCGCAACGACATCGTGACGATCCTGCGCGATGCGGTCACGCTTCAGGAGGCGGGCCAGCCCGACGTCAAGTTCGAGATCACATTGCCATCGCAGCCGGTTCTGGCCGCGCTGGACGCGACCATGATCACGCAAGCGCTAACCAACCTTATTAAGAACGCGGGAGAAGCCATTGAAAGCTTTACCGAAAAAGGTGTTGAATCCGGCTTCGCGCCGACCATCCGGATGGCGATGACCGCGGACGGCACCGAGGCCCGGATCACCATTGCCGACAATGGCATCGGCCTGCCCGAGGATCGGGCGCGGCTGTTCGAGCCTTACGTCACCACCCGCGACAAGGGCACCGGCCTCGGCCTGCCCATCGTGAAGAAGATCATCGAGGAGCATGGCGGAAGCTTGTCCCTCGTCGACGCGCCAGCCTTCGAGGAGGGTGCCCACAAGGGCGCCATGGCGGTCATCACCCTGCCGGTACTGCGCGAGGGTCATGGCGAATCGGGGGATATCGAGAAGACCGGGCAACCGGCATTGCAGGCAACAGCATGAGGTATGAGATGGGCGACATCCTGATCACCGACGACGAGCGCGACATCCGCGAACTGATCTCCGACATTCTGCGCGACGAAGGCTATTCCACCCGGCTCGCGGCCACGTCCGACGAGTGCATGGAAGCCATCGAGGACCAGCCCCCGGCGCTGATGATCCTCGACATCTGGCTGAAGGACAGCCGGATGGACGGGATCGACATCCTGAAGACCGTCAAGCGCGACCACCCCGGCATCCCGATCGTCATCATCTCGGGCCATGGCAACATCGAGATCGCGGTCGCCGCGATCAAACAGGGCGCCTACGACTTCATCGAAAAGCCCTTCAACATCGACCAGCTGCTCGTGGTCATCAAGCGCGCGATGGAGACCTCGCGGCTGCGGCGCGAGAATGTCGAACTGCGCCGTGGCGACGCGCCGCCTTCCGAGATGCTGGGCGACAGCGCCTCGTTCCGCTCGCTGCGCAGCCAGCTCGACAAGGTGACGCGCTCCAATGGTCGGGTGATGCTCACGGGTCACCCCGGATCGGGCAAGGAGATCGCCGCACGCTACATCCACGCCAACTCCAACCGCGCCGGCGCACCCTTCGTCACCGTCAATTCGGTGACGATCGAGCCCGAGCGGATGGAGGAGGTGCTGTTCGGCAAGGAAGGTCCGGAAAAGGGCATCGAGAAGGGTCTGCTCGAACAGGCCAGCGGCGGGGTGATCTATTTCGACGAGGTGGCCGACATGCCGCTCGGCACCCAGTCGAAGATGCTGCGCGTGCTGGTCGACCAGTCATTCCAGCGTGTTGGCGGCACCGAAAAGGTGCAGGTGGACCTGCGTGTCATTTCCTCGACCAACCGCGATCTGCAGGCGGCGATCCGCGCCGGCTCGTTCCGCCAGGAGCTGTACCACCGGCTCAACGTGGTGCCGATCCATGTGCCGGGGCTGGAAGAGCGACGCGAAGATATCCCACTCTTGGCCGAACACTTCATCGCTGAATTGAACAAGACCCAAGGCCTGCCACTGCGCCCCTTGGGAGAGGATGCCCGTGCCTTGCTGCAGACAATGCTGTGGCCCGGCAACATCAGACAGCTCAAGAACGTCGTGGAACGTGTTCTTATCCTTGGAGATTCCAGCGGTGAGATCAGCGCCAAGGAGCTGCCGGGTCTCGACGATCCGGGCCGCGAGGAAGGCCGTGTCGTCCTGTCTGGCGGCTTGGCCACGCTGCCGCTTCGGGAGGCGCGCGAGCTGTTCGAGCGCGAGTATCTCCTGACGCAGATCAACCGCTTTGGCGGCAACATCTCCCGTACCGCGGCCTTCGTCGGCATGGAGCGCTCGGCGCTGCACCGCAAGCTCAAGAGCCTTGGCGTCGTCACCTCCTCGAAAGCGGGCGCGCGGGTGGCCCATGTCGAGGATTGATCCGACCCCGCCAAAGGTGCGGGCGGATTGACCGCACCCTCGGGCTCTGGCACTCCGTGGCGGCATGAGCGCCGCCACGGGCGCCTCCCAACGGACCGGGAACAAAGATGAAGGTCATCATCTGCGGCGCCGGGCAGGTCGGCTGGCAGATCGCCCGGCACCTGTCGGGTGAACGCAACGACGTCACCGTCGTCGACAGCAACCCCGACCTCGTGCGCCGCGCCACCGACACGCTCGATGTTCAGGGCATCACCGGTTTCGCGAGCTATCCGGACGTGCTCGACCGCGCGGGCGCGCGGGACGCCGACATGATCATCGCCGCGACGCATAGCGACGAGGTGAACATGGTCACCTGTCAGGTGGCGCATTCGGTGTTCTCGATCCAGCGCAAGATCGCCCGGCTGCGCGCGCAGTCCTATCTCGACGCGATCTATTCCGATCTCTACCGGCGCGATCACATGCCGATCGACGTGGTGATCTCGCCCGAGAAAGAGGTCGCGGAGGCCGCGCTGCAACGGCTTGCGGCACCGTCGGCCTTCGATGCCGAAAGCTTTCTCGACGGGCGCGGGCATCTCTTGGGCATTTCCATCGACGAGGAATGCCCGGTCATCAACACGCCGCTGCGCCAGTTGACCGACCTGTTCTCGACCCTGCGCGCCATCGTGGTGGGCATAAGGCGGCGCGGCAGGCTGTTCGCACCGGCGCCCGAGGATCAGATTTTTCCCGGCGATTCCATCTATGTCTTTACCGACACCACCGACATGGTCCGCACGCTCGAGATCTTTGGCAAGCGCCACGCCAAGCAGGAGCGGATCGTGGTGATTGGCGGCGGCAACGTCGGTCTCGGCGTCGCTCGGGCGCTGGAGAACCGGCCCGACCGGCTGCGCGTCAAGATGATCGAGCGCGACCGCAAGGCCGCCGAGCGCGCCGCCGATCAGCTCGACCGGACCATCGTGCTCAACGGCGACGGTCTCGATGCCGCGCTGCTCGAAGAAGCGCAGATCGGCACCGCCGACGCAGTGCTCGTGGTCACGGATGACGACAAGACGAACCTTTTGGCCTCGGTCCGGGCCAAGGCGCTTGGCTGCCCGCTGGCGATCTGTCTGGTCAACGACCCAACATTGGTGCCGCTGATGCAGGCGATGGACATCGACGCCTACATCAACCCGCGCGCCACCACCGTGAGCTCGATCCTGCGCCACATCCGGCATGGCCGGGTGCGCGGGGTCTATTCGATCGGCGACGCCGAGGCCGAACTGATCGAGGCGCAGGTCTTGGGCACCTCTCCGATCGCGGGCCAACGCATCCGCGACATCGCCTTTCCCGAAGGCGTGCTGGTGGGCGGCGTGGTCAAGGACGGGCGGATGATGAAGATCCACGGCGCGCTGCGGATCGAGGAGGGCGACATGGTGGCGCTCTTCGCGATGGCTTCGGACGTGCCGGAGGTCGAGCGCCTGCTGCAGGTCTCGATCGACTTCTTCTAGAGCCATGGAACGCCGCCTGACCCGCATCCCGTTCTTCGTGCTGCTGATGGCGATGGGCTCGGCGGCCATGCTGCTGCCCGCCATACACGCGCTGGTGCGCGAGGACTGGCTGACCTCGCGCACCTTCCTTTACGGGGCGATCCTCGGGTTGATGCTGTCGCTGCTGATCGGTCTGGCCACGGCGAATTACCGCCCCGCCAGCGTGCCGCGCAGCCAGCTTTCGGCGCTGCTCGCGGCCTTCACGGTGCTGCCGGTGATCTTCGCGATCCCGTTTCACGAAGCACTGGGGACAACCTCGTTTCTCAACGCGTGGTTCGAGATGGTGTCGAGCTTCACCACCACCGGCGCCACTGTCTATGACAACGTGGTGCGGCTCAACGACAGCCTGCATTTGTGGCGCGCTCTCGTGGGTTGGCTCGGCGGTCTGCTGATCTGGGTGACGGCGGTGTCGATCCTCGCGCCGATGAACCTGGGCGGCTTCGAGGTGCGCAACTCCGCGCTGCCAAGCGAGGGCGGCGCGCGGCTCAGCCAGATCACCCGTGTGGCCGATCCCTCCGAGCGTCTGGTGCGCTATGCCGCCCGGCTGCTGCCGATCTACACCGCGCTGACGGGGCTGCTGTGGCTCGGCCTCGTGGCGGCGGGCGACCGGCCCTTCGTGGCGTTTTGCCACGCGATGTCGACGCTTGCCACCAGCGGCATCAGCCCGGTGGGCGGGTTGCGCTATACCAACTCCGGCCTCTTGGGCGAAATGCTGATCGTCGTTTTTTCGGTCTTTGCGCTGTCGCGGCTGACCTTCGCGCGCAACATGTTCGGAGATCACGGCGGGCGGCTGATCCGCGATCCCGAGCTGCGCATGGGGCTGGCGCTGGTGCTGATCGTGCCGGGGCTGTTGTTCGCACGGCATTTCTTCGGCGCGGTCGAGGACCGGGCCGAGGCCGATCTGCCGGAGGCGTTCGCCGCGCTGTGGGGGGCGGTCTTCACAGTGACCTCGTTCCTCACCACCGCGGGCTTCGAAAGCCGCTATTGGCTTGGGGCCGCGGAATGGTCGGGGCTGGAGACGCCGGGGCTGGTGCTGGTCGGGCTCGCGCTCATCGGCGGCGGTGTCGCGACGACGGCGGGCGGGGTCAAGCTGATGCGCGTCTATGCGCTCTGGATGCATGGCAAGCGCGAGCTGGAACGGCTTGTGCATCCGCATTCGGTCGGCGGCGACGGCGTCGAGGCGCGGCGCATCCGGCGCGAGGGCGCGTTCATCTCGTGGATCTTCTTCATGCTGTTCGCGCTGTCGGTGACGGCCGTCATGCTGGCGCTATCGCTCACCGGGGTGCAATTTGAGGTGGCGATGACGCTGACCGTGGCGGCGCTCTCGACCACGGGACCTCTGGCCGAGATGGGGGCGCAGTACCCGATTTCCTATGCGGGCATCCCCGGCATGGCCAAGGCGATCCTCGCGGCGGCCATGGTTTTGGGGCGGCTCGAGACGCTGGCGATCATCGCCTTGCTCAACCCGTCGAGTTGGCGCAGTTAGGACACGCGAGGGGCTCGTGCGCCATCGCACGGATTTCCGGGCTGGAAACTCCACCGGCGGCGGGACATACTCCTTTGCAACGAGGGAAAAGGCCGGTCCGCGGCCACAAGAACAAAGGGACGGTGATGGCCGGAGACAAGCAGAACCTTCAGGATGCGTTCCTGAATCACGTGCGCAAGGTCAAGGTGCCGGTGACGATCTTCCTGATCAATGGCGTGAAGCTGCAGGGCGTGATCACCTGGTTCGACAATTTCTGCGTGCTGCTGCGCCGCGATGGACAATCCCAGCTCGTCTACAAGAGCGCGATTTCGACCATCATGCCGTCGCAGCCCGTAAACCTCTATGACGGTGAAGATTGACCGATTATTACATCCCCGAGGCCCCGGACACCCGTGCATGGGTGATCCACCCCGAGATCAAGAACGACAATAGCCGGCGTGAGCCCAATGCGGCGCTAGCCGAAGCCATCGCGCTGGCCGACGCCCTGCCGGGCCTCGACGTGCTCGGCTCCGAGGTCGTGCGCCTGCCCAAGCGCCACCCCGGCATGTTGTTCGGCACCGGCAAGATCGAAGAGCTCAAGCAGCGCCTGCACGCCAACGAGGTGGAATTGGTGCTGATTGACGGCCATGTCGGCCCGGTGCAGCAGCGCAATCTCGAAAAGGAATGGAAGGTCAAGATCCTCGATCGGACCGGACTCATTCTCGAGATCTTCGGCGACCGCGCCGCGACCCGAGAGGGCGTGTTGCAGGTCGAGATGGCGGCGCTCAGCTACCAACGAACGCGCCTCGTGCGCGCCTGGACCCACCTCGAGCGTCAGCGGGGCGGACTGGGCTTTGTCGGCGGCCCCGGCGAGACGCAGATCGAGGCCGACAGACGCGCCATCGACGAGCAACTCGTCCGGCTCAAGCGGCAGCTCGACAAGGTCGTGAAGACCCGCACGCTGCACCGCGCCGCGCGCGCCAAGGTGCCGTTTCCGATCGTGGCGCTGGTGGGCTATACCAACGCCGGAAAATCGACGCTGTTCAACCGGTTGACCGGTGCGGACGTGATGGCCAAGGACATGCTCTTTGCCACGCTCGACCCGACGATGCGCCGCGTCGTGCTGCCCACGGGCGACGAGGTGATCCTGTCGGATACGGTGGGCTTCATCTCGGACCTGCCGACCGAGCTTGTCGCGGCGTTCCGCGCCACGCTCGAAGAGGTTCTCGACGCCGATCTGGTGCTGCATGTACGCGACATCGGCCATGCCCAGACGGTGGAGCAGGCGCGCGAGGTCGAAAGCATCCTGTCGACGCTCGGCCTGCCAGACGACACGCCCAAGATCGAGGTCTGGAACAAGATCGACACGCTGGCCGAGGACGCCCACGAGGCGGCACAGGAGCGCGCGGGCCGGACCGAAAACGTCTCGGCCGTCTCGGCGGTCACCGGCGAAGGGATGGACGCGCTGCTGGCCGACATCTCCGAGGCGCTCGGTGGCGTGAAGCAGCTTGAAGAGCTGGTGGTGCCCTTTGCCGCCGGTCGCAAGCGCGCCTGGCTGTTCGAGCAGGGCCTCGTCGAAGGGGATACGCCGACCGAGGAGGGCCACAAGATGCAGGTCCGCTGGTCGGCGGCGCAGAAGGCACGTTACGAGCGGATCTGATACCTGACACATGATGGCCCGCGCCCTGTCGGATGGGCGCGGGCCGCGCATCGGCGCAGTCTTTTCCTGACACTCACAGGGAGAGACGCCATGAAACACCCCATCCTGATCCCCACGCTCGCGCTCGTCGCCGCACCGGCGCTGGCGCAAGAGCCATGCGGTGACATGCCAGCCGACACGCGCCCGATCGCCGCGGCGCGGCTGATCATCGAATACAACGCGACCGATGGCGACATCGGCGTTCACGGATACGGCGACGACGACGGCTGGAGCGAGCTTTGCGTCTTCGACCCCTCCGGCACGCTGGTGCTGCACGTCGACCCCGAGGCGCAGCTTGGCGATCTGGGCCTCGGCTCGTTCTTTTTCGAGAGCCGCGAGCCGCCGGAGTCGGTCTGGGACTACGCGGCGCTGAAGGGCGCGTTTCCCGAGGGCGATTACGCGATGCGCGCCAAGCTCTTTGACGGCACGGGGCGGGAGGGTATCGCGCGTTTCACCACGCTGGTGCCGCGGCCGCCCGAAATCACGGCACCCGATCTGGTCGAGGATGCGGAAGAGATGGAGCCACCCGTGCTGCCTGCCGCCGATCTGGAGGTGACTTGGACACCGGTGACCGCCTCTCTCGACGACCGCGCGCCGCAGATCACCGGCTATGAGCTGATCGTTACCGATGAGGAGTATGAAGACGCCGACGGCTTTTCCAAGCCGATCTTCGACGTGCATCTGGGGCCGGAGGTCACCGGCTTCACGGTGCCCGCCGCCTTCCTGCGGCCCGGGACGCTCTACGAGATCGAGGTGCTGGCGCTCGAGACGTCGGGCAACCAGACGATCACCTTGGGCTTCTTTGCCACCGAAGACTGACTTGCGCGGATGCCACGGAACGAAATCCGTGGCATCCTTCCGTTCGGAGGGAAACCCCATGTCCCGAGCCATGATCTTTGCCGCCGCCGCCACCGGCCTGTTCGGCCTGTTGATCGCGCTTGAGGTCGCGCAGTCGGATGAGCCCCTCACATGGGGCGGCTTTGCCGTCGACCTGTTCGAGACGGCGCTTCTCGCCGGAGCGGTCGCCTTCACCGCCTTCGGCTCTCAGGCCAGCCGCGAGATGCGGCGTGAGCGGACGCGGCTCTTGGGCGATCTTGATCGTGCCCAGCGCGAGGGCGAGCATTGGCGACAGGCCAGCCGCGCGCATGTCGACGGTCTGAGCCGGGCGATCACCGCGCAGTTCACCGATTGGGGCCTGACCGAGGCCGAGGGCGAAGTGGCGCGGCTCATGCTCAAGGGGTTGAGCCACAAGGAGATTGCGACGCTGCGCGATTGCTCCAGCGCCACGGTGCGCCAGCATGCTGCCGCCGTCTACCGCAAGTCGGGCCTGACCAGCCGCGCGCAACTCACCGGGTTTTTTCTCGAAGACCTGCTGGCCCCGGCACGCGAGCGTGGCGGGCTGACTGTCGTTGCGTCGCCTGCCGGGCGAACGGATGACGGGGCGAAATGATAGCGCTATCAGAGGGCGACACAGGACAGGAAGCCGCCGATGATCCTCGATCTTCACCACATCCAGATGGCGATGCCCGAAGGCGGCGAAGACGCGGCGCGGGCGTTCTACTGCGGCGTGCTCGGGCTGAACGAGGTGGCCAAGCCCGAAGCGCTCGCCGGGCGAGGTGGGGTCTGGTTCGAAGGGCGCAACCTGCGGCTGCACCTCGGGGTCGAGACGCCGTTCTCGCCCGCAAGCAAGGCACATCCGGCGTTCCGCGTCGCCGATCTGGCGGGGCTGCGCTACCACTTTGACGCGGCCGGGATCGAAACGCGCCCGGATGTCGATCTGCCAGGGTTGCGGCGGCTCTATGTTTCGGACCCGTTCGGCAACCGCATCGAGATCTGCGAGACGGTCTGAGCAGTCACTTCATGGGATCGTGGCCCCAGTTCATCAGGCTGTAACGCCACTTGGAATGCGCCATGTCGACTTCGGGGCCGCCTTGGGCCTTGTGCCGTTTGATGTAGCCCACGACCTTGGCCATGTGATCCCATTGGTCGTCCGAGAGATCGGCCTTGTTGGTGCGCTTGATTTCGACGATCCGCTTGCCCGATTTGTGGCCCGTGCTTTCGCCGTCGCCACCGGTGTCGCCGACCGATCTGCTTTGCTCGGTGTCGAGGAAATCCTCGATCTCCTTGGGGGCCATGTTCACCAGATCGCGGAACTCATCCCAGATCTGCTCGTGTGATTTTCCGCTCATGCGTTGCTCCTTCCCGTGTCGGAAGGGCAACCGGCGCGGCCCGCGCCGGTTCCGCGTCAGGGCCGGGCCGGGATCAGCTGGGTGATGCCCACGGCGGCGCCGCGCGCCAGCGTCGGGTCGAGAGACATGGGGATGTATTCGCCACGCCGCCAAAGCTCGCCCAGATCGTCGTAATGGCGCGACAGCGGATGGCCCGACTGGCCGGTCGAGATGATGAAGACCGAGCTGTCGGGATCGGCGAAGTCGTAAACGCCGCGATAGCCCGCCGCATGGACGTTGTGGAACGGGTTCGGCGCGCGCCCGTCTGTCAACCCGCGCCGCAGCGTGTTGTCGCCGCCCGAAGTGCTCTGGCGGATGTTCACGAACCAGTTGAGGAAGGGCGCCTGACCTAGAACCGGGTGATCCTGCCGTGCCTCGTGCGCGTCGCCCCAGCGCAGCGCGTCTAGGTTGCTGCCATAGGTCTCGGAGATCCAGATCAGCGCATCGTCGAGCGCCATGCGCGCGATGTCGGCACAGCTTTCGTCCGCCGCCGACTGGCGGATGTCGCACCATTTCGAGGCACCGTCGATGTCCCGGTAGACGCGGTCGATGAACAGCGGCTCGACGTGGCTGAAAGCGTTCGCCAGCGGCCCGAGATCGTCGCGGATCAGCCGCTCCTGCAGCGCCCGCATCCATGCGGCATAGATCAGCGGCTCGGGCAGATGCTCGTTCATTTCGCCGTTCCACTCGCCCAAGAGCTCCAGCGCGCGCTGACGGCGGCGCTCGGGCGTGCCGTCTTCGGCGGGCTCTCCGGTGAACCACAGGTCCGCGCCCACGATCGGCAGCAGGGCGCGCGCCGTCGGGCTCACCGTGTCGAGCTGCGCTTCGATGAAGCTGTCGCGGGTGTGCACCTCGCGCGATTGCATCAGCCCGCGCCAGCGCGCGATGCGCTGCGTGTCGCCCCAGTGGTAGGAGACATGCTCGGGAAAGGGCCGGTCCACGGTCTTGTTGTTGGTGTTGCCGACGAGGCCGCCCGCGGGTTCGGAGGTCTCGGGCAGATCGGCATAGGACAGCCAGCCTTGCCAGCGATTCTGGGCCACATGGCCCAGCGTCGGCAGGCGGCCCTGGCTTTGATGATCGGGATTGCGCAGCGGCACCGCGCCCACGGTCTTGAGCGCCACGCGGTTGCGATCGGCGAGGATCAGGTTCTGACTGGGGGCCACCTGCAGGCGGCCCGCGCGCATGCCTTCCTCGATCGAGCGCGCCTGCATCAGCCGCAGCCCGGCGGTCATCGAGGTGTCGTTGTCCGAGAGGCCCGACCACGCCAGCGTCATCACGTGGCCGCGCGGCCGGATCGTGTCGAGCGCGAACTGCTCGGGCGGCAGGACGGGGCCGTTGGTCGTGCGCTGCAGCCGCAGGGTGACGGCGGCGGCGTCCTTGATCTCGACGATGCTGTCGCGCGCCTCGAAGCGGGCCCAGCCCTCGGGCGTGCGGTATTCGGAGGCGTTGCGGGGGTTCACCTCCTCGGCATAGAGGTCGAGGTCGTCGGCGAAGGAGGCGGTGATGCCCCAGCCGAGATCGGCGCTGCGCCCCGCGAGCACCAGCGGCACGCCGGGGATCGTCGCGCCGATGACGCCGCCCGCGTTCAGCTCCAGCCGCGCCAGATACCAGATCGACGGCGCGGTGAGCAGGCGGTGCGGGTCGTTGGCAAGAAGCGTGGCCCCGGTGGCCGAGCGCGACGGCCCGGCGGCCCAGGCGTTCGACGCGCCCGAGAGCGCAGCGGGCAGGCTGGCCGACAATGGATCAAAGGAGGTTTCGGCGGCGACGTGGCGCTGCGGAACCTCGGGCATCAGATCGGCGTAACGGGGCAGGGCGGTGAGACCGGGACCGGGCACGTCGGGCAGGATGTCGCGCAGCCGGTCGTCTTCGAGCACCAAAGAGGTGCGGGCGCGCAGCACCTCGGCCTGAAGATGGTCCGATTGCTGCCAGGCCATCAGCTTCAGGATCGCGATGCTGTCGGCGGGCTGCCAGGGCGAGATCGGCTGGTTGAACAGCCACATCTCGGGCGCGCCACGCCCGCGCGCGCCGGTGTTGACCTCGCCCACCCAAGCGTTGACGCCGGCGGCATAGGCCTCGAGGGCCGAGCGCGTCTGCCCGTCCTGATCCTCGACAGAGGCCGTGGCAGCGCGGTAGAGATCGAGGCGGCGCATCAGCACGTCGCTCTCGGCGGTGCGGCGGCCGAACAGCTCGGACAGGCGCCCCTGAACGGTGCGGCGCAGGATGGTCATCTGCCACAACCGGTCCTGCGCATGGGCATAGCCAAGCGCGAAGAACACGTCGCGGTCGGTGCTGCCGAAGACATGCGGCACGTTGGCATGATCGCGCACGATCTCGACCGGGGCGGTGATGCCCGCGACACGCGTGCGCGCATCGTAATCGGGCAGCGAGCGGGCGAAGAACCACCATGTCAGCACGAAACCGGCGAGGCCGAGAAGGATCGCGCCGACGGTCAGGCGCAGAAGCCAGCGAAACAGGGTGGCCATCGATCCTCCGGGGAGCAGTCGCCCGCGCTTGACGGGCCGGTTGGGCATGGTGAGTATCGCGCCTCGGGGGCGAACGAAAGCCCCGGGAGGCAGGGAGAGCGCAATGGCGAAGCTGACGTTTCTGGGACTGGGCGTGATGGGATACCCCATGGCGGGGCATCTGGCCAAGGCGGGCCACGAGGTGACGGTCTACAACCGGACCGCCGCCAAGGCCGAAAAATGGGCCGCCGAGCATGGCGGGCAGCACGCCGCGACCCCGCGCGAGGCGGCACGGGGCGCCGAGATCGTCTTTGCCTGCGTCGGTAATGACGACGACCTGCGCGGCGTGTGTCTGGGCGAGGACGGCGCCTTTGCCGGCATGGAGGCGGGTGCTTTGTTCGTCGATCACACCACCGTCAGCGCCGCCGTGACGCGCGAGCTTGCGGGGCAGGCCGATGCCAAGGGGATCGGCTTTGTCGACGCGCCGGTCTCGGGCGGGCAGGCGGGGGCCGAGAACGGCCAGCTTTCGGTTATGTGCGGCGGTGCGCAGGCACATTTCGACCGGGCCGAGCCGGTGATCGACGCCTATGCCAAGGTCTGCCGCCGCCTGGGCGAGAGCGGCGCGGGGCAGTTGGCGAAGATGGCCAACCAGATCGCCATCGCGGGGCTGGTGCAGGGCCTGTCGGAGTCGCTGGCCTTCGCCGAAAAGGCCGGGCTCGATGGCCGGGCGCTGGTCGAGGTGATCTCCCAAGGGGCCGCCGGAAGCTGGCAGATGGTCAACCGCCACGGCACCATGCTCGACGATCATTTCGAGCACGGCTTCGCCGTCGACTGGATGCGCAAGGATCTGGGCATCTGCCTTTCGGCCGCCGACGAGCTGTCGGTCAGCCTGCCGGTGACGGCGCTGGTGGACCAGTTCTACAAGGAGGTGCAGCAGATGGGCGGCGGTCGCTGGGACACCTCGTCGTTGATCAAGCGGCTGCGAAAGCCGTAACCGGGGTTGCCTTTGCGGGGTCGTGGCGCTAAGGGCACGGCACGATCAATCCCGCAGGCGGGGGCGGGCCTATCGGGGGGAGACATCCCCCGGGGTCCACCGGTTGGGGCAGCCGCCCTGATCCTCCGCCGAGGCCAAACCGGAAAAAGGTTATAGACATGGCTCTTCCCGAGTTCTCCATGCGTCAGCTGCTCGAAGCTGGCGTGCACTTCGGCCACCAGACCGCCCGCTGGAACCCGCGGATGTCCGAGTACATCTACGGCGCCCGCAACGGCATCCACATCATGGACCTGACCCAGACCGTCCCGATGCTGGACAAGGCTCTGCAGGTCGTGCGCGACACCGTCGCCAAGGGCGGCCGCGTGCTGTTCGTCGGCACCAAGCGTCAGGCGCAGCAGCCGATCGCCGACGCCGCCGAGAAGTCCGCGCAGTTCTACATGAACCACCGCTGGCTCGGTGGCACGCTGACCAACTGGCAGACCGTGTCGCAGTCGATCAACCGCCTGCGCGCCATCGACGAAGCCTCCGAGCAGGGCTTTGCCGGCCTGACCAAGAAAGAGCGTCTGGGCATGGAGCGCGAGCAGATCAAACTGCAAGCCTCGCTCGGCGGCATCCGTGAGATGGGCGGCGTTCCCGACCTGCTGTTCGTGGTCGACGTGAACAAGGAAGACCTGGCGATCCTCGAAGCCAAGAAGCTCGGCATCCCGGTCGTCGCCGTCGTCGACACCAACTGCTCGCCCGATGGCGTGGATTACGTGATCCCCGGCAACGACGACGCCGCTCGTGCGATCTCGCTCTACTGCGACCTCGCGGCCCGCGCCGCGCTTGACGGCATGAGCGCGCAGCTCGGCGCCGCCGGCGTCGACATGGGTGCGATGGAGCAGTACACCGAAGAGCAGCTCAGCGCTGACGCCGGTGCGGACGCCGAGGCCGCGGCCCAGTAAGGCCCGCCCGGCAAGGCCGCTGGCCTTCCCAGACGATTGCCGGGCGCGGATCACCGCGCCCGGAGTCCATTCAAATTCTAGGAGAGACGCGATGGCGATCACCGCGAGCATGGTCAAGGAACTGCGCGAGAACACCGGCGCAGGCATGATGGACGCCAAGAAGGCGCTGACCGAAACCGACGGCGACATGGAAGCCGCCGTGGATTGGCTGCGCACCAAGGGCCTGGCGAAAGCCGCCAAGAAATCCGGCCGCACCGCCGCCGAGGGCCTCGTGGCCGTCGCCGTCGAGAATGGCCGTGGCGTCGCGATCGAGCTGAACTCGGAAACCGACTTCGTCGCCAAGAACGCCGACTTCCAGTCGATGGTTTCGAAGATCGCCCAAGCCGGCGTCAAGGTGTCGAACCTCGAAGAGCTGAAGGCCGCGCAGGTCGACGGCAAGCCGGTCGAGACCCTCGTCACCGACGCGATCGCCAAGATCGGCGAGAACATGACGCTGCGCCGGATGGCGTCGATCGAAGGCGAGAACGTCGTCACCTACGTGCACAACGCCGCGGCCGCCGACATGGGCACCATCGGGGTGCTCGTCGCCTTCTCGGGCGGTGACGAGGCCTTTGGCCGTCAGGTCGCGATGCACATCGCCGCTGCCAACCCGGCCGCCCTTGGCGAGGCCGATCTCGACCCGGCGATGGTCGAGAAGGAAAAGCAGGTCCAGATGGACATCGCCCGCGAAAGCGGCAAGCCCGAGGCCGTCATCGAGAAGATGATCGAAGGCCGCATGAAGAAGTACATGGCCGAGTCGACCCTGCTGGGTCAGGCTTTCGTCGTGAACCCCGACCTGACCGTCGAAGCCGCCGCGAAAGAGGCGGGCGTGACGATCACCGGCTTCGTGCGTCTCGCCGTGGGCGAGGGCATCGAGAAGGTCGAAGAGGACTTTGCCGCCGAAGTGGCCAAGGTCGCCAAGGGCTGATTTCACGCCTTGATCGATCCGAAACGCCGTCCGCATCGCGGGCGGCGTTTTTCGTTTGAAACGGCGGATATGGCTCTGATTGAATCAGTCAGGCCGTAGGCACGGTGTCGGATGGGGCAGGGAGCATACCCTGAAAGAGAGTGCCGCGCCCGGCGGCGGTGACGGACGCGGCGATCTCATGCTGAAGTCCGACCTGCTGCTGTCGGATAGACACCATACCGGACAAAAAATGTTTTCCGGATGGTGCAAGTGGCCAAACCGGCCGATACTAGTGAACATCACAACCATGTCACGATCAGCGACTCGTTAAAAGTCTGGTAATCTTGACCTGAAACAGCCTTATCCTCGCCTTATGCATAGAGTTGGTGAAACCGGATTGCGCGAGCCACGGCTTGGGCGGTGGTCGAGGCACCGAAAGCCTCGCGCGCAAGGCGCAGATGCTTGTCGACGGTCGCGACGCTCAGCTTCAGCTCGTCGGCGATCTGCTGCACCGAAAGCCCGGCGGCCACGAACCGCAGCACTTCCTTCTGGCGCGGCGTCAGATGATAGGAATCCGTGTAGATCAGCTGAAACCTGAGATGGAAGGCATGAAGCTGGGCCTCGATCTCCTCGCGGCGCTGCAACCAGATCCGATCGAGCCGGCATTGCGGTATGTCGGACTGGGCCGCGAGCACGAGTGACGCGCGGGTTTTCTGTGGCAGCATCGGGAAGCTGATCATCGCACCGGCGTGCACCCCATGCGTGCGGTTGAGGTCACGCAGCCGTGCCTCGCTCGACGGATCGCCATGCGGCAGCATGTCCTGACGGCTCCAGAGCAGGGTGCCGCTGTTGTGCCGGGCCCAGTCACCGTAACGCGTGTCGAGATACAGACCATCCGCCACCAGACGGCGGGTGTAGCCGTCGCAATGGCTGCTGCGCAGCACCCAGTTGCCGGGATCGAGAGTGTCGGGCTCGGGCAAGAAGGTGAAGCCATAGAGCAGCCGGTCCATGCCGTAGTCCATCATGCGGTCGCACAGCATGTCCCACAGAATGGCATCGTCACCGACACGCGCGGCGCGAGAGATGAAGCTCAGCGCGGTGGTGCTGGTCAGCATGTTCGACATCACGGCCATTCTGAATATTAACACTTACTTCAAAAAGGCCAAAGCATCCCATATAATTACATAATCTTTATTATGAGATAATCGTTACGGGCCATGGCACTTTCTAAACTGGGTTGCGACAAACGCTCTATCCTGTCGCAAACACAGGAGTTTGGAAGATGGCCCACCGCGAGCTGGATCTACGAGAACGGCGTCTGGTTGAAGACCTTCTACAGGCGAAGATGTCCGTGGTAAGTATTGCGGCGAGATTGTCCCGCCATCGCTCGACGATCTACCGCGAGATCCAGCGTAATCGGTTCGAAGACAACGAGCTGCCCCATCTCAGCGGCTACTACGGCATGCTGGCCCAGAAACGGGCCGCCGAGCGCCGCCACAGGCGTCGTAAACTGATCCGGATGACGGCCCTGCGCGAGGCCGTTATAGATCGCTTGAAAGCTGGTTGGTCACCCGAGCAGATCGCCGGACGGCTACGCTTCGAAGAGCATCGCGGCACCATTTGCCACGAAACGATCTACGCCTTCGTCTACTCGCAGGACGGCCAGAGCCAGGACCTGGCGCGTCACCTGCCCGAGCGTCGCCGCCAGCGCAAACCCCGCTACGCCCGTCGGCCTCGAAGTCTCATCTTTCCATTGGAACGCGCGATCCAGAACCGGCCGGATCACATCAACGACCGTAGTGGGTTCGGCGACTGGGAAGGCGATTTGATGATCTTTCGCAAGGAGTTGGGCAAGGCCAACGTGGCCTCGCTGGTGGAGCGCAAGACCCGCTATGCGGTCCTGTTCCGCAACAACGACCGCAGCTCCAAGCATCTGATGAACCGTCTGATCGCCCTGCTGTCGCCCCTGCCCCTATCCGCACGACGCTCGATCACCTTCGACCGGGGGCTCGAGTTCAACCGCTGGCGTGATCTGAGAATGGGAATGGGCACCGAGGCGTGGTTTTGCGACCCGCAGGCGCCTTGGCAGAAAGGCTCGGTCGAGAACCTGAACAAGCGCGCCCGGCGCTATCTGCCGCGCGATACGGCCATCGCCGCATTGTCAGACCACGCGATGGCGGAGATCAGCGCGCAGCTGAACGCCACGCCAAGACGCTGCCTCGGCTACCGGACACCGGCCGAGGCCTTCGCTGAGGAACTCCGTCAGCTCGACCTATCCTGAACCCGTGTCGCAACCAGCATTGAATTCACACATGACTTTTGGCACTTTGTCTCTCGCATCGTTTAATATTCCACTACCCCAGCGCGTATCCGGCACCGCGCACCGTGCGCAGAGGATCGCTGCCACCTTGCGCGCAAAGCACCTTGCGCAGCCGGCCGATGTGGACGTCGACGGTGCGCGTGTCGACATAGACATCGCGTCCCCAGACCCGGTCGAGCAACTGCTCGCGGCTCCAGACCCGGCCCGGCTTTTCGAGGAACGTGGCCAAGAGACGGAATTCGGTTGGCCCCAGTTTGAGCATGTGTCCGTCCCGGTGCACGCGGTGCGTTTCCGCATCGAGCGTAATGTCTTCAAAGCTGAGCGTCTCGCCCACGCCCGCCGGTCGCGACCGGCGCAGCTGGCCCTTCACCCGCGCCATCAGCTCGGTCACCGAATACGGCTTCACGACATAATCATCGGCGCCGGTCTCGAGCCCGCGTACGCGGTCGACCTCTTCGGACCGCGCCGAAAGCATGATGATCGGCACGTCTCGCGTCTCGGGTCGCATCTTGATGCGGCGACAGATCTCGATGCCCGTGACACCCGGCAGCATCCAGTCGAGCACGATCAGGTCCGGAATTTCTTCAGACACCATCAAGAGCGCCGCATCGCCATCCTCGGCCTCCGAGATTCGGAAGCCTTCGGATTCGAGGTTGTAGCTCAGAACCGCGCGCTGCGACGGCTCGTCCTCGACGATCAGGATGTGAGGCTGCACCTGCCGCATCCGCTCACTCCGGGCTGGTCACGTAGGAGGTGTTGTCGCCCTTGGGACGGTCCTCGTCGGGCATCTGGCCGGTGATGAGATAGATCACCTGCTCGGCCATGTTGGTAACGAGATCGCCCATCCGCTCGATGTTCTTGGCGATGAAATGCAGATGCATGCAGGCAGTGATCGCGCGCGGGTCTTCCATCATGTGGGTCAGGAATTCGCGGAACAGCGCGTTGTACATCTGGTCCACGTCCTGATCGCGCTGGAGCACCTCGGCGGCGAGATCGGCGTCGCGGCGCACGAAGGCATCGAGCGTGTCCTTCAGCATGTTCTGTACCTCGCGCGCCATGCGCTTGAGGGCGGCGTCGGAGCCATCGATCGGGCTGAGTTCGGCCAGAACGCTGGTGCGCTTGGCCATGTTCTTGGCATAGTCGCCGATCCGCTCGAGGCTGGCGGCAAGCCGCAGCACCGACAGGATCACCCGCAGGTCGCGGCTCACCGGCGCGCGGATCGCGATGACACGCGCGGCTTCCTCGTTGAGCTGCTCTTCGAGCGCGTCGATCACCTTGTCGCCGCGACGGACCCGCTCGGCGTTCTCGATGTCGCGGTCGGCGAGGCTTTGGGCGCCGTCGATGATCGCGGCCTCGACGAGGCCGCCCATCTTGAGGATCAGCGCCTGGATCGATTCGAGATCGCGGTCGAAGGCCGAGGCGATGTGCTGCTTGTCCTGCATGTCCCTGCTCCCTTACCCGATCCGGCCCGAGATATAGCTCTCGGTGCGGCTGTCTTCGGGGTTGGTGAATATCTTGCCGGTCTCGCCGTATTCGACGAGGTTTCCGAGGTGGAAGAACGCGGTGCGCTGGCTGACCCGCGCGGCCTGCTGCATCGAGTGCGTGACGATCACCACCGAGAAGTTCTGACGCAGCTCGTCGATCAGCTCCTCGACCTGAGCTGTGGCGATCGGGTCGAGTGCCGAGCACGGCTCGTCCATCAGCAGGATCTCGGGCTCGGTCGCCACGGCGCGCGCGATGCACAGGCGTTGCTGCTGGCCGCCCGACAGCCCGGTGCCGGGCGCGTGCAAGCGGTCCTTGACCTCGTCCCAGATCGCGCCGCGCCGCAGCGCCTTTTCGACGATCTCGTCGAGCTCGGCCTTGTTGCGGGCCAGCCCGTGGATCTTGGGGCCATAAGCCACGTTGTCGTAGATCGACTTGGGGAACGGGTTCGGCTTTTGGAACACCATGCCGACCTTGGCGCGAAGCTGCACCGGATCGACGCGGGGGTCGTAGATGTCTGCCTCGTCGATTTTGATCTCACCGGTGACCAGCGCGCCGGGAATGGTGTCGTTCATCCGGTTCAGACAGCGCAGGAAGGTCGACTTGCCACAGCCCGATGGCCCAATGAAGGCGGTGACGGTGCGGTCGGCGATGTCCACGTCGACGCCCTTGATGGCGTGGGTGGTGCCATAGTGCACGTGCACGTCGCGGGCGGTGATCTTGGTCTCGTTCAGCACGGCATTGTCCATGGTTCGCATGTCGTTCATGTCGGGGCCCCCTGCCCTGTAAGCGCTCACCAGCGCCGCTCGAAGCGGCGGCGCAGCAGCACCGCGATGAGGTTCATGGCCAGAAGGAACACCAACAAGACGATGATGCCGCCCCAGGCGCGCTCGTAAAAGGCCGGATCGGCCCGCTTGGCCCATTCGTAGATCTGCGCAGGCATCGCCGAGTTGGGCGCGAGAAAGCCCTCGGCCACGCCCTCGGGATAGTTCGTCGCGATATAACCCACCATGCCGATCAGCAGCAGCGGCGCGGTCTCTCCCAGCGCCTGCGCAAGGCCGAGGATGGTCCCGGTCAGGATGCCCGGCATCGCCAGCGGCAGCACGTGATGCGTCACCGCCTGCATCTTCGACGCGCCGACGCCGAGTGCGGCGTTGCGGATCGACGGCGGCACGGATTTGAGCGAGGCGCGCGTCGAGATGATGATGGTGGGCAGCGTCATCAGCGTCAGCACCAAGCCACCGACCAAAGGTGCGGACTGTGGCAGGTGCATGAACTGGATGAACACCGCGAGACCCAAGATGCCGAAGACGATCGACGGCACGGCGGCGAGGTTCGAGATGTTGACCTCAATGATATCTGTAAGCCGGTTCTGCGGCGCGAACTCCTCGAGATAGATCGAGGCCGCGACGCCGATCGGTAGCGACAGCACCAGCACCACCAGCATCATGAACAGCGAGCCCAGCATGGCGACGCCGATGCCCGCCTGCTCGGGCCGCGAATCCGAGGCGTCGGCCCCGGTGATGAAGTCCCAGTTGAACCGTTTTTCCACCAGCCCCGCGTCGCGCCAAGCGTCGATCAGGTCGAGATGCTCGGCGTCGAGGTTCTTGTCGCGCGCAAGGCTGGCGCGACTGACGCGCCCCTTGAGGTAGCCATCGACGCGGCTCGAGGCCAGAAGCTCCACCGAGACGGTCTGGCCGATCAGTTCGGGGTTGGCGAGCACGCGGTCGCGCAGCTGTGCCGCGGCAGAGGAAGACAGAACCTTGCCAAGCGCCTTGGGGGCAAGCTCGGTCTCGACGCCGGTCTTTTCTACCAGATCGACGAGCCCCGCTTCGATCAACGGCGCATAGCCGAAGGTCGAGACCTTGCCGATCTTCTCGGGGTCGCGGTCGCCGTCCTTGTCGAGCTTTTCCTCGAGCAGCGGCACGTCGAGCTGGATATAGGTCTGGGTAAAGGCGGTGAGGCCGTTCGACAGGATTGCCCACAGCAGCGCCGCGAGAAACAGCATGCCGATCGCGAGCGCCGCGATGCCGTAGGCCTTGAAACGGCTCTCGGCCCGGTTGCGCCGCTTGGTGCGCGCGTCGGTGACGAGCAGCGAGCCGTGCTTGGCCGGGGTCTCGATGGGGGTATCGGTCATTCGTACTGCTCCCGGTAACGGCGCACGATCCACAGCGCCACGACGTTGAGCGCCAGCGTGATCACGAAGAGGGTCATGCCGAGGGCAAAGGCGACCAGCGCCTCGGGCGAGGAGAAATCGGCGTCGCCGGTGAGCTGGCTGACGATCTTGGCGGTGACGGTGGTCATCGCATCGAAGGGGTTCATCGACAGCCGTGCCGCGGCCCCTGCCCCAAGCACCACGATCATCGTCTCACCGATAGCGCGGGATGCAGCCAGTAGCACCGCGCCGACGATGCCGGGAAGGGCTGCGGGCAGCACCACCTGACGGATCGTCTCGGAGCGGGTCGCCCCGAGGCCGAGGCTGCCGTCGCGCAAGCTCTGCGGCACGGCGTTGATGATGTCGTCCGAGAGCGAGGAGACGAAGGGGATCAGCATGATGCCCATGACGAGCCCCGCGGTCATGACGGCGGTGCCGCCCTGCATCCAGCCCAAACCAAGATAGCCGCCGCGCCCGAACGCCTCGACCAGCAGCGGGCCGACGGTCTGTAGCGCGAAGAGGCCGTAGACGATGGTTGGGATGCCCGCGAGCATCTCCAGCATCGGCTTGGCCCAGGCCCGCACGTTCCTGTGCGCGTATTCGGCAAGGTAAACGGCGGCGAAGAGGCCGATTGGTACTGCCACCAGAAGCGCAATGAAGGAGATGTAGAGCGTGCCCCAGAGGAGCGGCAGAATGCCCAGCTCGGAGCCGCCGCCAAAGCTCGGGCTCCAGGTGGTGCCGAAGAAAAACTCGGCTGCGGGATAGAGGCGGAAGAACTCGATGGTGTTGAACACCAGCGCCAGCACGATGCCGACCGTGCTCAGGATCGCGATGAGCGCCGCCGAGATCAGAACGCCGCGCATCGCTTGCTCAACGGCGTTGCGGGCGCGGAAATCGGGCTGTGCGCGGCGGATGCCGATTGCCGCCCCCGCGAGGGCGAGGCCGATCACGACGAGGCTGCGCGCCAGATCACCGGTGCCAGAAATCGTCCGCCAGCGCAGCGCCGCGTCGCGGGTGGCGGTGGACACATCGGAGCCGAGCGCCACGCCTTGGGACGCCATCACCGCGCGCAACTCCTCGGGCGGCAGATCGCGCGCCGCCGCGTTGGTGAGCGTGCCGCGCGCGACGGCGGCGTCGAGACCGGCGGCAAGCCGCTGCACGTCCGCCATCATCAACGAGGGCACGTCGCCTTGGGCAGCTTCGGCTTCGAGCACCGGCCAGACGAGGCCGCGCGTGGCGATGGGCTGAGCCACCAGCCAGATGACGAGCAGCAACAGCGCGGGTCCGGCGGCATAGATCGCGGCGGTCCAGCCATAGTAATTCGGGAGGGAGTGGAGCCTGCGCTCCTCGCGTTTGGCCGCGCCTTGCGCACGCGCGCGGGCCAGCACGAAACCGGCGGCGGCGATGGCCAGGACGATCAGGGCGATCCAGGACGGGGACATGGCGGGGCCTTCAATTGTCGAGGCCCGAGGCGGTGGTCGCGTCGGGCCGGGGCGGTGTCAGGTCTGTCGTGCGCCGATGCGCGAGCGGTCGGGGGCGACGTTGCCGCCGCCCCTCTCCGATAACGCCTGCGTTACATGGCGTCCATGGTGGTGCCGTTCGCCACCGTCTCTTGCGTCGCGGCAAGCTCGGGGTCGGCAACGAGGCCGTAGGCCGCCAGCGGGCCGTCGGGACCGGCGATCTCGTCGGCCACGAAGAACTCCACGAACTCCTGCAGGCCGGGGATCACGCCCAGATGCGCCTTCTTGACGTAGAAGTAGAGCGGACGCGACACCGGGTATTCGCCGCTCGCGATGGTCTCGGTCGAAGGCTCGACGCCGGACATGGTCGCGACCTGCAGGCTGTCGGTGTTGTTCTCGTAGAACGACAGGCCGAAGACGCCGATGCCCTGCGGGTTGGCCTCGATGCGGGCCAGCGTCTCGGTGTAGTCGCCGTCGATGTCGATCGACACGCCGTCGGTGCGGGTCTGCATGCAGGCCGTCTCGGCGGCGTCCTCATCCATGCCGGCATCCAGCATCGCCTGCAGCGATCCGCTTTCCTCGCAGCCCGCGAGCAGCACCTTCTCCTCGAAGACCTCACGGGTGCCGTGCTTGGTGCCCGGGATGAAGGCGAGGATTTCCTGATCGGGCAGCTCGGCGTTGACTTCGGCCCAGTTCTTGTTGGGGTTGGCGGTCATCCCCCCGTCCTGCGGGATCTCGGCGGCCAGCGCGAGGTACCAGTCGGCGGGGGTGAAGGCGAAGGTCTCGCCGTCGATGTCGGAGGCAAAGACGATGCCGTCATAGCCGACGCGCACTTCGATGATCTCGTTCACGCCATTGGCGGCACAGGCTTCGATCTCGCCTTCGCGCATCGCGCGGGAGGCGTTGGCGATGTCGATGGTGTTCTCACCCACACCTTCGCAGAACCGTGCGAGGCCAGCCGAGGAGCCGCCCGATTCCACTACCGGGGTCGGGAAGTCGAAGTTTTCGCCAAAGGCCTCGGCGACGATCGAGGCATAGGGCAGCACGGTCGAGGAGCCCGCGACCTGCACGTTGTCGCGCCCTTGGGCGGTGGCGAAGCCGGCAGTGGCGGCGATGAGGGCCGCACTCGAGGCGGTCAGCTTGACGAAGGACATGGATCGCTCCTGTTGTTCATTCCCCCGAGGGCCGCATCAGCGCCCCCGTTGCCGTTCGATTAGTAGCGTGGGAACTCTGTTTTGTGACAGCTGTGTAAAACTTTCATGACAGCCCGCGATCTAGCGCGGATGACCGTGCGGCAAGGGCTGTTGCAAAGGCTTTCCCCGGAGCTGTCACTGGGTCGGCAGGACCACGGTGAAGCTGCTGCCCTGCCCTTGCACGCTCTCGACCCTGAGCCGACCGCGGTGGCGGTTCACGATATGCTTGACGATGGCGAGGCCCAGCCCGGTGCCACCCACCGCGCGCGAGCGGTGCGGATCGACGCGGTAGAAACGCTCGGTCAGGCGCGGCAAGTGATGCGCCGCGATGCCGTCGCCGTGGTCGCGCACCACGAGCCGCACGCCGGGGCCACGCAGGTCGGCTTGCAGTTCGGACGCCGTGAGCGTGACCTCGACCGGCCGCTCCGCACCACCGTATTTAATCGCGTTGCCGATCAAGTTGGTGAGCACTTGGCGTAGCTGCTCTTCGTCGCCCGGCACCACGACCGGCATGGGCGGCACATCGAGCACGAGCCGCACCCGCGCGCGCGCGGCGATCGGTTCGAGCAGGGCGATCACCTGCCCCGTCAGCGCCGACAGATCGACCGGCCCGGTCGGGCGCAGCCGCTCGTCCTGCTCGACGCGGCTGAGAGACAGCAGATCCGACACCAGCTGCGACATGCGAGCGGCCTCGCGCTCCATGATCCCGAGAAACCGGTCCCGCGCGGCGGCGTCATCGCGCGCTGCGCCACGCAGCGTCTCGATGAAGCCCGACAGCGCGGTGATCGGCGTGCGCAGCTCGTGGCTTACATTGGTGACGAAATCGCGCCGCATCGCCCCCGCCGCCTCGACCGCCGTGACGTCCTCGAAGCTCAACGCCACACCGCGCCCGCTGGGCAACTGGACCGCCCCCGCCGTCACCTCCCAAGTGGTGTCGCGGCTGCCCGAGCGGCCGAGGTAACGCGCGCGCTGCGTCTCACCGTCGCGCAACACCGATTCGACCGCGTCGAGCACGGCAGGCTGGCGCAACGCGGTAATGTAGTGCCGCCCCGTCTGCGCCGCTCCCAAAAGCTTCTGCGCCGCCGGGTTTGCCGCCTCGATCCGCTCGGCGGGACCGATCAGGAGCACCGGGAGCGGCAGAGCGGACATCAGGGAATCAACGGGGACTATTGTCATGGAATTCAACCAAAGGACTCTATAAACGGCACGGTATTCGCGGCTAGATTGCGCATTTCAATTTCTCGTCATCACATGTAGGGGACAGGCCAAACCTGATACGGCGCTCGGATGGCGCTCTTGGCCGGAGTCGCACTGCATGACACTCGATCCGCTCCACCGCCATCTGGGTCACAGACAGGTCATGCTCATCGTCGGTCAATTCGCACCCTCCGAAAGCAGGGCCAAGGCGGCTGAGGCAGAGGCGCTGCAAAATGTGCGGTACTGTGGCTTTCATCGGGTGACGGCGGAGCTTCTCGAGAGGGTGCAGCCAAGCGTGATCATCTCGTCCTTGATGGGGCCGCAGTTCGACGCGGTCGATCTGGCGCTCAGGCTGTCCATGTTAGGCTACGGCGGCCCCTACCGCGTGCTTGGCACATCGGTCTCCGACGCTCGGATGGTGCGCGACGAGATCCGCAAGGTCGCGCCATGGCTCGATTTCGATCTGATCGAGCAACCGCCCGAGACCTGACGCGCCCGCCGTCTCAGAGCGCCTCGAGCCCGCCCCGAAACCGCGCCGCGTTGTCGCGGTAGTTGAGCCCCGACTGACGCAGCTTTTCGATTGCCGCATCGTCGAGCTGGCGCACCACCTTGCCCGGTGCTCCCATCACGAGGCTGCCGTCGGGGATCTCCTTGCCTTCGGTGATCAACGCGCCCGCTCCGATGAGGCAGTCGCGGCCGATCTTCGCGCCGTTGAGCACGGTAGCCCCCATGCCGATCAGGGAGTTTTCGCCGATCGTGCAGCCATGCAGCATCGCCTTGTGGCCGACGGTGACGCCCGCGCCGATGTCGAGCGGATAGCCCATGTCCGTGTGCAACACGCAGTTTTCCTGCACGTTGGTGTTCTCGCCCAGCGTGATGCGTTCGTTGTCGCCACGAATGGTCGTGCCGAACCAGACCGAAGCGCCGGGAGCCAGCGTGACGCGGCCGATGACATGGGCACCGGGGGCGACCCAGGCTTCGGCGTCGATCCGGGGGCTTTCGCCGTCGAGCGCGTAGATGGTCATGATCTCTCCTCGAACTCCGCCTGCAACCCGCGCACGTGATCGAGCAGCCAGGGCTGCTGGCTGCGGCGCAGGCGCTCGGCCTCGATGATGATCTTGAGCCGTGCCTCGGTCACGTCAAGCTCGTCGTTGACAAGCACGTAGTCGTAACCGTCCCAATGGCTGATCTCGTCCCAGCTTTTCTGCATCCGCCGCTCGATCACTTCGGCGCTGTCCTGCGCGCGGCCCACGAGGCGGCGATGCAGCTCCGCGATCGACGGCGGCAGGATGAAGATCGACAGCACCTGATCGGCCATGCGGCTGTTCGAGATCTGTTGCGCGCCCTGCCAATCGACGTCGAACAGCACGTCGCGCCCGGCCTCTGTCGCCTCGGCGACGGGGCCTCGCGGAGAGCCGTAGTAATTTTCAAAGACCCGCGCGTGTTCGAGCATCTCGCCCGTCGCCACGAGGTGCTTGAACCGATCCTCGGTGACGAAATGGTAGTCGGCGCCGTCGACCTCGCCGGGTCGCGGCGCGCGGGTCGTGGCTGAAACCGAGAACCCCAAGCTCGGGTCCCAGTCGCGCAGACGCCGCGCCAGCGTCGACTTGCCGGCGCCGGAGGGTGAGGACAGGATGATGAGAAGGCCGCGCCGCTGCATGTTATCTGCTGCTCCGTCTGTGTGCCGATCTGGATCGGGCCGGGGTTAGGCGGATCGGACCCGCGCGGCAAGACCATGACATGGCGCGTTAAGCAGTTTACCGGATATTAAGGGTCTTCGGCCCGCGCCGCCCTTATAATCATGGCAAGAGTATGACCAGATCATGGGGTGTTCGGATGACGATGCATAACGAGATCGCCCGCGACACGGCGGCCGCGCGGCTGAGTGAAGTCGAAGCCTACTGGCGCAGCCTGATCCGGCGCGGCCTGCCGCCGTTGCGCGCGCATATCGATCCTAACCGGATCGGCACGGCCCTGTCGGAGGTGTTCCTGCTCGATGCCATCGCCCCCGGCGCAGGACGGTTGCGGATCGCGGGTCGCGCGCTCTGCGACCTCGCCGGGGACGAGGCGCGCGGCCTGCCGTTGTCGTGCCTCTTCGCACATCCGGCGCGGGCGCGGCTCTCCGACCTCCTTGAGCGCGCCTTCGAGGCGCATCACCCCTGCCGGGCGCCTTTGACGGTGCCGGGGATGGGAGGTGGGCGCGGCCCGGTGGGGGCGCTGCTGCTGCTGCCGCTGCGCCCCCACGCGGGCATGGCGCCGCAGATCCTCGGCGCGCTGGCGCATGACCTGTCCCCCGGGCTGCATCGTTTCGGCTTTGCGGGGCCGGTGCGGATCGGCGCGCCGCCGACCGACGCCACGCCGCTCAGGCTCGTACCTGCCTGAGCGCCACGAAAAAGGGGCGGCCCGCTGGCCGCCCCTCGGGGTCTCTCGATAAAAGATCGCCGCTCAGACGGCGGCGGCGGTCTTCATTCCGGCGCGGCGCGAAGACAGCTCCTCGGCCACGAGGAACGCCAGCTCCAGCGACTGCGACGCGTTGAGGCGCGGGTCGCAGGCGGTGTGGTAGCGATCCGACAGGTCCTCATCGGTGACGGCACGCACGCCGCCGGTGCACTCGGTCACATCAGCGCCGGTCATCTCGAAATGGACGCCGCCGGGGATCGTGCCTTCGGCGTTGTGCACGCCGAAGAACTCGCGCACCTCGCGCAGCACGCTCTCGAAGGGGCGCGTCTTGTAGCCCGAGGAGGACTTGATGGTATTGCCGTGCATCGGATCGCACGACCAGGTCACCTTGGCGCCCTCTTCCTGCACCGCTTTGACAAGGCGCGGCAGATGCTCGCCCACCGAGCCCGCGCCGAAACGCGCGATCAGGGTCAGGCGGCCCTCCTCGTTGAGCGGGTTCAGCTTGGCCATCAGCGCCTTGAGGTGCCCGCTGGTCATCGAGGGGCCGCATTTCAGGCCGATCGGGTTCTGCACGCCGCTGGCGAACTCGACATGCGCGCCGTCGGGCTGACGGGTGCGGTCGCCGATCCAGATCATGTGGCCCGACCCCGCGAGCCACTTGCCGGAGGTGGAATCGATGCGGGTCAGCGCCTCTTCGTATTCCAGCAGAAGCGCCTCGTGCGAGGTAAAGAACTCCACCGTCTGCAGCGCATGCGCGGCTTCGTCACGGATGCCGGCGGCCTCCATGAAGTCGAGCGCGTCGGTGATGCGGTTGGCCATGTCGCGGTATTTCTCGGCCTCGGGCGCGCCGATGAAACCCAGCGTCCAGGCGTGGACCTTGTGCACATCGGCATATCCGCCGGTCGAAAAAGCGCGCAGCAGGTTCAGCGTGCCAGCGGCCTGGGTGTAGGCCTGCAGCATCCGCTCAGGGTCGGGAATGCGGGCCTCGGGGGTGAAATCGAAGCCATTGATGATGTCGCCGCGGTAGGACGGCAGCTCGACGCCATTCGCCGTTTCGGTGGGCGCGGAACGCGGCTTGGCGAACTGACCGGCCATGCGGCCCACCTTCACCACCTCGACCTTGGCCCCGAAAGTCAGCACCACGGCCATCTGCAGCATCACCTTGAAGGTGTCGCGGATGTGGTCGGCGTTGAAGGCGGCAAAGCTTTCGGCGCAATCGCCGCCCTGCAACAGGAACGCCTCGCCGCGCCCGGCGGCGGCAAGCTTGGCGCGCAGGCGGCGTGCCTCGCCCGCAAAGACCAGCGGCGGATAGGAGGCAAGACGCGCCTCGACGGCGGAGAGACGCTCCGCGTCGGTATAGTCGGGCATCTGCACCCGCGGTTTGGCGCGCCAGTCGGCCTTTTTCCACTCGGTCATGGTCATCGCTCCAATGGAGGCTTCGGGAATATCGGCGGCCTCTATAGCGCGCATGGGCGGGCGGGCCAACGCGAAATGCCGCGCTGCGGCCATATCCATGGCCGATGGCGGCCCCGCCGCCGTGCCGGGCGGGCGCTCTTGATGCGAGCCGACAAACCTGTTTCGGTCGAGCGAAACCGCAGCACACCGCCGCGGACCAGACGGGCATCCCATGAACGACGACACCAGCATCCCCCTTGCCTCCGGTGATCCGGGCCGCCCGCGCCGTTTCGTCTTCGTGCTGCTGCCGAATTTCACCATGCTGTGCTTTGCCTGCGCGGTGGAGGCGCTTCGGATCGCCAACCGCATGGCGGGCCACGAGATCTACAGCTGGACCTTGGCCGGTGACGGCGGCGAAACGGCGACCTGCTCGAACGGCACCGTGTTCAGGCTCGACATGGATCTCGACGAGTTGACGCGCGACGACACGGTCATGCTGTGCGGCGGCATCGACGTGCAATCGGCCAGCACCAAGCGGATGCTCAACTGGCTCAGGCGCGAGGCGCGGCGCGGCGCGGTGATGGCGGGGCTGTGCACCGCGGGCTACACGCTGGCCCGCGCCGGGCTGCTCGACGGCCGGAAGGCGACGATCCACTGGGAGAACCAGGACAGCTTTGCCGAGGAGTTCGAGGAGGTGACGCTTACCCGCTCGGTCTTCGTGGTCGATGGCAACCGGATCACCACGGCGGGCGGCACCGCCTCGATCGACCTGATGCTCAAGCTCATCGCCGACGATCACGGCGAGGATCTCGCCAACGCGGTGGCCGACCAGCTCATCTATTCCTCGATCCGCACCGATCAGGACACGCAGCGGTTGTCGACGCCGACACGGATGGGCGTGCGCCACCCCAAGCTGGCGCAGGTCATCAAGGCGATGGAGCAGGCTATCGAGGAGCCGATCAGCCCGGCGCTTCTGGCCGAACGCTCGGGCATGTCGACGCGCCAGCTCGAGCGGCTGTTTCGTCGCTACCTCAACCGCAGCCCCAAAAGATACTACATGGAGCTGCGTCTGAGCCGCGCGCGCAACCTGCTGATGCAGACCGACATGAGCGTGATCAACGTGGCGCTGGCCTGCGGTTTTGCGTCGCCCTCGCATTTCTCCAAGTGCTACCGCGCGCATTACCAGACCACGCCCTATCGCGAGCGCGGCAGCCACGGCGCACGCCCCGCGCCGCAGTAAGTCCCGCCGGTTGAGAGGGTCGACGACTCGGTTCGAGACGGTGCGTCCTTCTCGCTACGGCAAGCTTGCGCAACCACTTTCTTTTCGCATGAGCGGCGTCTAGCGTACCGGTACAAAAACTAATCGTCAGGGAGACGAACATGAAGAAACTGCTGCTGGCTTCCGCCGCGACCGCACTCGTTGCGGGCTCCGCCATGGCCGAAAGCCACTCCGGTCCGGTCAAGATCGGCATCATTCTGGGCTTCACCGGCCCGCTCGAGTCGATCACCCCCGACATGGCGGGCGGCGCCGAGCTGGCGATCAAGGAGATCAACGACTCCGGCGCCTTCATGAACGGGGCCACGATCGAAGCCGTGCGCGCCGATTCCACCTGCATCGACAGCGCAGCGGCGACCGCTGCCGCCGAACGTCTGGTCACCAATGACGGCGTCGCCGGCATCATGGGCGCGGATTGCTCGGGCGTCACCGGCGCGATTCTGCAGAACGTCGCGCGCGCCAACGGCGTGGCGATGATCTCGCCCTCGGCCACCTCGCCCGCGCTGTCGGAAGCCGAAGACGACGGCCTGTTCTTCCGCACTGCCCCCTCCGACGCCCGTCAGGGCGAGATCATGTCCAAGGTCATCATGGACCGCGGCATCAACGAGGTGGCGCTCACCTACACCAACAACGACTACGGCAAGGGTCTTGCCGACAGCTTCCAGAAAGCCTTCGAGGCCGATGGCGGCACCGTCACCATCTCGGCGGCGCATGAGGACGGCAAAGCCGACTACTCGGCCGAAGTCGGCGCTCTGGCCTCCGCGGGCGGCGAAGTGCTGGTGGTCGCAGGCTACACCGACCAGGGCGGCAAGGGCATCATCCAGGCCTCGGTCGACAGCGGCGCCTTCGACACCTTCGTGCTGCCCGACGGCATGATCGGCCAGCAGATCGTCGACGATCTGGGCGCCTCGCTGAACGGCTCCTTTGGCCAGCTTCCGGGGTCGGACAGCGAAGGCTCGGCCCTGTTCCAAGAGATGGCCTCGGCCGCCGGGATCGACCCGACCGGCATCTACACCGGCGAAAGCTACGACGCCGCGGCCCTGCTGATCCTCGCCATGGCGAAGGCCGGTTCGACCGCCTCCGCCGATTACGCGGGCGAGATCATGGGCATCGCCAACGAGCCGGGCGAAAAGATCCTGCCGGGTGAGCTGGGCAAGGCGCTCGAGCTGATCGAGGCCGGGACCGAGATCGACTATGTCGGCGCCACCGCCGTCGAGCTGATCGAGCCGGGCGAAAGCGCGGGCACCTTCAAAGAGATCGAGATCAAGGACGGCGCCATCGAAACCGTCGGCTTCCGCTGATCCAAGCCGCGCCGCGCCCGTCGGGGCGCGGCGCATCCCTCAACAAGAACATGGCCCAGACCCCTGACATCACAGGGAAACCGGGTCGATCGGGGACCAAATGATCACCGTCGAGAACCTCCACCGCCACTTTGGCGGTTTTCATGCCGTGGACGGTGCGAGCCTTCGCATCGAGACCGGTTCGATCACCGGGCTCATCGGCCCGAACGGCGCGGGCAAGACCACGCTGTTCAACGTCATCGCGGGGCGGCTGCCGCCGACCTCGGGGCGCGTCACCATGGATGGCGAGGACATCACCGGCCTGCCGCCGCACGAACTGTTCCACAAGGGCCTGCTGCGCACCTTCCAAATCGCGCACGAGTTTTCCTCGATGACGGTGCGCGAGAACCTGATGATGGTGCCCGAGGGCCAGCACGGCGAGACGCTTTGGAACGCCTGGTTCGGCCGCGGCAGGATCGCAGCACAGGAGCGCGAGCTGGCGCAGAAGGCCGACGAGGTCCTCGATTTCCTGACGATCTCGCATCTTGCCGACGAACGCGCGGGCAATCTCTCGGGCGGCCAGAAAAAGCTTCTGGAGCTGGGCCGTACGATGATGGTGGACGCCAAGATCGTGTTTCTCGACGAGGTCGGCGCGGGCGTGAACCGCACGCTCCTGAACACCATCGGCGACGCCATCGTGCGGCTCAACAAGGAGCGCGGCTATACCTTCTGCGTGATCGAGCACGACATGGATTTCATCGGCAGGCTCTGCGACCCGGTGATCGTCATGGCCGAGGGCAAAGTGCTGGCCGAAGGTTCGGCCGACAACATCATGAAGAACGAGGCGGTGATCGAGGCCTATCTCGGCACCGGGCTCAAGAACAAGACCGTCGGGGAGACGGCATGAGGGGACGGAATTTGCGCAATTCGGGAAAGGTGAACCGCCATGGCTGAGCCGCATCTGATCGGCGAGGCGATGACCGGCGGCTACGGGCGCGGCGCCGACATCCTGCACGGCTGCACGCTTTCGGTCGACAAGGGCCAGATCGCCGTGATCGTCGGGCCCAACGGCGCGGGCAAATCGACCGCGATGAAGGCGGTGTTCGGCATGCTGAACCTGCGGGAGGGCTCGGTGCGTATCGGCGGCGAGGACATCACCGCCCTGAGCCCGCAGGACCGCGTCGCCAAGGGCATGGCCTTCGTGCCGCAGACCTCGAACATCTTTCCGTCGATGACGGTCGAGGAGAACCTCGAGATGGGCGCCTTCCTGCGCCGCGACGACATCCGGCCGACAATGGAGCAGATCTATGAGCTGTTCCCGATCCTGCGCGACAAGCGCCGTCAGGCCGCCGGAGAGCTGTCGGGCGGCCAGCGCCAGCAGGTCGCCGTGGGCCGGGCGCTGATGACACAGCCCTCGGTGCTCATGCTCGACGAGCCGACGGCGGGCGTGTCGCCCATCGTCATGGATGAGCTGTTCGACCGGATCATCGAGGTCGCCCGCGCCGGCATCACCATCCTGATGGTCGAGCAGAATGCGCGGCAGGCGCTCGAGATCGCCGACACCGGCTATGTGCTGGTGCAGGGCGCCAACGCCTATACCGGCACCGGGGCCGAGCTTCTGGCCGACCCCGAGGTGCGCCGCACCTTTCTGGGGGGCTGAGATGAAAGCCCTGATCCTGATGATCGCCGCCCTGCCCGCGCCCGCATTGGCCGAAGGCGCGCGCGTCGTGTTCGACTGCCGGACCGCGACCCGCTGCGACGGCGCCGGGTCCTGCGACGTGGCGACCGATCCGCACCGCTTCAGCTTTGCGCCCTTGGCGCGCGGCACCGATGAGGTCGACCTCTACGAGGTGAGCTATGACGAGGTGACGGCCGAAGCCGAAGCCCCGGCGGGGCTGCGCCAGTTTTCATGGAGCGAGGGCGCGGGCGACCGGCAGACCTTGCTTCTCAACGACGACACACACGCGACATGGCACCGGCTGCGCGAAGACGACGCGCGAGAGACCGAGATCGCCTTTCTGCGCTGCGAGGTCCTGCAATGACCGATCTTCTGAACGCGATCGTCGCGTTGTCCAACTTCGTGCTGATCCCCGGCGCCGCTTACGGCGCGCAACTGGCGCTCGGCGCACTCGGGGTGACGCTGATCTACGGCATCCTGCGGTTTTCCAATTTCGCCCACGGCGACACCATGGCCTTCGGCACGATGGCGACGATCCTCGTCACATGGGGCCTGCAATCCATCGGCATCAGCTTCGGCTTTCTGCCGACGGCGCTGATCGCCCTGCCGATCGGTATCGCCATCACCGGCCTTCTGCTCTTGGGCACCGACCGCGTGATCTACCGCTTCTATCGCAAGCAAAAGGCCGCGCCGGTCGTCCTCGTCATCGTCTCGATCGGCGTGATGTTCGTGATGAACGGTCTCGTGCGTTTCATCATCGGCGTCGGTGACATCAACTTCGCCGACGGCGCGCGCTTTGTCATCAACGCCCGCGACTTCAAGGAGATGACCGGCCTCGACGAAGGTCTCGCCATCCGTTCCACCACGCTGATCACGCTGGTGACGGCGGCCATCGCGGTGGCGCTGCTGTTTTGGTTTCTCAACCGGACCCGCACCGGCAAGTCGATGCGCGCATTTTCGGACAACGAGGATCTGGCGCTTTTGTCGGGCATCAACCCCGAGCGCGTCGTCGCCGTCACATGGCTGATCGTGGCGGCTCTGGCCACCACGGCGGGCGTGCTCTACGGCCTCGATAAATCCTTCAAGGCCTTCACCTACTTCCAGCTCCTGCTGCCGATCTTCGCTGCCGCCATCGTTGGTGGCCTTGGCAACCCGCTGGGCGCCATTGCCGGCGGCTTTGTCATCGCCTTTTCCGAGGTGCTGGTGACCTATGCGTGGAAAAAGGTGCTGGTCTACGCGATGCCCGACAGCCTCGAGCCTTCGGGCCTCGTGCAGCTTCTCTCCACCGACTACAAATTCGCCGTGAGCTTCGCGATCCTCATCATCGTGCTGCTGTTCAAGCCCACCGGCCTCTTCAAGGGACAGTCCGTATGACCGCGCGTGGCTTTCTTCTCTGTGCCGGGATGGCGTTGCTGATCGTCCTCACCGGTGTCTTTCAGGGCTGGAACTTGGCGCTGACGATCCTCAACATGGGGCTGATCTCGGCGATCATGTCGCTCGGCGTGAACCTGCAATGGGGCTTTGCCGGGCTGTTCAACGTCGGTGTCATGGGCTTCGTCGCGCTGGGCGGTCTGGCCGCCGTGCTGGTCGCACAGCCCCCCGTGGCCGAAGGCTGGAACGCGGGCGGGCTGCGGCTCTTGGGAGCGCTGGCGCTCGGCGCGGCGATCCTCGTCGCCGCGGTGCAAATCTGGAAGCGCAAGATCGGCGGGCGGATGCGCGGTCTGGTCATGCTGGCGCTGCTGATTGGCGGCTTCTTCCTGTTTCGTGCGTCGCTCGACCCGGCGGTCGAGGCGATCGAGGCGATCAACCCTTCGCTCTCGGGCTATCTCGGCGGGCTCGGCCTGCCGATCCTCATTGCCTGGCCGGTGGGCGGACTGCTCGCCGCCGGAGCCGCCTGGATCATCGGCAAAGCGGCGTTGGGCCTGCGTTCGGACTATCTCGCCATCGCGACGCTCGGCATCGCCGAGATCGTCATCGCGGTGCTGAAGAACGAGGACTGGCTCTCGCGCGGCGTGAAGAACGTCGTCGGCCTGCCCCGGCCCGTGCCCTACGAGGTTGACCTGCAGCGCGACGCGGGCTTCGTGGAGCGCGCCGCCGGCTATGGGCTCGACCCGGTCACCGCTTCGACGCTCTGGGTCAAGATCCTCTACGCGGGTCTCTTCACCGTTGTGCTGGTGATCATCCTGTGGCTGGCGCAGCGCGCGCTGGCCTCCCCGTGGGGCCGGATGATGCGCGCGATCCGTGACAACGAAGTCGCCGCATCGGCGATGGGCAAGAACGTCACCGCGCGGCACCTGCAGGTGTTCATCCTCGGCTCGGCCGTCTGCGGCATTGCCGGCGCGATGATGACCACCCTCGACGGACAGCTCACCCCCGGCTCCTACCAGCCGCTGCGCTTCACCTTCCTCGTCTGGGTCATGGTGATCGTCGGCGGGTCGGGCAACAACTACGGCGCGGTGCTGGGCGGTTTCCTGATCTGGTGGCTCTGGGTGATGGTCGAGCCGCTGGGCTTGTGGACCATGGACCTGATCACATCGGGCATGGCCGCCGACAGCTGGCTGCGCGGGCATCTCACGGATTCGGCGGCGCAGATGCGGCTGATGACCATGGGGGTGATCCTGCTCGCGGTGCTGCGCTTCAGCCCCAAGGGGTTGATGCCCGAAAAATAGCGGGCTGTCTCAGCGGTCATGCGCCAGAACGGCGCCCGGGACACCGGGCGCCGTTTTTCGTATCCTCATGACGGGCGTGGGCCGGTCCCGCCCCGAGGGAGGACGAGAGATGATCGAGGGCCACTGCCACTGCGGCGCGCTGCGCTGGAGCCATGACGGCACCCCAAAGGATGCCACGGCCTGCAATTGCTCGATCTGCCGCCGGTATGGCACGCTCTGGGCATACGGCCACCAAGACGAAGATATCCGGGTGCAAGGGCCGACCCGCGCCTATCTATGGGGCGAGAGGAGCCTCGGCTTTCACTTCTGCCCGACCTGCGGCTGCGTCGGTTACTGGCGCGCGGAAAGTGCCCTGCCGGACGGGCGGCGGCGCATCGCGGTCAACCTGCGGCTGGCGGCACCCGAGGCGGTGCGCGCCGTGCCGCTGCGACTGTTCGACGGGCACGGCAGCTTTGACGATCTGCCGCGCGACGGGCGCTGCCTCGCCGCCTTCTGGCTCTGATCCTTCAGAGCAGCGTGCGCTCGATCACCCAGTAGATACCCACCAGCGCGATGGCCGCCGAGGCCGGGATCGCGATGACGCGGCGATACCACGGCTTGCGCCACGCCCAGCCCACGGCGAGGAAAGCCAGCGCGATCACCGTGAGCTGGCCCAGCTCCACGCCGATGTTAAAGCCAATGAGCGCGGGCACGAAGGCCCCCTCGGGCAGGCCGAACTCGCCCAGCACGCTCGCAAACCCCAGGCCATGAAGCAGGCCGAATCCGAAGACCACCACGGGCCGCCAGAAACCCAAGTGCGGGAACAAGATGTTCTCGATCGCAACGAAGGCGATGGAGGCCGCGATCAGCGGCTCCACGATCGAGGCGGGCACCGAGACATAGCCCAGGGCCGCCAGCGCCAGCGTCACCGTATGCGCCAGCGTGAAAGCCGAGACCTGCCACAGTAGCGGCCGCATCCGGGCCGCGAGAAAGAACAGGCCCAGCACGAAGAGGATATGGTCGAGGCCCTTGGGCAGGATGTGATCGAAACCCACGGGAATATAGCGCAGGAAGCTTTGCAGCGCGCTCGCCTGATCGCCCCCGCCAAGCCGGATCGGATCACTCAGCGCACCCGCCTCCAGATAGCCGTCGTAGGGCTTTTCCACCCCCTGCTGGCGGATCACCAGCGTGCCGAAGGCGGCGTCCCAACCGATCCGCACGGCTTCGGCCCCCTCCGGCAGAGGCACGGAGAACGACAGCGACGCGGGGCGCGGCAGCGACAGGTCGCCCGGCTCGGGGATCTCCACCCCATCGAGGTCGGGCGTGACCGCCACGCCATCGACGAGGATCTCGATCCGCGCGGCCATCTCGGGCCAGAAGGCGCGAAACCGCGCCTCCATGGCCTCCGCACCCAGCGCGCGCAGCGCATCATAGGTCTCGGCTTCGGGGGCGGCGTTGGTGTCCTCCACCGCGCCGAGATCGATCCCCGCGACATGGCCTTCAAGCGGCGCCTCGACGGTAAGTTCGAGCCGGTCGCCCACGGCCTCCATGTCGGCGATGGCGGGCAGCACCTCGTGCGCGAGTGCCGCGCTTGCAGCGAGGCTTGACAGCAGGGCCACAAGGATCACCTTCGCTCGCAACCCTAGGAGCCCGTGAATGCGCATCATAACCGCCTGCCTCGCCTTGCTGTCCACGCCTGTTGCGGCGCATGAATTCTGGATCGAGCCGCTCGACTGGCAGATCGCGGCGGACGATACGTTGCAAGCCAAGCTTGTCAACGGCAGTGACTTCGTCGGCGTCGATTTCGCCTATCTGCCACAACGATTTACCCGCTTCGACCTCGAGCAGAACGACAAGCTGGCCCCGGTCGAGGCCCGCCTCGGCGCGCGCCCGGCGATCGATCAGGTGATGGGCGAGGACGGGCTCGTCGTGGCGATCTATGTCTCGACGCTCAACAAGGTCACCTACGATGAGCGCGCCACCTTCGACAAGTTCGTGGAGCAGAAGGACCTCGCCCAAGTGGCGAGCGACCGTGAGGCGCGCGGCCTGCCCGAGGCGGGCTTCTCCGAACTCTTCACCCGCTACTCCAAGGCGCTCGTCGCCGTGGGCGAAGGCGCGGGCGCGGATCGCCGCTTTGGGCTGGAGACCGAGTTGGTGGCGCTCGACAACCCCTATGTCGACGATCTGTCACAGGGCCTGCGCGTGCAGCTCTTCTACGGCGATCAGACGCGCGACGAGACACAGGTCGAGCTTTACGAGCGCACTCCCGAAGGCGAAGTGACCGAGATCCTGCTGCGCACCGACGAAGAGGGCGTGGCGGTGCTTCCGGTCAAGCCCGGGCACGATTACCTCGCCAGCGCGGTGGTGCTGCGCGTGCCCGAGGCGGGCATCGCGGCCCAGACGGATACCGTATGGGAAAGCCTCTGGGCGGCACTGAGCTTCGCCGTTCCCGATTGACCGGGGCGCGGGCCTGCGGCACACCCGGCGCATGACCGAGAAATCCCCTGATATCCTGTGCATCGGCTCCGTCCTGTGGGACGTGATCGGACGCACCGCCAGCCACATGCGCGTGGGCTCCGACGTGCCCGGCCGCATCCACCGCCTGCCCGGCGGCGTCGCCATGAACATCGCCATGACGCTGGTGCGCTTCGGGCTGCGCCCGGCGCTTCTCAGCGCGCTGGGCCGTGACAGCGAAGGCGACGAGCTTGCGTCCGAGGCCGCGCGCATGGGCATGGAGGTGGATCACCTCTACCGCTCCGACGATCTGCCTACCGACATCTACATGGCGATCGAAGGGGCCAACGGCCTGATCGCCGCCATTGCCGACGCGCATTCGCTGGAGCAGGCGGGCGACAAGATCCTGCGGCCCTTGGGCGACGGACGGCTGGGATCGGCAGAAACGCCCTGGACCGGCCTCGTCGCGCTTGACGGCAACCTCACCACCGAGCTTCTGGCGCAGATCGCGCATTCGCCGCTCTTCGCGCGGGCCGACCTGCGCGTGGCGCCCGCCAGCCCCGGCAAGGCCGAGCGGCTGCTGGCGCTCATGGGTCACCCGACGGCGACGCTTTATGTCAATCTCGAGGAGGCGGGCCTGCTGTGCCACGCCAGCTTCGAAACCTCGGAAAACGCCGCCCGCGCGCTGGTCGCGCGCGGTGCGCACCGGGCGCTGGTCACCGACGGCGGCCGCGCCGCGACCGTCGCCACGGCCGACACCGTGTTCACCCAGACCCCGCCGGAGGTGCTCGTCACCCGCGTGACGGGGGCCGGCGACACCTTTATGGCGGCGCATATCGCGTCCGAGGCCGAGGGCATGGGGTCCGAGGCCGCCCTCGCCCGCGCGCTGGGTGCCGCCGCCACCTATGTATCCGGAGACAACCCGCTGTGATCGATATCCAATACGCCCCCGAAGTGGCCCAGGCCCGCGCCGAAGGCCGCCCTCTCGTCGCGCTCGAGAGCACGATCATCACCCACGGCATGCCGTTTCCGCAGAACGTCGAGACCGCGCGCCGCGTCGAGGCCGAGATCCGTGCCCATGGCGCCGTGCCCGCAACCATCGCGGTCTTGGGCGGCAGGCTGCACGTGGGCCTCACGGACGAGGAACTTGACCGGCTCGGTCAGGCCAGTGACGTGGCCAAGCTGTCGCGCGCCGATTTCGCGGCCTGCCTCGCACGCGGCGGCGATGGGGCCACCACGGTGGCCGCGACGATGATCGCGGCCCGGCTTGCGGGCATCGAGGTCTTCGCGACAGGCGGCATCGGTGGCGTGCATCGCGGCGCCGAAGACAGCTTCGACATTTCGGCCGACCTGCACGAGCTGGCCAAGACCCCGGTGACGGTGGTGGCGGCGGGCGCCAAGGCGATCCTCGATCTGCCCAAGACCTTCGAAGTGCTGGAAACGCTGGGCGTGCCGGTCATCGCTTATGGTCAGGACATGCTGCCCGCCTTCTGGTCCTCTACCTCGGAGATGCCCGCGCCGCTGCGCATGGACAGCGCCGCCGAGATCGCCATGGCGATGCGGATGCGCGCGGCCATGGGCCTCGACGGCGGCCAGCTCGTCGCCAATCCGATCCCGGCCGAGGCCGAGATCCCGGCCGAAGAGTTGCGACCGGTGATCGAGCAGGCGCTGACCGAAGCCGAGGCGCAGGGCATCGCCGCCAAGGCGGTGACGCCCTTTCTGCTGGGCCGGATCTTCGAATTGACCAAAGGCCGCTCGCTCGAGAGCAACATCGCGCTAGTGCTCAACAATGCCCGGCTCGGAGCTGCCATCGCCGTCGAATTGGCCAAGTCGCGCGGCTGAGCCCTGAGACGCGCGTGCCCCATTGCCGGGGCACGCAGACGCGCCTAGATAAGCTGTAGCCGTGACGCGCAAAGGACGAGCCCGCCCGTGACCCGCCCGCCGATCCTGCCGCCGCACCCGGATGAGCCGCCGCGCCGCCGTCGCCTCATCGGCATCCTGCGCAACAACTTCATCGCGGGCGTCGTGGTCATCGCGCCGATCGGCCTTACCGTCTGGCTGATCTGGGCGGTGGTCGGCTGGATCGACGGATGGGTGCTGCCCTTCGTGCCAGACCGCTTCAACCCCGAGCAGTACATCGGCATCAACCTGCGCGGCGTCGGCGTCATCTTCTTCATCCTGTTCACCTTTCTGGTCGGTGCGCTGGCCAAGGGCTTTGTCGGACGCAGCCTGCTGCGCATCGGGGAAAGCTTCGTGGGGCAGATGCCGGTGGTGCGCTCGGTCTATTCGGGCCTCAAGCAGATCGCCGAGACGGTGTTCGCGCAGACCGAGACGAGCTTCGATCAGGCCTGCCTGATCGAGTACCCGCGCAAGGGGCTCTGGGCGCTCGCCTTCATCTCCACTTCGGCCAAGGGCGAGGTGGCGCGCCGCCTGCCCGGCGGCGGTGAGATCATCTCGGTGTTCCTGCCGACGACGCCGAACCCAACCTCGGGCTTCTTGCTGTTTCTGCCGCGCTCCGAGGTCACCGTGCTCGACATGTCGGTCGAGGACGCGGCCAAGCTGGTCATTTCGGCAGGCCTCGTGACGCCGCCCGACCGGCTGCGCCCCGAGGCGGCGGACACCTCCGAACTGCGCACCGGCACAGCGGGCCGCTAGGGACCGTTCAGGAGAACATCGCGCGCAGATCGACCGAGTCGCGCTGTCCGAGATCCTGTTTGTGATCGGCGAGAAAACGGTCCATCGCCGCCTCGCCCGCCGCCCGCAGCCGGGCGAGGATCACCGGCGCGGGGATGGCCTTGGTGGCGATGTTGAGGTCGTTCATCAGCGCGTCGTCCCCGACCATGTGGATCAACACCCGCTTCATCGCGCCCTCGGGCAGGCTGTGCCCGTCGAGCAGGCGCCGCACGAAATCGACCGCGCGCAGCTCGCGCAGCAGCGACGAGTTGAAGCTTATCTCGTTGATCCGGTTCTGGATCGACGGGCTGTCGTCAGGCACCTCCTCGCGGTACAGCGGGTTGATGTTCACGATCAGAACATCGGCTGGCAACTCTTTGTCAAACAACGGGAAAAGCGCTGGGTTGCCGGTATAGCCCCCGTCCCAATATGCCTCGCGGCGGCCGGTTGCCGGATCATCGATCTCGACCGCGCGAAACAGCGTCGGCAGACAGGCCGAGGCCAAAATCGCCTTGGGTTCGAGCGCCTCGCCCGAAAACACGCGGATCTTGCCCGACCGCACGTTGGTCGCCCCCACGAAGAGTTCAGGCCCCTCCGGTCCGCGCACCGCATCGAAGGAGATCTCGCGCAGGATGCGCTCCAGCGGATTGCGCAACAGCGCGCTGTAGGCATAGGGCGAGAGCACCCGCGTCGTCATGTCGAACATCTTGAAGCTTGGCGAGGTTTCGATCGCGCGCGCCAGCGCCGGGGCGGTGGGGGCAAGGGCCGCGATCCAGTCGGACCAGCGGGCGTCGGTGATGGCCCCCACGCGGCCCCAGAACCACGCAAGCGAGGCGCGTGCGCCAGCGCGCCCGTCACGCGCCCAGCCATCCTTGAGCGCCACCGCGTTCATCGCCCCCGCCGAGGTGCCCGAGATCGCGGCGATCTCGATGTCCTCTTCGCAAAGCAGCCGGTCCAACGCGCCCCAGGTGAAGGCGCCATGCGCACCGCCGCCCTGAAGCGCGAGGCTGAGACGGATCACAATGCGGTCCAGCCGCCGTCGACGCTGATCGTGGTGCCGGTGATCTGCGCCGCGGCGTCGGAACACAGGAAGATCGCCGTGCCGCCGAGTTGCTCTGTGGTGGCGAACTCCTTGGACGGTTGACGCTCGAGCATCACTTCGCGGATCACCGTCTCGCGGTCCATGTCATGCGTCTTCATCTGATCGGGGATCTGCGCCTCGACCAGCGGCGTCAGCACATAGCCCGGACAAATCGCGTTGGCGGTGATCGGCTCGCGCGCGGTTTCGAGTGCCGTGACCTTGGTCAGGCCGACAACGCCGTGCTTGGCCGCGACATAGGCGGATTTGAATGGCGAGGCGGTGAGGCCGTGGGCGGAGGCGATGTTGATCACCCGGCCCCAACCCGCCTTGCGCATCATCGGCAGCGCTACGGCAGTGGTGTGGAAGGCCGAGCTGAGGTTGATGGCGATGATCGCGTCCCACTTGGCGGCAGGAAAGCCGTCGATCGGCGCGACATGCTGAATACCGGCGTTGTTGATGAGGATGTCGCAGCGTCCCGCTGCCTCGATCAGACCGCGCGCGGCGTCGCCGTCCGAGAGGTCGGCCGCAATGTAGCGCACCTCGACGCCATGCTCATCGGCCAATTCCCGCGCAAGGGCGTGGTCCTCGTCGCGATCGGTGAAGGAGTTGAGAACGACATCGGCCCCGGCCCGCGCCAGTTCGCGGGCGACTCCCAGCCCGATTCCCGAGTTGGAACCCGTGATGATCGCCGTCTTACCTCTAAGCTGCATCGTCGCCGTCCTCCTTGATGAATTCTGCTACAGAATGTGGCGCATCCGTGGCAAAAGGCGAAGCGTTATCTACCGCAACCCCTTGATAAATGTAGGATGGTTCGATAGCGCTCAGGACATCGGCAGCCATGTTCGCCTAGATTGCCTGATATCCCCATATCCCAAAAAAAACGCCCGCACGAGGCGGGCGCTGAGTTATGAGGCAGGTTTCATACAGGCAAGAAACCTATCGAGCAGTGAGTCTCTTATAGGCCTTTCCCCGCCGTCCTCCAAGCTAAAAGTTTGATAAAGAACAGGGGGGGCTATACGGTTTTCTTCAACTACAAATGTGGTCAGAAAACCGAACCGACAGGGGGCTTCTTCGAAGATGACACGACCCATGACCAAACTGCTGCAAGGCGGTGCATTCATGCTGCTTTGCGGCACGACCGCGCTTCAGGCGGAGCCGTCGCATGGAATCGCCATGTATGGAGAACCCGCGCTGCCGGAAGGGTTTACCGCCCTGCCCTATGCCAACCCCGACGCGCCGATCGGCGGCCGCATGGCCACGGCGGAGGTCGGCGGCTTCGACAGCCTCAACCCTTACATCCTCAAGGGGTCGGTTCCGTGGCAGCTGAGCTACCTGATCGGCGAAAGCCTGATGGGGCGCACGCTCGACGAGCCGTTCTCGCTCTATGGTCTTCTGGCCGAGTCGGTCGAAACCAGCCCCGAGCGCGACTGGGTGGAGTTCACTTTGCACCCGGAGGCAAAGTTCTCTGACGGCAGCCCGGTCACGGTCGAGGACGTGATCTGGTCCTTCGAGACGCTCGGCACCGAGGGACATCCGCGCTACCTGGGCTTTTGGGCCAAGGTCGAGAGCATCGAGGAAACCGGCGATCGCAAGGTGCGCCTCACCTTCAACACCCCTGACCGGGAGCTGGCGCTGCTGGCCGGCATGCGCCCGATCCTGAAAAAGGCGCAGTGGGAAGGCCAGGACTTCGCCGAAAGCGGCCTCGACACCATTCCGATCACCTCCGCGCCCTACGTGATCGACGATTTCGAGGCGGGCCGCTTCATCTCGCTCAAGCGCAACCCCGACTACTGGGGCGCCGATATCCCGTTCCGGCGCGGCACCAATGTGCTCGACGAGATCAGGCTTGAATTCTTCGGCGACGAGACCGCCGCCTTTGAGGCCTTCAAGACCGGCGAGACCGATTTCACCCGTGAGTTCAACGTCGCGCGCTGGGACAGCCAGTACGATTTTCCGCGCGTGCGCTCGGGCGAGGTGGTGCTTGAAGAGCTGCCGCACGGGCGGCCCTCGGGCATGACCGGCTTTGTGATGAACACCCGCAAGCCGATGTTCGAGGATTGGCGCGTGCGTCAGGCGCTGATCGAGGCGTTCAACTTTGAGTTCATCAACGACGCGATGACCGGCGGCGCGCAGCCGCGCATCACCTCGTATTTCTCGAACTCCCCGCTCGGCATGGACGAGGGTCCGGCCGAGGGTCGCGTGAAGGAATTCCTCGAGCGCTGGGAAGGCGACCTGCTGCCCGGTGCGATCGAGGGCTACGCCCTGCCCGTCAGCGACGGCTCGGAGCGCAACCGCAAGGGCACGGCGGCGGCGCTGGGGCTCTTGGGCGAGGCCGGCTGGGAGATCCAGAACGGCGTGCTGAGCAATGCCGAGACGGGCGAGCCCTTTACCTTCGACATCCTGCTCGAGACCGGCAGTTCGGAGAACGCGTCGATCATCGACATGTATGTGCAGGCACTCGGACGGATCGGCGTGACGCCGACCATCACTTCGGTCGACAGCGCGCAGTACAAGGAGCGCACCGACGCCTACGACTTCGACATGACCTATTTCCGTCGCGGGCTGTCGCTGTCACCGGGCAACGAGCAATACGCCTACTGGGGCGCCGAGGCCGCCGAGACGCCGGGCGGACGCAACGCCATGGGCGTGCAGAGCCCGGCCGTCGACGGGCTGATCGACCTGTTGCTCACCTCCGAGAGCCAAGACGATTTCGTCGCCGCGACCAAGGCGCTTGACCGGGTGTTGACCACAGGGCGCTACGTGATCCCGATCTACCAGTGGAACATCAGCCGCATCGCCTATGACGCGGACCTGCACCACCCCGAGACCATCCCGGTCTTCGGCGACTGGCCGGGCTGGCAGCCCGACGTCTGGTGGCACGAGGAGACGGCTGAGGGCGCAGAACGCGCCCCCGACGCGGCAGAGGCCGATGCGGACGCGGAGGCCGCTCAGTGAGGCGCTGCGCGCTCCTGCTGGGGCTTTTGGTCCTGACGGCGGCCTGCACGCCGGTGAAGGTGGTGGGCAATGCCGCGGTTGGCACCGCGCAGCTCGGCCTCGGCATCGTCGACATGGCGATCTGACACCAAGGGTCGAGTCGGCTTCCAAAAGGGGGCGGACCGGAACCCGGTCCGCCCCCTTTCCGTTGCGGCTGCAAGACACCGGGCAGCATGAGGAGACCCGCGATGAAATGGAGCCATGTGGCCAAGCACTGGCACGCTTTCGTGCCCAACATCCTGACGCAATGGCCGGATCTCGACAGCGACGAGGTCGAGGCCACCGAAGGGGAACTGGGCCCGTTCCTCGACCATCTGTGCGAGGTGAGCGGCATGAGCCGCGAAGACGCGCGCGATGAGGTATCGGAATGGCTCGAGGGGACCGACCCCGCCGATGCGGTGATGGACGAGACCCGCGACAACGAACGGATCATCGCTTCGGCCCGTTCGATGCACCCCGGCGAGGATGTGTTCAGCGACGACGCCGAATTCGGCGATGACGACAGCAAGGACGGGCGCGCGAGCTAAGCGCGCTCACTCCAGCGACGTGACCCACAGGATGGTCGCGTCCTCTGGGCTGGTCGAGATCACGTTGTGGCCCATGGCGGCGTCGTAATAGGCGCTGTCGCCCCGCTTCATCTCGACCGGCTCGTAGAATTCGGTCAGCAAACGGATCGTGCCGGTGAGCACGTAGAGGAACTCCTCTCCGTCGTGCCGCACCCAGCCGTCGAATTCCTCGAAGGCCCGGGCGCGGATACGGGCGCGGTAAGGCAGCATCTTCTTGGCTCTGAGCCCTTCGGCCAGAAGCTCGTGCTCGTAGGTCGCGGTGATCTGTCCCGTGCCCTCGCCCGACCGCGTCGTCACCATGCGGCCCAGCACCTGATCGCGGCGCGGCGGCGTGAAGAGCTGTGGCACGGTGATGCCGAGACCCTGCGCCAGTTTCTTGAGCGCATCATAGGTCGGCGACATCTGCCCGTTCTCGATCTTCGAAAGCGTCGAGCGCGCCAGCCCCGCATGTCCCGCCGCCTGTTCCAGCGTCCAGCCCTGAGCGCGGCGCAGTTCGCGCACACGCGGCCCGAGGTCGAGCGGCGGCGCGGTTTCGGAGGTGCCGTTTTCGCGCGCGATACGGATCAGGGCGCCGGGGCGGATGTCATGGGCGGGCATGCGCCGACATATACGCGAGGCGCGCGCGCTTGCAACCGAAGGCCAGCGGGGCTAGCTGCGAGGCTGCAAAATGAGGAGGCGGCGCCATGGTGAAACTCGATATCCTTTCCGATCCGATCTGCCCGTGGTGCTGGATCGGCAAGGCCGGTCTCGACGCGGCGCTGGCCGAGATCCCCGATCATCCCTTCACGATCGAATGGCACCCGTTCCAGCTCAATCCCGACATGCCCGAGGGCGGCATGGACCGGCGCGCTTATCTCGAAGCCAAGTTCGGAGGCCGCGAGGGCGCGGCAAAGGCCTATGCGCCGATCGTCGAGCGCGCCGCCGAGGCTGGGCTCGCGCTCAACCTCGACCGGATCGCCACCACGCCCAACACGCTCGACGCGCATCGGCTCATCCATTGGGCCGGGATCGAAGGGCGGCAGACGGCGGCGGTGAGCGCGCTGTTCAAGGCCTATTTCACCGACGGGCGCGATATCGGCGACCACGATGTGCTTGCCGATATCGCCGACGGGATCGAGATGGACGCCGCCGTGGTGCGCCGCCTGCTCAACAGTGATTCCGATCTCGAGGACATGCGCAACCGCGACGCCCACAGCCGCGAGATGGGCGTGACCGGCGTGCCGACCTTCATCGTCGCACAGCGCCACGCGGTGCCGGGCGCCCAGAGCAAGGAGATGTGGGTCCAGGTGATCGCCGACATCCGCGCCCAGATCGCCGCCGAAGGCTAACGGCTCAACGCGAGGTCCAGCGCCTCCTCACGACGGCCTCGCGGCAAGGGATGGCGTCCCTCTGATACCGCCACGTATCCCTTCGAGGCCGCCAATGCCTGCGCTGTTCCCGACCGCGCCACCCAGAGCACCGGGCCTGCCTCATGCGGCGCATCCTGGCTGCGAAACACGGGTCGGTCCGGCATGATGAGCGCAAGGTTCCCGGCCACCCATATGCTGTCGGTCACCACGGCGGCGTCCGGGTGGTGCGCCTCGATCAGCCCGGCCAGCCCGGCATAGTCGGCCGCGCGGTAGCCCGGCTCGACCCGGCCCGAAACCGGCAACAGGGCAAACCCCAGAAGCCAGAGCACGGCCAGACCGCGCGTTAGCCATGCCCTTCCGCGCGGCCCGAACGTATCGAGCGCCCAGAGCACGACGACCGGTCCCGAGAACACTGCGATCGGCAGCAGCCAGCGATCCGCGATTTCGGTCGCGCCGGAGAACACTACCCCGACCATGAGGAGCACGGCCCCTGCCACCATGGTGGTCAGCATCAGTCGCGACTGTGGATCGGGATGCCACCGTGCCCGCCCGCGAGCCGCGATGGCGATCATACCGCCGATCAGGATCACCAGCCCGCAGAACGCGATCCAGGCCGAGGCGAGGCTTCCCAACCCCTGAAGCATCCGCCACAGCGGTGCTGCCTCCTCAAACCCCAGCTTGTGCAATGACCCGCCGGCAACCATGGGGTTGTGCATCACCCACCATGCCGGCGCCGCCACCACCGCGACGGCTGTGACCACCGCCGCGATGGCACCCAGCGGTACTATCCGCGACCGCCATTCGGCGCGCAGGCCCACCGCGACCAGGATCGCAATCGGCACCAACGCCACGTTCCACTTGGAGATGGCCCCCAGACCAGCCGCGACACCAAGTGCTATCCAGGCCCCCAGCCCGGCACGCCCGGGGCCACGTAGCACGCGGTCGGCCAGCGCCATGATGATGAGGGACATGGTGAGCGCCAAGACCGAATGGGTCAGCGCGCGCTGCGCTTCCCACAGCACCTGGGGCAGTAGGGCCAGCCCCATCACCGCCACGCCCGCCTCGAAGGGGGGTCGCAGGCGACGCAGCATCCCATAGAGCGCCAGGCCCGCCATTCCGAGCAAGGCATACTTGAACAGCGCGAGGCCGAAGATCCCCTGTCCCACCAGCGCGAAGACGACCCATTGCCCCCAGAAATACAGCGGCGGCTGCGCGTTGTAGCCCAAAGCGAGATCACGGGCGAAATAGAACGCTTCGGCCTCATCGAGTTCGAGTGCTGGGCCTTGAACGAAACGCCACGCCACCTGCAGCATCGCCCAAGAGATGATCAATGCGATCCAGGCACGATCCGACGTCATGGCTCGGCGCGGTTCTCGGCTTGGCGTTCGGTCCAGATGAAATAGATGTTGCGGGCATAGACAACGAGGCCGAAGGCCTGGCCCAAGATGAACACCGGGTCCTGCCGCCAGATCGCATAGGCGAGCAGCATCGCGCCGCCACCGGCCGAGAAATACCAGAAGGCTTCCGGCACGATCGACTTGCGCACCCGCTCGCTGGCGATCCATTGCACCAGAAAGCGCGCCGAAAACAGGGCCTGCGCAAGGAACCCGACGGTGAGCCAGGCGATTTCGGTCCAGCCGGTCTGGGCGAACCAGTTGGTGAACAGGCTCATTGCACCTCCTCGGCACGCACCGGACGCGCGCGCATCAGCAGCCAGCGCACCCCCATCAGATCCGGAATCCCCTGCAGGCCGCGCCGCCAGTTGGTGTAGTTCGATGCACCGTAGCGGCGGGTTCGGTCGCCGATCGGCACATAGGCGGTGCTCGCTCCGTAAGCTCGAAACAACGCTGGCAGATAGCGGTGCTGGCCGTGAAAGAACGGCAGCGCGAGGTGGCGGTCCCGCTCGAACACTTTGAGGCCGCAGCCGGTATCGGGGCAATCGTCACGCAGGATCCGACGGCGCAGCGCGTTGGCCAGCCTCGATGCGGTGCGCTTCGACCAGGTGTCGCGCCGCTTGGCGCGCACGCCACCGATGAGCTGGGGACCGGCGGGATCATATGCGGCGACCAGTTCCGGGATGTCGCCCGGCGGGTTCTGCCCGTCGCCGTCCAGCGTTGCGATCAATGGATAGCGCGCGGCGGCGACGCCGCTGCGCACGCTGGCGCTCTGGCCCGCGTTGGTGACATGGCGCAGCACCCGCAAACGCGGGTGACGCGCCTGCAGTGCTGCCAGCCGCGCCGCACTGTCGTCGGTCGAGCAATCGTCGACCACGATCAACTCGCCCAGCAGGGTCTCGGGCAAAACATCGAAGGATTCCTGCACCAATGCATCGATGTTACCGGCCTCATTGAAAGCAGGAATAACGAGCGTTATCAGACGACTGCTCGACGCATCTAATGTCGAATTACTCACTGAGCGTCCGCCTTGGCCCTCTTGGCCGCCTTGACCTTTTCGGCCAGCTCACGGGCAAGACCGAAGGCGCCGCGGATCTTGTCCGCCTCTTTCGACCAGTCGCGCATCACGACGATCTTGTTGTCCTTCACCTTGGCCTGACCCTTCTGGTCCTGAATGAATTCGACCAGCCCCTCGGGCGAGACGAACTTGTCATTGTGGAAGCGGATGGTGGCCCCTTTCGGCCCGCCATCCAATTGGCTGATGCCCGCGCGCAGGCACATTGCCTTGATGCGCACCACCAGCATGAGCGTGTTGACCTCGCGCGGCAGCGGGCCGAAGCGGTCGATCAGTTCGGCGGCAAAGCCTTCGAGCTCGACCTTGGTGGTCAGCTCGGACAGGCGGCGATAGAGGCCCAGCCGCACGTCGAGATCCGGCACATAATCCTCGGGGATCAGCACCGGTACACCGAGGTTGATCTGCGGGGCCCATTGACCCTCGCTCTCGGACAGGCCCTCGGCCTCGCCGGAACGGATCTTGGAGATCTGCTCCTCGAGCATCTGCTGATACAGCTCGAAGCCGACCTCGCGCATCTGGCCCGACTGCTCCTCACCGATGAGGTTGCCCGCACCGCGAATGTCGAGATCCTGACTGGCAAGGGTAAAGCCCGCGCCGAGGCTGTCGATGCTGCCCAGAACTCGCAGCCGTTTCTCGGCCCCCGGCGTTAGCGGCGCGCGCGGTCGCGTCGTCAGATAGGCGTAGGCGCGGGTCTTGGAGCGCCCGACCCGGCCCCGGATCTGATAGAGTTGCGCCAGACCGAACATGTCGGCGCGGTGCACGATCATCGTGTTGGCCGTCGGAATGTCGAGGCCACTCTCCACGATCGTGGTCGCCAGAAGCACGTCGTAGCGCCCGTCGTAGAAGGCGTTCATCCGCTCGTCGAGCTCGCCCGCCGCCATCTGGCCATGCGCGACGACATAGGACACTTCGGGCACCTCATCGCGCAAGAAGGCCTCGATCTCGGGTAGGTCGTTGACGCGCGGGACCACGAAAAAGCTTTGCCCGCCCCGGAAACGTTCGCGCAAGAGCGCCTCGCGCACGGTGACGGCATCGAATTCGCTGACATAGGTGCGGATCGCGAGACGGTCGACGGGCGGCGTGCCGATAATCGACAGATCCCGCACCCCGGTGAGCGACATCTGCAGCGTCCGCGGGATCGGCGTCGCGGTCAGCGTCAGCACATGGACATCGGTGCGCAGCGCCTTGAGACGCTCCTTGTGGTTCACGCCGAAATGCTGCTCCTCGTCGATGATGAGCAGACCCAGATCACGGAACTTCACGCTCTTGGCGAGCAGCGCATGGGTGCCCACGACGATGTCGACATGCCCGCTGGTGATCCCGGCGCGGGTCTCGGACGCCTCCTTGGCCGACACAAAGCGCGACAGGGGCCGCACGTTGATCGGAAAGCCGCGGAAGCGTTCGGCGAAATTCTTGTAGTGCTGGCGCGCGAGCAGCGTGGTCGGCGCGATGACGGCCACCTGCACGCCCGACATCGCCGCGACAAAGGCTGCGCGGATCGCCACCTCGGTCTTGCCGAAGCCCACGTCGCCGCAGATCAGCCGGTCCATCGGGTGGCCCGACTCCATGTCGTTGAGCACGTCCTCGATCGCCTGAAGCTGATCCTCGGTCTCGTCATAGGGGAACCGGGCGAGGAACTGTTCCCAGATGCTGTCGTGCGGGATCAGCTTGGGCGCAGAGCGCAACGCCCGCTCGGCGGCGATGCGGATGAGCCGCTCGGCAGCTTGGCGGATGCGCTCCTTGAGCTTGGCCTTCTTGGCCTGCCAAGCGCCGCCGCCCAACTTGTCGAGCATGCCTTCTTCGTGACCGAAGCGGCTTAGAAGCTCAATGTTCTCGACCGGCAGATAGAGTTTCGCATTCTCGGCGTATTCGATCAGCAGGCATTCATGCGCGGCCCCCAGCGCCGTCACCACTTCGAGCCCGTGATAGCGACCGACGCCGTGATCGACATGCACGACGAGATCGCCCGCGCTCAGGCTTTGCGTCTCGGTGAGGAAGTTGTCGGCGCGGCGCTTCTTGCGGGCGCGGCGAATGAGGCGTTCTCCCAGCACGTCCTGCTCGGAGATGACGGTCGCATCGTCGGTCTGGAACCCGTGCTCCAGCGGCCAGACGGCAAGGTGAAGGCCGCGCTTGCCCACACCCTTCCAGTCGCGCACATGGATCGTTTCGGTCAGGCCCTCGTCCTCAATCAGCCCCGAAAGCCGCTCGCGCGCGCCTTCGGAGTAGGAGGCGATGACCACCGGCCCGGCCTTCAGGCGGTCCTTCACATGCGCGGCCAGCGCTTCGAACAGGCTGACGCTCTCCTGCTGCCGCTCGGGCGAGAAATTGCGCCCGATGCGTCCGCCCGCGTCGATCACGCCGGGGCCGGTGGCCTGCTGGATCGGTGCAAAGCGCAACACACGCCGGCCCTCGGTGGCCTGAACCCAAGCGTCATCGTCGAGGTAGAGCAGCTTTGGCGGGCTGGGCTTGTAGACCGAATCCATCCGCCCCTTTTGCTGGAGCGCATGGCGGCGGGTTTCGTAGGCGTCGGACACCAGCGTCCAGCGCGCGTCGCGGCGCGGCGCCGTCTGATCGTCGAGCGTCACCGGCGCGCCGGGCAGGTAATCGAACAGCGTCTCCAGATCGTCCTGAAAGAAGCCGAGCCAATGCTCCATGCCCGACTGCTTGCGCCCCGCCGTGACCGCCTCATAGAGCGGATCATCGGTGCCGGCGGCGCCGAATTCGATGCGGTAGGTCTGTCGAAACCGGGTGATCGCCGCTTCGTCGAGGATCACCTCCGAGACGGGGGCCAGCTCGATCCGATCGAGTTTTTCGGTGGTGCGCTGGCTGCCCGGGTCGAACCGGCGCGCGCCGTCGAGCACGTCGCCGAACATGTCGAGCCGGACCGGGCCGCCCTGGCCGGGAGCATAGATGTCGATGATACCGCCGCGGATCGCGTAGTCGCCCGGTTCGGTCACGGTCGGGCTTTGGGTAAAGCCCATCCGCACGAGAAAGGCGCGCAGCGCAGCCTCGTCCATCCGGTCGCCGACGCGGGCGGTGAAGGCCGCATCTTTCAGCGTGGCGCGCGCGGGCACGCGCTGGGTCGCGGCATTGAGCGTGGTGAGCAGCACGAAACGCTCGGGCATGCCGTGCAGCAGCCCCGCCAGCACCGCCATGCGCGCGGCCGAGATTTCGGCTGCGGGAGAGACACGGTCATAGGGCAGGCAATCCCAAGCCGGGAAGGTCACGACCGGCAAGTCGGGGGCATAGAATTCGAGCGCTGCACGCATCGAGGCCATGCGCTTGTCATCGCGCGCGACGTGGATGACCGGACCGCCGGCCTTCTCGATCTCTTTCAGGACAAGTGTCGCGTCAAAGCCTTCGGGTGCACCCGAAACCGTGATCCTGCTGCCGTTCGTCTTTACCATTGCGCTGACCTACCTTCCGGGCGGGCGCTGTCAAGCGTCCCGAAGGATCAGAACCCCGGCGCGACGGAAAGGTTCTGGTACATGCCGTACATCGCGGTGACGAAGATCGAGAGCATGCCGATCGCCTGCACCCAGAAACGATGCCGCGCGAGACGGTGGCACAGCGCCCGCGCGTCGGGCTGCTCCGCGGCAATGCGTCGCGCCGTGGCAAAGGCCATCAGCGTCACGAGACTGAGGGGCAGCGCGATCAGCACCACCGCCTGCGCGAATTCGACGTCGTACCAGAAGGCCAGTAGCAGCAGCGAGCTGAGAACGAAGGCCCCGAGCGCTGCGAGCCAGCTTCCCGCTACATGCGCGACATGCAGCATCCGGTTGACGTTGATCCGCACCAGATCGACGAGGTCGCGCTCGGACTGGCCGCCGAAGCGGCGCGCGCGCGTCACCATGTCGAAGGGCACGCCGATCACCCGATGGCTGACCGAGGACCAGACCAGAGCCAGCATGATCCAGAACCACAGGTTCGAAAAGGACCGCATGTCGATGACTTCGAAGAGGGTCTGGGTCAGGGTCACGCGTGGGTCATCCGGTCGTTCGCTCGGGCGGAACCTATCCCCGCCCCCGACCGATGCCCAGACTTGTGACCCGCGACGAACCGTGCCACCCCGAGGCTGTGATATGAAAACCCCGCTCGGGAGACGCCTCGATGCCGCAGCCTTTCGCCGCCCCCTTCCCGCTTTCGCGCCCGCGCCGCCTGCGCCGCACCCCGGCCCTGCGCGCCCTGACCCGCGAAACGGCGATGACGCCCGACAATCTGATCTGGCCGATCTTCCTGCAGGCAGGCAAGGATGAGCAGAGCGCCATCGCCTCGATGCCGGGCGTGTCGCGCCTGACCGTCGACCGCGCCGTCACGGCGGCGCGCGAGGCGCACGCCTTGGGCATCCCCGCGATGTGCCTGTTCCCCTATACCGGCCCCGAAAGCCGCACCGAGGATTGCGCCGAAGCCTGGTCGGACGACAACCTGACCAACACCGCGATCCGGGCGATCAAGGACGCGGTGCCCGAGATGGCGCTGATGACCGACATCGCGCTCGACCCCTACAACATCAACGGCCACGACGGCTATGTGGTGGATGGCGAGATCGTCAACGACGCCACGGTCGAGGCGCTGGTCAAGATGGCGCTGGCGCAGGCGCGCGCGGGTGCCGACATCCTGGGTCCGTCGGACATGATGGACGGGCGCATCGGCGCGATCCGCGCCGCGCTCGAGGCCGAGGGCCAAGGCCATGTCGCGATCCTGAGCTATGCCGCCAAATTCGCGAGCGCCTTTTACGGCCCGTTCCGCGACGCGGTGGGTGCGTCGGGTGCCCTCAAGGGCGACAAGAAGACCTATCAGATCGACCCGGCCAATGCCGAAGAGGCGCTGCGCATGGTCGGGCGCGACCTCTCGGAGGGGGCGGACATGGTGATGGTCAAGCCGGGGCTGAGCTATCTCGATATCTGTGCGCGGGTGAAGGAGAGCTTCGCGGTGCCAACCTTTGCCTATCAGGTGTCGGGCGAATACGCGATGATCGAAGGCGCCGCGCGCAACGGCTGGGTCGATGGCGACCGGGTGATGATGGAGAGCCTGCTGGCGTTCCGCCGTGCCGGTTGCGACGGCGTACTGACCTATTTCGCGCCGCGCGCCGCGCGGATCATGGCCGGCTGACATGACCTCGGCCCTCGGTGGATGACAGCGACGACGGGCTGGCCTATGGTCGGCCCGAGCGCCCGGACACAAGGGCGGCACGACATCGCATGAGGGGCAGCGACATGGAAAAGACGACACGGCGCGGGCTGATGCTCGGCCTCGGCGCCACCGGCCTTCTGGCCGCCTGCGGCAACGGCGTGGGCAGCGACGGCGGGTCGCGTCTCGACGCACGGGTGCAAAGCACGCTCGACCACATGTACGAGCAATACCCCGGCACGCGCGAGCTTTCGGCGCAATCGCGCGGCATGCTGGTGATGCCACTGATGACTGAGGTCGGCTTGGGTCTTGGCGGCGCTTACGGGCGCGGCGCGCTCTTGGTGGGGCGCAGCGTCGTCGACTACTACTCCGCCGCCACCGCAAGCGCAGGCCTGCAGATCGGCGCGCAGCAGTTCAGCCATGTGTTGTTCTTCATGACCGAGCAGGCGCTAGGCGATTTCCGCCGCGCGCCCGGCTGGGCCGCCGGAGCCGACGTGGAATACGCGATCAACGACCGGGGCGAGATGCTCAAGGCCGAGACCACGACCTCGCTGTCGCCGGTGATCGCCGTGGTCTTCGCGCAGACTGGCCTGCGGGTCGGCGCGACGCTCGAGGGCACGAAATACAGCCGCATCATCCCCTGACCTCAGGCCTTGGCGGCCTGTTCGGGGGCCGCGTGGGCAAGCCTGTCGCGGTCGGGCGCGAATTCGAGCGCCGCGCGGCCACGCGCCACCGCCTCATGCGCCATCGCGCGCGCGGCGGCGGCGATGGTGCTGTCGGGGTGACGGCCAAGCGCCTCGAGGGTCTTGAGCATCGAGATCAGCACCTCGACCTGCGCCGCGCCATCGCGAGCCATGGCGCCGAACCCGTCCTGCATCAGGTCGCGCGCGTCGAGCGGCACCACCCAGAGCCGATCATGGATCGCCTCCTCCCGGCCATGCGCGATCTCGTCGCGATACGAACCGATGACCCGACCGATACGACCGATCACATCGATCGCGGTGCCCGGATCGTTGATGCCGGGCGACAGTGCCTTGGAGCCGATCTCGGAGAGCATGATCAAAGCAAAGCGCGGGTCCTGCTCGGCGGTGCGCAGCTCGCCCATATGAATATGGTCGCGCACCGCCTCCTCCAGCGCCTCGCCACCACCGACGAGATGGGCGATGGTCTCGCCTTGATGCACGAACCGGCCCACCGGCGCGTCGAGGTAGACAAAGCCCTCGTGCTCCTCGGCGGCGGCCTGAAGGCTGTCCTCGTAGATCGCTTGCACATAGGCGGTGCGCTCTGCCCGCAAGGGCCGCGCGGTGCCGGGAATATCGCCGGGATGCAGCGCATGGCCGCCGAGACAGGGCCGCTCCATGCGGGTGCGAAAGGTCTTGAGCGCCTCGCGCTCGATCCGCGCGGTGGTGTCGACGAGGCTGCCGAGCGCCTGCAGATGCAGGATCCAGCGCAGGATCACGAAGACGATCAGCACCAGCACCGCGAGCGTCGCGATGTAGAGGGTGACGATCTCCTTTTCGCCGTAGTACGGCGTCGAGAGCAGGATGATCGCGGCCAGAGAATAGATGTAGGCGCCCACGAAGGTGGCCAGAACGGTCTGGGTGGTGGTGTCGGCCAGCAGCATCCGATGCGCGCGCGGCGTCCATTTGGACGAGGCGGATTGGTGCACCGAGACCATCACCGACAGCGAAAAGGTGGTGACCGCGAGCATCGAGGTCGAAATGATATCCAAAAGCCGATTGAGCGCATCGGCACCGATCGCATCCGACAGCCCGTCGGGGATCATCGGCCCGAACAGCTTGGCCGCACCGAGGGCGACGAAGGCAAGGCCGGAGATCAGGGTGACCCGCACCCAGAGGCGGCGCGACAGGCGGTGGATCTTGCGCAGTACCGTGGCGAACATGGTCTCTTCCATTTCGGCGCAGCGCAGCCTCAGCGGGTGCGGGCCTGTGTCGGCCCCGTCCCCCTGAACGCGGCATCCTCGCCCCAACGTCGCACAAACTCAGGAAGTTGCACATGTTTCCTCTCTTGATCCTCGCCGCCGGTGCATCATCGCGAATGCGTGGCCTCGACAAGCTCGCGATCGAGATCGATGGCGTGCCCTTGCTGCGCGCCCGCGTGCTGGCCGCGATGGCGGCGGGCGCGCGGGTTCACGTGGCGCTACGGCCGGGCGACCCCCGCGCGGCGCTGCTCGACGGGCTCGACGCGGTACGCCTCGAAATCGCAGCGAGCGAGGCGGGCATGGGGGCCACGCTGCGCGAGGGCGTGGCGCGACTGCCTCGCGCCCGGCGCTTCGCGCTCATGCCCGCGGATCTGCCGGACCTCGATGCCGCGGCGATCGCTCGGGTGTTCGACGCGGCCGCGCGCGAGGACGGCACGCTCATATGGCGAGGGGCCTCGGCGTCGGGTCGGCCCGGTCACCCGGTGGTCTGCGACGCCGCGCTCAGACCGCGGTTCGCAGCCCTGTCGGCAAGTTCGGGCGGGCGCGCGGCGCTGGCCCCCTATGCGCGGCAGACCCGGCTAGTGCGCCTGCCCGGCCTCGCGGCGACTCGCGATCTCGATACGCCGGAGGATTGGGCCGCGTGGCGCTCGCAAAAAGTGGCGAAGGGGTATGACCCTTCGCCCTCACCAATCAAAGACTAGTTAAGCAGCAGATACTCGTTAAAGACAGAGTCCCGAGGTCAGACGACCATCAGTCGGGCTTCGTGCCGTTTCAACGCCTTGCGGGCCGATCTGTAGCCGTCGATTCCCTCACGCGCGCGCAGTTCGGGAAACAGCTCGAAGATTTCGTCGCGCTGTTCGGAGCCGATGCCCTTCAGCGTGTGATCGCCGGGCTGGAAGCTTTCGGTCCAAGCCCCGTTCGACAGCACCACCTCGTGGCGGTCGAACATGAAGTGGATGTAGCTCGTGCGCAGCACTTCGACCGTGTGGATGCCCTTGGAGCCGATGAGGTGCTTGGCGGCGGCCAGCACTTCGCTGTCCTCGAAGTAGAGCTGGGCCCGGTCGCCCGAAAGCAGCACGCGGTGGTTGGGCGAGACCATCATGTCGCGCTCGGGCAGCCCGTTGCCGAGCGCGCCGGCGCGGATCATCACCGGCTTGAGATGCGGGCTGGTGAGGAACTGCTTGGGGCCCACCTGCTTGTGGCCGACCCAGCGGATCTCCTGAATGCCGTTGTCGCGGGTGATGATGCGGTCGCCCTCACGCAACTCCTCGACAAGCCGCTCGCCACGCGGCGTGGCGATCACGGTGCCGGGGGTGAAGCAGGGCACGACGTTCTCGATCTCCTCGAACCGCATCGTGGTGCCGTCCTTGAAGTAGACGATGCCGTCCTCGCGGTCCTCAGAAGTGTACTCGATCCGGTCGACATCGGTTCCGGTCAGGTCGAGCGTGTCGTAGTCGTCGCCGCCCTCGCCGCCAATCACGTGATCGCCGCCGTTGCCGCCGTTGAAGATGTCGCGGTCGTCATCGCCGAACATCAGGTCGACGCCCTGGCCGCCGATGATCGTGTCATTGCCCGCGCCGCCAAAGATCGTGTCGTTGTCGATGCCGCCGTCGAGGTAATCGTCACCCGCGCCGCCAAACAGCGTGTCGGTGTCGTCCTGACCGAAGATCGTGTCGTTGCCTTTGCCGCCGAACAGCTCGTCGCGGCCGTTGTCGGTGACGCGGTCACCCTCGTCGTCGCGGATGTTCAGGCTGTCGGGAAAGCGCGGGTCGAGGCCGCCGTGGATCACGTCGTCGCCGTCGCCGCCAAAGATGGTGTCGTTGCCTTCGCCGCCCGTCAGGCTGTCGTCGCCCTCTTCGCCAAACACGAGGTCATCGTCGATGCCCGCGTCGACGCGGTCGTCGCCGATACCGCCAAAGATGGTGTCACGGTCGTCGCCGGTGTGGATCGTGTCGTTGCCCGCGCCGCCATAGACGGTGTCGCGGTCGTCATAGACGTCGGGATCGGGGGTCAGGCCGATGCCGGGATAGGGATTGTCGAAGCGGTCCAGATCGGCCTTGCGATCCCCATCGCTCGAGTCGATGCGGTCGTTGCCGTCACCGCCGTAGATTTCGTCGCGGCCAAGCCCACCAAACAGCCGGTCGTTCGCGGCACCACCGTAGATCGTGTCATCGCCATCGCCGCCCTCGATCCGGTCGCCGTTCAGCCCGCCGTCGAGCATGTCGTTGCCCGCGCCGCCGAACAGCGTGTCGCCAGCCGAGCCGCCGAACAGCTTGTCGTCGCCTTCGCCGCCATAGAGCGTGTCGCGCCCGCCGTCGCCGTGCAGCTCGTCATCGCCCACTTCGCCATAGAGCGTATCGTTGCCGCGGCCGCCGTAGACCACGTCGTCGCCGCGCCCCGCGTGCACCGTGTCGTCGCCGCCGTAGGCATAAACGCGGTCGTCGTCGGGGGCGTCGTCGCCAAGGATCGCATCGCCATTGTCGACGCGGTCCCCATCGGGGTCACCATCATAAGCGAGGTCGATCAGATCGTCGCCCATCGTGCCCTCGACGATGCCGTCGGGGCCGGGCTTGCAGGTCACGCGCAGTGCCACGGTGGCGCTGTCGAAACCGCCGCGATCGTCAGTGATCGTGTATTCGATCGTCACGTCGCCGTTGAAACCAGCCTCGGGGGTATAGCGCAGGCTGCCGTCGGAATTGATCACGACCTCGCCGCGGCTGGCGCGTGCCTCGGTGACGCGCAGCGGATCGCCGTCGGCATCGAAATCGTTGTCGAGCACGTCGATGGTGACGGCCATGTCCTGCGCGGTCGTCGCGGTGTCGTCCTGCGCGTCGGGGGCGTGGTTGCTCTGCGGGTCCTTCAGGAAGCTCTCGATGTTGTAGAAGTCGAGGCGCTCGCCCGTGGGCTGCTTGTTCTCGTCGAGGAACTGGATCCAGCCGCTGGAGCCGTTGCCGTCGCCATCGGGGACGATGTCCTTGGCATAGAGGTTGCCCATGCCGCGCAGGTCGAGCGTGTCGATATCGTCGAGGCCGCCATCGCCGCCACCGTAGACCACGCCGCCGCGACCGGGAACGAAGGTGTCGCTGCCGGCGCCGCCATAAAGCGTGTCGTTCTCGTCCCCGGTGAGGTGATCATCGCCATCGCCGCCGTACACTTCGTCGGTGCCGCCCTTGCCGTCGAGCGTGTCGTTGCCCGCACCACCATAGAGTATGTCGTCGCCTGCGCCGCCAAAGAGCGTGTCGTCACCCGGCGTTCCGTCGATCCGATTGTCCGCCATCCGCCATCTCCATAACCGCGGGCGACTTTCCCGCTTCGTTGTTCAGGCCGCCCTGCCCCAGCCCTGCGCCGCGGCGCAGGTCGGCACCCTCCGGTGCCGGCTCCGGCAGGGAGCCACTTCTCGTGCTGCTGTTGTCCCCCCAGGGCCACCTGCAGATGCTCTTGATCCAGCCACCCACGGCGGATCGCCCTCATCGGGCTTGGACCATAAATATCTCGCCGCGAACGGCGGACAAAGGGAAAAGTGTCTGAATGATGGTGGGATGCGGGCCTTCTACGGGAAACCTCGCAGCAGATCGGGGCAATTGCGGCGGAGATTGTCAGGAAATTCGAAACAATTTTCGGCCCAAGATGGGATCTACCCAAGTGTTTGTTGGGCAAACGGTGCCGCGGCGCCGCTCATTGCATGGTATCCATGGACAATCCGGCGCGGCGTCGCGCCTCGCCCGCTTCGCCGGATTGCCCAATTTTTGCCTTAATTTTCGTTGACGTGCCGCGATCAGTCGCGGCGATCGGCCCCGATTATGCCGGCGAGGGGGCCGATCAGCCCTTTAGCCGCCGAACCCGCGAGTTCCCGTGCCCGTCCGCGCCGCACCAAATCCACCGGTGCGGCCAACGGTGGCGCGGGTCATCGGCGCGGCCGTACGGGTTGCAGGCCCAGCCTTGTAGGCATTGGGTGACAGCGAGGTGCTGCCGCTCGAGCGGTTGAGCACCGTCCCGCCCGGCGTGGCAAAGCCGCCGGACGAGCGCCCGTAGAAGGGCTGCGCCCGCGCACCGCGCCCGCCGAGCATGTTGCCGAGCAGGTAGCCCGCCATCAGCGGCAGAAACACCGAGCCACCGCCGCCGGGCCGCTCCTCGACCATGCACTCGCCGCCGTGCTCGGCCTCGCACAGAGCTTGGTCGTCATAGCGCGGCGCGGTCTCGACATGCGCCTCGAGCGCCTCGCCAAAGCCGCTCTCGCAGCTTTCCTCGGTGACCCAGGTCCCTGGCCCTGCGGCCGCCTCGAGGCAGGCATCGAGCGTCGGAAAGGCGGCCGACGGCACCTCTTCGTCGCGGCAGGCGGAAAGCGTGAAGGCGGTGGCGCCGACAAGGGCGAGGCGAACGTGGCGCGAGCGCTTGCGCGAAGTGGCGGGGGTCCGGGGGCTGGCGATGGTCATGACGGTCTCCTCCTCGCGCGGGTCAGGCGCGGATGAAATGCGGCTTGAAGCGGCTCAGGTCTCGGGTGATGCGGCCGCGATCCTCGCGCAGGCCCATCCCGACGCAGGTCTCGCCCACGATCCAGGCCCCCACCACCGGGTGCATGCCGTCGAAGACCGGCAGCGGGTGGTAGGCCTGCAGGATCGCCGGGTGGCCTTCATAACTGCGGTCGGACGAACGCTCGGTGCCATCCGGCGTCACGAGGTCGATGCTCGACCCCTCGCGCGAAAACAGGGGCTTGCGCACATGGCCACCCGACAGCGCCGCGCGGGCGGCGGCGGTGTCGGCCTCATCCTCGAAGAAGGCGGGCAACAGGTTCGGGTGTCCTTCGTTAAGCCGCCACAGCACCGGCAAGATGCCCTTGTTCGACAGGATCGCCTTCCATGGCGGCTCCAGAAAATGGCAATTCGCGCCCGGCAACGCCTCGGCGAAGTCGTCGCGCAGCATGTCCTCCCACGGGTAGAGCTTGAACATCGCACCGATCACCCGGCCTTCGCCATCCGCGAACTGTCCTGCATCGGTCACACCGATCTCGGGGATCGGCACGAAATGCGCACCAAGCCCCGCTTCGCGGGCGGCCCAAGCCATGTATTCGGTTGTGGCGTAGTCCTCCGGGTCGTCGGGAAAGCAGGCGAAATGCACGTCGGTATCGGGCGCGAAAATCTCCGCCAGCCGCGCGACCAGCGCCTCGTGCAGCCCGTTGAACTGGTCCGAGCCTTGGGGCAGCTGCCCGGCCTCGACCATGTCTTCGAGCCATTGCCATTGGAATGCTGCGCTCTCGTAAAGGGCGGTCGGCGTGTCGGCGTTGTATTCCAGAAGCTTCGCGGGCCCCTCGCCGTCATGAGCGAGATCGAAACGCCCGTAAAGCTCAGGCGCGCCCGCCTCCCACGAGGCCGCGATCATGGCGCGTGCCTCTTTCGGGATCGCGAGGCGGTCCATCAGATCCTCCGAGCCCAGCACATGATCCACTGCCATACGGCACAGCCCATGCAGTTCGGTCGCGGGATCCTCGATCATGTCTTCGACCTCGGAAAGATCGAAGGCATAGACGGTTTCCTCGTCCCAGTAAGGTTCGCCATGCATGTGATGAAAGGTGAATCCCGCCTCGCGGGCCTTGTCCTCGAGATCGGGGCGGGTGCCCGTGGCGATGCGCTGCATGGTCTGTCCTCCGGCGCGCGATCCGGCGCGCCAGATGGACCTAGCGCGCGCAGCGGGCGCGGGCCAGCCCCGTGGGGCGGATCTCGGAGGATCGTGAGGATCGCTGGTGCCGGTGGGGGGACTCGAACCCCCACGCCTTGTGGGCGGCGGATTTTGAATCCGCTGCGTCTACCGTTCCGCCACACCGGCCAGCGGCACCCGCATAAACCGGGTCCACGATCCCGTCAACGTGGCTCAGATGCGATCTGCCGCAAAGGTATCGCAAGCCGCGATGCTGCCCCGCTCGTAGCCGGTGGCAAACCAGCGCTGTCGCTGCTCGGAGGTACCATGGGTGAAGCTTTCGGGCCGCACCGTGCGCCCGGCCTCGCGTTGCAGCGTATCGTCGCCGATCTGGGCGGCCGCGTTCATCGCCTCCTCGATGTCGCCCGGCTCGAGTGAGCCGAAGCGCGCCTCGGCGCGGCGGGCCCAGATGCCCGAGAAGCAATCGGCCTGAAGCTCGATACGTACCGACAGCGCGTTCGAGGTCGCCTCGTCGCTGCGCTGGCGCACGGCGTTGACCTCGCTCAGCACGCCGATCTCGTTCTGCACGTGATGCGCGACCTCATGCGCCACGACATAGGCGGCGGCAAAATCGCCCTTGGCGCCGAGCTGCCGCTCGAGCGTGGTGAAAAAGTCTGTATCGAGGAAGATCCGCTCCTCGGGCGGGCAATAGAACGGGCCCGAGGCCGCCGAAGCGCCGCCGCAGGCCGATTGCGTGGCGCCTTTGAACAACACCAGCTCGGCCGGGTCATAGGCCGCCCCGATCTCACGCTCGAAGATGTCGGCCCAGATCTCTTCGGTGTCGGCGAGGGTGACGGAGACGAACTGCGCCGCTTCCTCGTCGGCGGCGGTGATCTCGCCGCCACCGCCCTGCTGCATCTGCCCATCGTTCAGAAGCGGCGTCAGATCCACCCCGAGGAAATAGCCGACGACCACGATGGCCAGCAGGCCAAAGCCGCCCGCGCCGCCGATGGCCGCGCCGCGCCCGCCGCGCCCGCCGCTTGAGCGGCGCCTGTCGATAATGTTGCCGCTGCCCCGGCGTCCGCGCCATTTCATGAGATCGTTCTCCTCTGCCGGCGTTTGCCCGGTTGACCCCACGCCGGGGCCGTGTTCCTGAACAAGGGACGTTTCTAGAGTGATCCGGGTTCCATGCTGCGCCGTTTCTATGACATGACGATCTCGCTGGCGGCCCACCGCCACGCGCTCCCCGCCCTCGGCGCGGTGAGTTTTGCCGAATCCTCGGTCTTTCCGATCCCGCCGGACGCGCTGATGATCCCGATGATCCTCGCACGACCGCGCCGGGCCTGGCTGATCGCGTTGGTCTGCACGTTGGCCTCGGTCGTGGGGGCCCTGCTGGGTTACTGGATCGGCGCCGCGCTGTTCGATAGCGTCGGTCAATGGGTGCTCGACCTCTACGGCAAGGCAGAGAAATTCGAGGCCTTCAAGCTCAAGTACAACGACTGGGGCGCATGGGCGGTGCTGATCGCCGGCGTCACGCCGTTTCCCTTCAAGGTCATCACCATCGCCTCGGGCGTGACCGGGCTGTCGCTGCCCGTATTCATTGTATCGTCGATCGCGGCGCGCGCGGCGCGGTTCTTTCTCGTCGCAGCGATCCTGCGCTTCTTCGGCGACCCCGCGCGCGATTTCATCGAACGCCGATTGGGTCTGGTCTTCACGCTGTTCTGCGCCATGCTCTTCGCCGGATTTTACGCGACGAGGTATCTGTGAGCCGCTTTCTGACCATTCTTCTCGCCACGCTCGGCTCTGCCGCGCTTCTGGGCGGGGCCTTTTTGTTTCAGGCCTTCGGCTATCCGCCCTGTGCGATGTGCATCTGGCAACGCTGGCCGCATGGCATCGCCATCGCCGTCGGCCTGATCGCGATGATGCTGCCTGGCCGGGTGCTGCCCGTGATCGGCGCTTTGGCCGCCACGACCACCGCAGCCATCGGCATCTTCCACACCGGGGTCGAGCGCGACTGGTGGGAAGGCCCGTCGAGCTGCACCGGGTCTGGCCAGAGCCTTGGCTCGCTCTCGGGCGGCGATCTTCTGGCCACCGACGGACCGCGGCTGGTGATGTGCGACGTGGTGAGCTGGGAGCTTTTCGGCCTATCGATGGCCAGCTGGAACGCGCTGTTGTCGCTGGTGCTGGTCGCTTTGTGGATCTCGGCCCTGCGCCGCAGCTGACCACGCGGGCGACCCGAGGAAACCCCTTGCCCGCGCCCGCGCCCTCGCGCCATGATCCGCGCATGACAGATTGCATCCTTATCGGCGCCCCTGTGGACTGCGGCAAACGACGCCGCGGCTGTCTCATGGGTCCCGACGCCTACCGCACCGCCGGTCTTGCCGAGGCGCTCGCCTCGCTGGGCCACGGCGTCACCGACATCGGCAACGTCGCCCCCGACCCGGTCGAGGTGGCACCGCCCCGCAACGGCGTGATCTACGAGTTGGCGCTCAACGTCGGCTGGACCGCCGCCCTGATGCGCACGGCGCAAGAGCAGGCCCCCAAGGGCTTTCCGATCTTCATGGGGGGCGATCACGCACTGTCGCTTGGGTCGGTCGCGGGCATGGCCGCGCATGCCCAAGAGATCGGGCGTCCGCTCTTCGTGCTCTGGCTCGACGCGCACAGCGATTTCCACACCCCCGACAGCACCACCACCGGCAACCTGCACGGCACGCCTCTGGGCTATGTCACGGGACGCGAAGGCTTTGACGCCTTCCCCGCCCTGCCCGCTACCGTACCGGTCAGCCAGGTCGGCATGATCGGTCTGCGCAGCGTCGACCCCGAGGAGCGCGCAGCACTCGAGGACGGCGATGCCACGCTGGTGGACATGCGGATGATCGACGAGATCGGCATCGCGCGCCCGCTGTCGGAGTTTCTCGACAAGGTGCGATCGGCCAATGGCATCCTGCACGTGTCGCTCGACGTCGACTTCCTCGACCCGGCGGCGGCCCCAGCCGTCGGCACCACGGTTCCGGGCGGTGCCACGGTGCGCGAGGCGCATCTGGCGATGGAGATGCTGTCGGACAGCGGCCTCGTCGCCTCGCTCGACCTCGTGGAATTGAACCCTTCACTCGACGAGCGCGGTCGCACGGCGGCGCTGATGGTGGAGCTTGCGGCCTCTCTGATGGGCCGTCGCGTCTTTGATCGGCCGACTCCGCGCGGCCTCTAGGTCAATTTGCTCGCGAACGACTCCGACGGACCGGGGGCAGCGCCCCCGGGGCCTGCTCCCGGGGCGGCCCTCAATGATAGCGAAATTCACCGGTCACATTGCGCCATTCACCGGGCGAAATCATCTTGCGATGCGTAAATCGCACCGAGTGCAACGGACCTTCGATTTCCTCCTGCCAGAATTCGATGAATTCGAAGAGTTTCGGGTGGTCCGGGGCGAGGTCGTACTCTTGCCAGACGAAGCTGTTGAGCACGTGTCTGTAGTCCGGCATCCGGTAGAACAGCTCGGCCGTGGTGAGGCCGTAGCCCTTGAGCATCAGCTCGGTTTCCGAGGGTTTTGCGGGCATGGGGTGGCTCCTGCGTGGCACGCGGGCTTGACCCCGCGATTTGATTCCAGCATAAGCTCGTGAAAAGTCAATTATCTCAAATTGTTAGCCACCTGCCCTGACGGCTGCCAGCGGGGCTGGGCATCCTCTGTTGCGCCCCATATGGCGCGGGTGCTATAGGTTTGGCTCACAAGATATAGCAGTCACAAGACAGCAGGCTTTCCCCCGTGAGCGACATTCCCGACACACCTGAGACCGACGATTCCACGCCCGAGCGCCCCGTGCCTTCCGGCCCCACGGTCTCCATCGTCGAGGAGATGAAGACCTCCTATCTCGATTACGCGATGAGCGTGATCGTGAGCCGCGCGATCCCGGACCTGCGCGACGGGCTCAAGCCCGTGCACCGGCGCATTCTCTACGCGATGCATGAGACCTCGAACAGCCACGACAAGCCCTATCGCAAGTCGGCCCGCCCCGTGGGCGACGTGATGGGCAAGTATCACCCGCATGGCGACAGCGCCATTTACGACGCGCTGGTCCGCATGGCGCAGGACTTCTCGATGTCGCTGCCGCTGCTCGACGGTCAGGGCAACTTCGGCTCCATGGACGGCGACAACGCCGCTGCCATGCGCTACACCGAGGTTCGCATGGACAAGCCGGCGGCGTTCCTTCTGTCGGACATCGACAAGGACACGGTCGACTTTCAGGACAATTACGATGGCAAGGATCGCGAGCCGACCGTCCTGCCCGCGCGCTTTCCCAACATGCTGGTCAACGGCGCGGGCGGCATCGCCGTCGGCATGGCGACCAACATCCCGCCGCACAATCTGGGCGAAGTCATCGACGCCTGCCTCGCGCTGATCGACGACCCGGACCTCTCGTCCGAAGGGCTGATGGAGTTCGTCCCCGGCCCCGACTTTCCGACCGGCGGGCTGATGCTCGGCCGCTCGGGCGCGCGCAAGGCCTATCTCGAAGGCCGCGGCTCGGTGATCATCCGCTCCAAGACCCACATCGAGGAGCTGCGCAAGGACCGCTACGCCATCGTCGTCGACGAGATCCCCTATCAGGTCAACAAGGCCTCGATGATCGACCGGATCGCCGAAGCCGCGCGTGACAAGCGGATCGAGGGCATCGCGCATGTGCAGGACGAAAGCGACCGCAACGGCGTGCGCGTGGTTGTCGAGCTGAAGCGCGACGCAACCCCCGACGTGGTGCTGAACCAGCTGTTCCGCTTTACGCCGATGCAGACCTCGTTCGGCTGCAACATGCTGGCGCTCAACGGCGGGCGCCCCGAGACGCTGACGCTGCGCGGCTTTCTCACCGCCTTCCTCGACTTCCGCGAGGATGCGATTGCCCGTCGCACGGCGTATCTTCTGCGCAAGGCGCGCGAGCGCAGCCACATCCTGTGCGGCCTAGCCGCCGCGGTGTCGAACGTCGACGAGGTGGTGGCCACGATCCGCGCTTCGGCCGATGCGGGCGACGCGCGAGAGCGGCTGATGACCCGGGCCTGGCCCGCGCATGAGATCATCGAATACATCAAGCTGATCGACGATCCGCTTCATCCGGTGAACGACGACGGCACCTACAACCTCTCCGAGGCGCAGGCCCGCGCGATCCTCGAGCTGCGTCTGCAGCGCCTGACGCAGATCGGCGTGCGCGAGGTCACCGACGAGCTTCAGGAGCTAGCCGGGAAGATCCGCGACTATCTCGACATCCTGTCGTCGCGCGAGCGCATCCTGACGATCATCCGCGAAGAGCTGCAGGAGGTCCGCGACCTCTTTGCGGTGCCGCGTCGCACCGAGATCGTCGACTGGGTCGGCGACATGGAGGACGAGGACCTCATCGAGCGCGAGGACATGGTCGTCACCGTGACCCAAGGCGGCTACATCAAGCGCACGCCTCTGGCCGAGTTCCGCTCCCAGCGGCGCGGCGGCAAGGGTCTGGGCTCCATGCAGACCAAGGAAGACGACGTCGTCACCTCGCTCTTCGTGGCGAATACGCATGACCAGATGCTGTTCTTCACGACCGAGGGCATGGTCTACAAGCTGAAGTGTTGGCGGCTTCCCTTGGGCAGCCGCACCGCGCGCGGCAAGGCGATCGTCAATATCCTGCCGATCCCCACGGGTGTGTCGATCGCGGCGATCATGCCGGTCGACCGCCCCGAAGAGGACTGGTCGGACCTGCAGATCGTGTTCGCCACGAGCGCCGGCGATGTGCGCCGCAACGCGCTGTCGGACTTCACCAACGTCATGCGCAACGGCAAGATCGCGATGAAGCTGCCCGAGGATGTGACGCTGGTGAACGCGCGCATCGCCTCCGAGGACGACGACGTGATGCTGGTGACCGATTCCGGCCGCGCAATCCGCTTCCGCACCACGGATGTCCGGGTGTTCCAGGGCCGCTCCTCGACCGGCGTGCGCGGCATCCGGCTGTCGGGTGACGACCACGTAGTCTCCATGGCCGTGATCCCGCACTTCGAGGCCGAGGCCTCTGAGCGGGTGGCCTATCTCAAGATGCGCCGCGCCATGGCCGGGATCGCCGATGATGCCGAGACCGAGGATGATGACGAGGGCATCGCCGCAGGCGCGCTCAGCCCCGAGCGCTATGCCGAGATGTCGGCTTCCGAGACGCTGATCCTGACTATCTCGGCGCGTGGCACTGGCAAGCTGTCGTCGAGCCACGACTATCCGGTGCGCGGACGCGGTGGCATGGGTGTGAACGCCACCGATAAGGCGATGCGCGGCGGGCCGATCGTCTCGGCCTTCCCGGTCGAAACCGGCGACCAGATCATGCTGGTCACCTCCGCAGGCCAGTCGATCCGCGTGCCGGTGGATGGCATCTCCTTCCGCTCCCGCTCGGCAGGCGGCGTCAAGGTGTTCGACACCGGGCGCGGCGAAGAAGTCGTCTCGGTGGCGCGGATCGCCGATCAAGGTGACGCGGTCGAAGCGGCGGCGGCCGATGCGCCCGAGACGCCCGAAAGCAGCGCCGAGTGAGACAGAGCCCCGTCCGGACCACCGGACGGGGCTTTTCTTTGGGCGCGCACGGGCCTATCTGAGCGCCATGACAGAACCTCTTCATATCGTCGGCGGCGGCATGGCCGGCTCCGAAGCCGCATGGCAGGCCGCAAACGCCGGCATCCCCGTGATCCTGCACGAGATGCGCCCCAAGGTCGAAACCTTTGCACATCGCACCGGCGATCTTGCCGAGATGGTTTGCTCCAACTCCTTCCGCTCGGACGACAGCGAGCAGAACGCCGTCGGTCTTCTGCATTGGGAAATGCGCGCGGCGGGCGGCCTCATCATGTCGACCGCCGACCGGCACCGTCTGCCCGCGGGCGGCGCACTGGCGGTGGACCGCGATCCCTTCGCCGCAGACGTCACCGCGCAACTCAAGGCGCATCCGAACGTCACGGTGAGCTACGAGGAAATCTCCGAGTTGCCCGAAACCGGGCATTGGATCTTCGCCACCGGCCCGCTCACCTCGCCCTCACTGGCAGAAGCAATCTCGGCAGTGACAGGCACAGGCGCGCTCGCCTTTTTCGATGCCATCGCGCCCATCGTCTATGCCGAGAGCATCGACATGTCGAAGGCCTGGCTGCAGTCGCGTTATGACAAGGGCGAGACGGAAGAAGAGCGCACCGCCTACATCAACTGCCCGATGACCCGCGACGAGCACGAGGCCTTCATCGACGCTCTTCTGGCCGCCGACAAGGCCGAGTTTCATGAAGGCGAGACGGCGGGATACTTCGACGGCTGCCTGCCGATCGAGGTGATGGCCGAGCGCGGTCGCGAGACGCTGCGCCATGGGCCGATGAAGCCGGTTGGCCTCACCAATGCGCACGACCCCGAGAACAAGCCCTATGCCGTGGTGCAGCTGCGCCGCGACAACAAGCTCGGCACGCTCTACAACATCGTCGGCTTCCAGACCAAGATGAAGTACGGCGCGCAGACCGATGTTTTCCGTATGATTCCCGGCCTTCAGGATGCGCGTTTCGCACGGCTGGGCGGCATCCATCGCAACACCTTCCTCAACAGCCCGACGCTGCTCGATGGCGAAATGCGGCTCAAAGCCCGGCCCAATATTCGCTTCGCCGGGCAAATAACTGGCGTCGAAGGATATGTGGAGAGCGCCGCGATGGGGCTTCTGGCCGGTCGGCTCGCCGCCGCCGAGATCAAGGGTGGCACGGTGCCGATGGTGCCGCAGACGACCGCGATGGGCGCGCTGGTGACGCACATCACCGGTGGAGCCGAGGCCAAGACCTTTCAGCCGATGAACGTCAACTTCGGGCTGTTTCCGCCGCTCGACGGCGTACGCGGTGGTCGTCGCGGCCGCAAGGACCGCTACAAGGGCTATACCGACCGCGCCAAGGAAGACTGGCAGAGCTGGCTTGCCGCGCAGGAGGCGGTGATCGCCTGAACCCTTGCCCTGCGGCCCCCGGGACCACATCTCGGGGGCAACCCCAAGCGGAACGGAATTCACATGCTCTATATTCTCGCGCTTCTCCTGCCACCCGTCGCGATCATGCTGACGGGTCGCGTGATCCTCGGTCTCGTCGTGCTGGTGATCTGGTTTCCGGCGATCCTCATCTCCGGCGGTCTCGGCCATCCGATCTTTATCCTGTTGGCATGGCTGGTCATCCATCAAAGCGCGGTGAAGCGCGGCTGAATGCGTGTCACCCGTTTCGCACCTTCGCCTACCGGGCCTCTGCACCTCGGCCATGCGTTTTCGGCGCTGACAGCTGCGGCACGGGCCGAGGGCGGGACCTTCCTGCTTCGGATCGAGGATATCGACCGACAACGGTCGAAACCCGATTGGGAACGGCGGATCTATGACGATCTGCATTGGCTCGGGCTCACCTGGCCCGAGCCGGTGCTGCGCCAGTCCGACCGTCTGCCCGCATACCGCGCGGCGCTGGAACGGCTCTGGGCCGAGCGCCTGCTGTACCCCTGCACCTGCAACCGGCGCGACATCATGGATGCGGCGAGCGCGCCGCAGGAGGGCGGGCTGCGTTTCGGGCCGGACGGGGTGATCTATCCCGGCACCTGCCGAGGCCACGACCGATCCGGGCCTATCCCCGATGACGTACCACTGCGGCTTGATATCGCGCGCGCCGCTTCCCGCCTCGAAGGGCCGCTGCTTTGGACCGAAACCGGCGAGGATGCCGGTATGAGGGAAATTGCGCCCGGGACGCTGATCGAGAGCATCGGTGATCCGGTGCTGGCGCGGCGCGGAATGGGCACATCCTATCATCTCGCCGTGGTGATCGATGATGCGCGTCAAGGGGTCACCGAGGTCGTACGCGGCCGCGATCTCGTTGAGGCGACCCCGCTGCATGTGCTGCTGCAGCGGCTCATGAGGCTTCGTATTCCGGAGTTTCATCATCACCGGTTGATCCGCGACGAAACGGGCCGTCGTCTGGCCAAGCGCGATGACGCGCGCGCGATCGGGCTCTACCGCGACGAGGGGGCGCGCCCTGCCGACATTCGGCGCATGATCGCTCTCTAGGTTACTTTACTCTTCAAATACTCAAGTCCGACGCGTCGTCCCTCAGGCCATCGGCTTGGCGATCTCCACCTCGTCGCCCTGCCGCACAGCTGTGTAAAAGCAGTTGCGCCGCCCGGTGTGACAGGCGGGGCCGGACTGCTCGACCTGCAACAGCAGGCAGTCACGGTCGCAATCGACGCGCAATTCGACCAAAACCTGCTGGTTGCCCGAGGTCGCCCCCTTTTCCCAGAATTCCTGCCGGGACCGCGACCAGTAGGTCACGCGACCGCTCGCGAGGGTTTTTTCGATCGAGGCCGCGTTCATCCAGGCCATCATCAGCACCTCGCCGGTGCTGGCCTCCTGCGCGATGGCGGGGATCAGGCCTTGGGCGTCGAAGCGAAGCGTCTTGGGGTCGAACATCGGCACTAACCTTTGCATCTCGGGGCGTCGCGCCTATTTAGAGAGGCGATATCGAAGAGGCAAACATGACCGAGCGCGCCAGCGGCGAGACCGACCTGATCAAGCTCTATTCGCAGCGCATTCTCGCGCTGACGACGGAGATGCCGTTGACCGAGCGGCTGGAGGCCCCCGATGCCACGGTGCGACGCCGCGCGCCGCTGTGCGGCTCGACCGTCACGGTGGACGTGATGGTCAAGGACGGCCTGGTGACGCGCTATGGGCAGGACGTGAAGGCCTGCGCGCTGGGTCAGGCTGCGGCGGCCATTGTCGGCGGTGCGGTGATCGGGCGCGACCATGCGGAGTTGTCGCGCGCGCGCGACCAACTGCGTGCGATGCTGGCTGAGGATGGCACGGTGCCGGACGCCCCGTTCGAAGAGTTCGAGGTGCTGCAACCCGCCCGCGAGTATCGCAATCGCCACGCCTCAATCCTGCTGGCGATCGAAGCCGTCACTCAGGCGGTCGAGGAGGCCGGAGCACGGCACAGCGCCGTAGGCTGATAAAAAAAACCGCCGCGCACCCCCTAAAGGGTGGCGGCGGCAGAGGCAGGACCCTCCGGGGTTCCGGTCGCACGCCGGAGCATGGCTCCGGGCGACGGACGGGCGATCCGCCGCGATGGCCCGCGGGACTGGGCTGCGGCGACCGGAAAAGGGTCCGGGCAGATCAGATCAGGCCGGGCAGCCACAATCCGACAAACAACAGAATCATGAGAGACGCCGCGCCCAGCGCGTCGGCGACAAGGGTATCGCGAGAGCGGTTCACCACCAGTTTGAGTTCCCGTGCCATTCCGTGTCTCCTCTCTCTTCGCTCCTGTTGCCACTTTGTTCCCATATGGCGCGACACCTGTAAAGAACTTTATGAGAACATCCTGTTCCCATCAGCCCAGTGCATTGTTCTGATAAGAAAACTTCCTAACCGACCGAGATCAGCCGGATCGCCCGGTCCTGTTCCATGAGCCAGAGGAGAACACGCGCGGAACGCCCGCGTTCTCCTTCGAGAGCAGGATCATTGGTCAGCAGCGTGCGCGCATCGCTCTGGGCCAAGGCCATCAGCCCGGCGTGGCGTTCGAGATCCGCGATTCGAAAGCGCGGCAGGCCGGATTGCGCGGTGCCGATGACATCGCCCGCGCCGCGCATCGACAGATCCTCCTCGGAGATGCGAAAGCCGTCCTCGGTCTCGCGCATGATCTCGAGGCGTCTGCGCGCGGTCTCTCCCAAGGGCGGTTGGTACATCAGCAGACAGGTAGACTTGGCGCTACCGCGACCGACACGCCCACGCAGCTGATGCAACTGCGCCAGTCCGAAGTTCTCGGCCCGCTCGATCACCATGATCGAAGCGGCGGGCACGTTGACGCCGACCTCGATGACCGTGGTGGCAACAAGCACCTTGGTTTCTCCCGCGACAAAGCGGGCCATGGCGGCGTCCTTCTCGGCGGGCGGCAGCTGTCCATGCACCAGACCGACCACGCCCTCGCCCAGCGCCGCACGCAAGCGTTTGAACCGCTCCTCGGCGGCGGTCATATCCGAGACTTCGCTTTCCTCGACCAGCGGGCAGACCCAATAGGCCTGCCGCCCCTCGGCGACGGCGGCCCGCAGCTTTTCGACCACCTCGCCCAGTCGCTCGTTCGAGACGAGAGCGGTGGTGACGGGCGAACGTCCGGGCGGCTTTTCGTCAAGCACGCTCACATCCATGTCGCCGTATTGCGTAAGGGCAAGGCTGCGCGGAATCGGCGTGGCTGTCATCACCAGCACGTCGACGCTGCGCCCCTTGGCGCCAAGCTCCATACGCTGCGCGACGCCAAAGCGATGCTGCTCGTCGATCACGGCAAGACGCAGGTCGTGAAACAGCACATCCTTTTGAAACACGGCGTGGGTGCCGACAAGGATCTGTATCCGCCCCTCGGCAAGGGCTTCGAGCTTGCGGCGTCTTTCGGCCCCCTTGTCGCGCCCGGTCAGCAGTTCGATCACCACGCCCGCGCTTTCGGCGAGCGGCTGCAGCCCCTCGAGGTGTTGCCTTGCCAGAATCTCAGTCGGGGCCATCATCACGCCCTGCCCGCCCGCCTCCACGGCGACCAGCAGCGCCATCAGCGCCACCATCGTCTTGCCCGAACCGACATCGCCCTGCAGCAACCGGTTCATGCGGCTCTCGGCCCCCATGTCCTTTGCGATCTCGTCCACGGCACGGGCCTGCGCCCCCGTGGGCGCATAGGGCAAGGCGGCGAGCACACGCCTGCGAAAACGCTTGTCCCCTACGCTCGACCGCCCCGGGCTCCGACGCGCGGTGGCACGGGCGAGAGCTAGGGTCAGCTGATGTGCAAACAGCTCATCATAGGCAAGGCGCAGCCGCGCGGGGTGTGTGGCTGAGAGATCGTTAATGCTCTGCGGGCCATGCGCCTGTTCCAGCGCCTCTTTCCACGAAGGCCAGCCCTCACGCGCCTTGAGCCCCGGATCGATCCATTCGGCAAGATCGGGCGCCAGGCCCAGCGCGGAACGGGCAGCCCCGGTCATCTGTCTTTGGGTGATGCCGTTCGACAGCTGATAGACCGGCTCGAAAGCGAGGATCTCACTCTCTCGTTCAAGGGGCAGCACGTGATCGGGGTGGACCATCTGCGCCAGCCCGTCGAACAGCTCGACCTTGCCCGAGACGATGCGCCGCTCTCCCAGTGGCAGCAGGTCCGGCACATAGCTGCCGCGCGCATGAAAGAACACGAGCTGGAACGCGGTTTCGGCATCCTCGACCGTAACACGCCAAGGCCGTCCCTTGTTGGCGGGGGGATGATGGCGCACCACCTCGACCTCGACCGTCACCACGGCAGGTGGCACCACGTCGCGAATGCTGGGCTTGCGGGCGCGGTCGATGCCCGACTGCGGCAGGGTGAGCAGCACGTCGCGCGGCCGCGCCAGCCCCGCCGCCTCGAAGGCGGGCACGGTCTTGGGACCGATGCCCTTGAGCTTCTGGATATCCCCGAACAGCGGAAACAGGATCTCGGGGCGGCCCTTGATACTCATGCGTCGCCGATCAGCGAAAGCCAGCCGTCTTCGTCGAGTACCTCGACACCCAAGGCTTCGGCCTTGGTGGCCTTGGAGCCCGCGCCTGGCCCCGCGACGAGCAGGTCTGTCTTGGCCGAGACCGACCCCGCGACCTTGGCGCCAAGCTGTTCGGCGCGGGCCTTGGCCTCGGCGCGGGTCATCTTCTCGAGCGTGCCGGTGAACACCACCGTCTTGCCCGCCACGGGGCTGTCGGTCGTGTTGGGCTGCTCGGCGGGCTGGATCTCGAGCTGCGCCACGAGGCGATCGACCGAGCCGCGTTCGCCCTCCTGGCTGAGCGAGGTCACGAGGCTCACCGCCACTGTGAAGCCGATGCCGTCGATGCCGGTGATCTCGGCCCAGTGCGGGCTTTCGGGGAGCGCGGCCTTGCGCGCCTTGTCGTCCTCGGCCTGCGCGGCAGGCTCCTGCGCGGCGGCATCGACGGCAGCGATGAGCGCCTCCCACGTCGTGAAATGCCGTGCCAGCACGTTGGCCGCCACCTCGCCCACATGCGCGATGCCCAGACCGAAGAGCATCCGGCCCAGCGCCACCCGGCGCGCGGTGTCTATGGCATCGAACAGTGCGTTGGCCGACTTCTCGCCCCAGCCTTCGCGGTTCTTGAGTTGTTGTATCCCCTCCCCGTAGCGGTCGCGCAAGGTGAAGATATCGGCGGGCTCCCTAATCCAGCCATCGCGGTAGAACTGCTCGACCTGCTTGGCGCCCATGCCGTCGATGTCGAAGGCCGCGCGAGACACGAGGTGGCGCAGCTTTTCGACCGCCTGCGCGGGACAGATCAGCCCGCCGGTACAACGGCGGATCGCGTCGCCCTCCTCACGCGGTGCGGCCGAGCCGCATTCGGGGCAACGATCAGGGAACGCATAGGGAACACTGTCCTTGGGTCGCCGGGCTAAATCGACGTCGGCGATCTTGGGGATCACATCGCCCGCGCGGTAGACCTGCACCCGATCGCCTTCGCGGATGTCGCGCCCCTCGCGGATCGCCATACCCTTGGAGTCGCGACCTGCGATATAGTCCTCGTTGTGCAGCGTTGCATTTGAGACGACGACGCCGCCCACCGTCACGGGCTTGAGCCGCGCCACGGGCGAAAGCGCGCCGGTGCGGCCCACCTGGATCTCAATCTTCTCCAGCGTGGTCCAAGCCAGCTCTGCGGGGAATTTATGCGCCAGCGCCCAGCGCGGCGTGGTCGAGCGCATGCCGAGACGGCGCTGAAACGACAGGTCGTCGACTTTGTAGACGACGCCGTCGATGTCATAGCCCAGATCCGCGCGCTTCGCCTCGATCTCGCGGTAGGCTTCGACCATCCCTTCGGGCGTGTCGCAGCGCCGGGTCATCGGGTTGGTGCAAAAGCCCAAGGCCTGAAGACGCGCGATGGCGTCGAACTGGTGCGTGGCGAGCGGTTCCGACAGCTCGCCCCAAGCGTAGGCAAAGAACCGCAACGGCCGCATTTTCGTGATCTGTGGGTCGAGCTGGCGCAGTGACCCTGCGGCAGCGTTGCGCGGGTTGGCAAAGGTCTTGGAACCGCGTTCGGCGTGACGGGCGTTGAGGGCGGCAAAATCGGTGTGGCTCATATAGACCTCACCGCGCACCTCGAGCACCTCAGGTGCGCCGTCGAGCGTGTCGGGGATATCGTCGATGGTGAGCGCATTGGCGGTCACATCCTCGCCCACGGCCCCGTCACCGCGCGTGGCGGCACGCACCAAGCGCCCCTGCTCGTAGCGCAGCGACAACGACAGCCCGTCGATCTTGGGCTCGGCGGTGAAATCCAGCGGTGCGTCTTCGGCCAGACCAAGGAACTTGCGCACCCGCGTCGCGAACTCGGTGACCTCCTCATCGGTGAAGGCATTGCCCAATGACAGCATCCGCACAGCATGAGGCACCTTGCCAAAGCCGTCTGCAGGGGCGGCCCCGACCTGCTCGGAGGGGCTGTCCTCGCGCTTGAGTGCGGGGAAGCGCGCTTCAATTTCGGCGTTGCGGCGGCGCAGCGCGTCATAGTCGGCATCGCTGATTTCGGGCGTGTCCCGCTGGTGATAGGCAGCATTCGCCGCACCGATCTCGGCGGCAAGGCGGTCGACCTCCTTGCGGGCCTGAGCTTCGGTGAGTGCCGCGACCTCGATCGCCGCCAAATCCATGTCCGCCGTCAAAGCCGTCTCCCGGTCACCAGCGCGGGCCGATCCGCCCGCGCGGCGAACTTAGAAGCACGACGGCGGAGCGTCCAGATGCCGGTCCCGGTTCAGGCGCCGATGGCGAGTGGTGGCGTCTGCGACATCGGCTCGGGATCGCGCAGCACGTAGCCCCGGCCCCAGACGGTCTCGATGTAATGCTCTCCCCCCGTGGCCTGCGCGAGCTTCTTGCGGAGTTTGCAGATGAAGACGTCGATGATCTTCAACTCGGGCTCGTCCATGCCGCCATAGAGATGATTGAGGAACATCTCCTTGGTGAGTGTGGTGCCCTTGCGCAGGCTGAGAAGCTCCAGCATCTGGTACTCCTTGCCCGTGAGATGCACCGTTTGCCCGCCTGCCTCGACCGTCTTGGCGTCGAGGTTCACCGAGACCGCGCCGGTGGTGATGACCGATTGCGCATGTCCCTTGGAGCGGCGGATGATCGCATGGATGCGCGCCACCAATTCGTCGCGGTGGAACGGCTTGGTCAGGTAGTCGTCGGCCCCAAAGCCGAAGCCCTTGAGCTTGCTCTCGGTATCGTCGTCCCCCGACAGAATCAGGATCGGCGTCTCGACCCGGCTGAGCCGAAGCTGGCGCAGGACCTCATGCCCGTTCATGTCCGGCAGATGCAGGTCCAGAAGGATCAGGTCATAGTCGTAGAGCTTCGCCAGATCGATCCCTTCCTCGCCCATGTCGGTGGCATAGACGTTCAGATTCGCATGAGTGAGCATCAACTCGATGCTTTTCGACGTGGCCGGGTCATCCTCGACTAGCAAGACGCGCATTCCATCCCCTCCGTGATCGGCTTGACCGTTGCAGCGCAGTAAGCCAGTTGACGGTTAATTCCGTGTTACCCTAGGGCAACTCTGCAGCCTCATCCTGTGGTTGTCTATACTTTTGTACAGTGGTGGCCTTGAGGGCCACTGTTCCGTAACGTCCGACCAGCCGTTCCCAGCTTTTCAGCTCCTCCTCGGAGAGGCCGTAGGTCTCGATCGCATAGTCCCGCGAGATCAGCCCGGCGGTGATCGCCAGCAACAATTGCGCCTTGCGCGATGCGACCCAGCGCTCGGTGTCCGGTGCCGGCAGATCGGCACGCGTCATGACGCGACCGTCAGGCAGCGTCACCGCCCGACGACCCTCGATTTTCTTCAGATACATTCTCACCCTCCGTTCACCCCGAGGCAGAGCCTGCCAAAACGGCGCTAAGGAGCCGTGAAGCGGGGGGTTGAGAATGGGTGCCATTTTCATATATTGCAGCGCGATCACCCGCCTCGCGCGCCTCCCCTCCCTCCCGCGCCAAGGATCGCCCCATGCCGCTCGATACCGCTCTCAATTCGCTGGGCTTCGCCAAGCCCGCCTCGGAAACCCGCGTCGTCGTGGCGATGTCCGGCGGCGTCGACAGCTCGGTCGTGGCCGCCCAGCTCAAGGAAGAGGGCTATGACGTCGTGGGCGTGACGCTGCAGCTCTACGACCACGGCGCGGCGCTGGCCAAGAAGGGCGCCTGCTGCGCGGGGCGCGATATCCACGACGCGCGGCGCGTGGCCGAGGCCATGGGCTTTCCGCACTACGTGCTGGATTACGAGAATACCTTTCGCGAGGCGGTGATCGACGAGTTCGCCGACAGTTACCTCGCCGGTGCGACGCCGGTGCCCTGCATCCGCTGCAATGAGCGGGTGAAGTTCAAGGACCTGTTGGCGACGGCCAAGGATCTCGACGCCGATTGCATGGCGACCGGGCATTACATTCGTCGCGAAATGGGCGAGGTCGGGGCCGAGTTGCATTCCGCCGCCGATGCGAACCGCGACCAGAGCTATTTCCTGTTCTCCACCACCCAAGAACAGCTCGATTACCTGCGTTTTCCCCTAGGCGGGTTGGCCTCCAAGGCCGAAACGCGGGCACTCGCGGCACGCTACGGTCTGTCGGTCGCCGACAAGCCCGACAGCCAGGACATCTGCTTCGTGCCTGACGGCAACTATGCCGCCGTGATCGAAAAGCTGCGGCCCGGTGCGGCCGAGCCGGGCGAGATCGCGCATGTCGACGGGCGCGTCTTGGGCGAGCATCGTGGACTGATCCATTACACCGTTGGCCAGCGCCGTGGTCTTGGCATCGGCGGGCTCGACGAGCCGCTCTATGTCGTGAAGCTCGACGTCGAGGCGCGCCGCGTCATCGTCGGCCCCAAGGAGATGCTGGCGACCCGCCGGGTGCCGCTGCGCGAGATCAACTGGATCGGTGGCGGTGTCTTCACGGATGTTGCCGAGCGCGAGGTGCTGGTACGCGTCCGCTCGACTCGCCCGCCCGCGCCCGCAGTGATCCGCCCGATCAGCGCGACCGAGGCCGAGGTCGAGCTTCTCTCGCCCGAGCAGGGTGTATCGCCGGGTCAGGCCTGCGTGTTCTACGCCCCCGAAGGCACCCGCGTGCTGGGTGGCGGCTGGATCTGGAAGGGTCGCTGAGGCGGCATTTCTCGACGAGTCTTCTCGAATTCTTCGCAGAAACCTGTCAGCTCGCGCGGTCGAGGATCGCGCGGGCCGCGCGGTGCCCCGGCGCCTCGCCCCCCGCGCCGAGCCGCAGCATCGTTTCGCGCAGCGCAGCGCGCTGGGCCTCGGGGCGTTCCAGCACCCGCAGCAGCGCCCGGCCGATCGGCTCCGGGCGGCACGCGTTACCGATGTATTCCGGCACCGCCCGCGTCTCGCTCACCAAATTCACCAGCGTCACCGTGTCGGTGAGCAGCATCCGCCCGATGATCTGCCGCGATATCCAGCCCATGTCATAGGCCACGACCATCGGCGTGTCCGCCGCCGCCAGTTCCAGTGACACTGTGCCCGACGCCGCAAGTGCCACGTCGGCGGCGCGGAAGGCCGCGCGCTTTTCCGATCCGTCCGCGTCCTCGGCGGGATCGATCAGCAACGGCGCGACCGACCAATGGCGAGTCTCGGCGCGGACCAGATCGATCACGGGGGCGGCGCAGGGCAGAACCACGCGCGCCTCCGGCAACGCCGCCTGCACCCGCGCCAGCGCCGCGCCGAAGGTCTCGGACAGGCGCTGCACCTCGCCCCGGCGCGATCCGGGAAGCGCCAAGACCAGCGGCGCATCTGCGATGCCGTGCCGGTCGCGAAAGGCGCGGGCGTCTTTGTCACTGGCCTGCGGATCGGTGACGACCGGGTGGCCGACAAAGTCGCACTCCATCCCGGCGGCTTCCATGTAGGGCGGCTCGAACGGCAGCAGCGCCAGCACCTGATCGATGCTGCGCGCCATCTTCGCTGCCCGTCCGGGCCGCCAGGCCCACACGCTGGGGGCGACGTAATGCACGCAGCGCACGGGCGCGCCCGCCGCCTTGACCCTCCGCGCGACGCGCAGGCAGAAGTCGGGGCTGTCGATGGTGAGCAGGATATCGGGACGTGTCTCGATCACCGCTCGCGCCGTCTCGTCGAGGCGGCGCATCAGGTGGCGGTAGCGCGGCAGCACTTCGGCGATGCCCATGACCGACAGCTCCTGCATCGGAAAGCGGCTCTTGAGCCCTTCGCCCGCCATACCGGGACCGCCGATGCCGTCGAAGGTCACCTCCGGCGCGAGTTGCTTCAGCCCGGCCATCACCGCCCGACCCAAACGGTCGCCCGACGGCTCGCCCGCGATGAAGAAGACCCTCATGCGCGCACCATCAGTGCGATGCCGAAGCGGTCGGCGACCGCGACAGTGGCGTCGCGGTCCAGCACCATGACGCCGCCCGCCTCGATCGCGACGGCCGACAGCCCCGCGCGTGCCGCGCCCTCGACCGTGCCGGGGCCGATCACCGGCAGGTCGGCGCGGCGGTCCTGAGCGGGCTTTGGAGCCTTGTAGAGCAGCCCCCCGCTCGCCATTCCGCCTGACAGGCTCTCCAGCATCCAATCGGTGCCCGGGAGAGCTTCGACCGCGATGCACAGCCCGCCGCGCACCACACAGGCCTGACCGACATCGGCTTGGGCCATGGCACGGTGGATCGAGGCCGCGCGTTCCGCATCGGCCTCATGCGCGGGTGTGAACGGCACGGCTCCCATCGGACCGGGGTCGGGCAGAAGCTCGGGCGCGATCTCATGGGCGGCGCGCAGGGCGAAGCCCTCACCCTCCAAAAGCGCCATGACAGCCCGAAGCGTGGCATCGTCGCCCTGTCCCATGGCAGCCATCAGGCGCGGCACGAGGGGGGCTGTGGCGGCGTCAATGGCGGCGGGGTCGATCTCGGGACGGGTCATCGCACCGGCGAGGCAGATCTCGTCCACCCCGCGCGCATGCAGATCGGCCAGAAGCGTGCCCAGCGTTTCGATCCGGTAGCCGAGACGCGCGGCCCCCTCGGGCGCCGTCACCGGCACGCCCGCCATTTCGCAGACCAGCGCCTCGGGGCGGTGCGCGAGGATCGCGGAGGGCAGCGCCCCGGTCCCGGCAAGGAGCGCCAGCATCGCCTCAGCCCTGTGGCGTCAGGAACTGCCGGTCGCTCTGGCCCGAGACGAACTCCGACAGCTCGCGCACGAGGTCGCTTTCGGTGGCCGAGAGACCGGCAGCGCGTTCGTGGAACGTGCCGTCGCCATCCTTCAGAGCGCGAAAGGCCCCGCGCAGCGCCGTGATTTCCTCGCGCGAGGTGCCACGCCGTTTAAGACCGACGAGGTTCAGCCCGTCGAGCCGCCCGCGCGGGCCTTGGACAAGACCGAAGGGGATGACGTCGTTCGTCACCATCGTCACCGCGCCGATGATCGCGCCGCGACCGATGCGCACCCATTGGTGGATACCGCAGAGTCCACCGACGATCACGTCATCGCCGATCACGCAATGGCCCGCCACGCTGGCATGGTTGACGAGGATCACCCGGTCGCCCACGCGCACGTCATGCGCCACGTGGCATCCCGCCATCAGCAGGCAATCGTCGCCCACGCGCGTCTCGCCACCGCCACCGGCGGTGCCGGTGTTGATTGTCACGTGTTCACGGATCCGGTTGCGCGCGCCGATGCGTAGCCGGGTGCGCTCGCCTCCAAACTTGAGGTCCTGCGGAATCTCACCGATAACCGCGAAGGAGAATACCACCGTGTCCGCGCCGATCTCGGTGTCGCCGGTAACGACGACGTGGCTCTTGAGCTCGACGCCGTCGCCCAGCACGACCTGTGGGCCGACATGGCAGAACGGGCCGATGCGACAGTTGTCACCGATCCGAGCGCCATCTTCGATTACAGCCGATGGGTGGACATCGCTCATCAGCCCTGCAGGTCCATCATCGCGGTGAATTCAGCCTCGGCGGCCATTTCGCCGTCGACGGTGGCCACGCCCTTGAAGCGCCAGACCTTGCCGCCCGGCTTGCCGCGCGTGGTTTCGACTTTCATCAGAAGCTGGTCGCCGGGAACGACCTTGCGGCGGAACTTGGTGTTGTCGATGCCCATGAAGTAGATGAGCATGTTGCCGTCCACGAGACCCATGGTCGTGCCGACCATCACTGCCGCCGTCTGAGCCATCGCTTCGATGATGGTAACGCCGGGCATGATCGGGTTGCCGGGGAAATGCCCTTGAAAATGCGGCTCGTTCATCGTGACGTTCTTGATGCCCGTCGCGCTCGTGGTGCCTTCGATGTCGACCACGCGGTCGACCAGCAGGAAGGGATAGCGATGCGGCAGGATGCGCTGGATCAACTGGATATCGGCGGTGGTGGGCGTGCCCGTCTCGGGGGTGTCGGTCATGTTCTCGGGTCCTTCCCGTCGTGGGCATATGTCGCGAACTGAGTAGCAAGACGCGCCAGAAGCGGCAAGCCACGCGGGCCGCGCCCTAGCGGTCCTGCGCCGGGGAAGCCTCGGGCTCGGGTGCGCCATCGAATTCTGCCGCGCCCGGTGTCCGGAGCGTGGAGCCGTCGCCGATTGCGGCGTCGACCGCCGCGATGGCGGTATCGGTCACGTCGACCGCTCCGGTGGAGAGAAACACCGTCCGGCGGTCGAGGATCACCGCAGCGCCACGCGCCATCATCACCTGCCCCAGCGTCGGGCCGATCGCCGCGAGGAACTGCTCGCGCCCGGCGGCGGCCTCCTGTTGCAGCGCCCGCTCCTTGGCGTCGCGTTCGCGGCGGATCTGCTGCACCCGTGCGTCGAAGGCGTCGGCCTCATTGCGAAACGCGGTGGGCGTCATCTCGGCGCGGCGCTGCGTCAGGCTCTGCTCCTCGGCGGTGAGCTCCGCCTCGATGCGGCGGTTTTCCTCGATCAAGGCCTCGGTCTCGGTCTGGAGGGCCGTCGCGAGGGTCTGTCCGAACAGGCTTTCGGTGAACAACCGGTCGGTGTCGAGCACGACGATGCCGCCTGCGGCAGGCGCGTCGACCGCGGGCGGCACGACTTCTGGCTCGGCGCGCTGCGCCATGGCCGGTCCTGCAAGGCCGACCAGCAAGGCGCAGACCGCCCGCCCCGCCGCACGCGCGCGCATCAGAACCGCGAGGAAATGGTCAGGTCGAAGCCGCGGGTCTCGTCGAACTCCTCGGCCTGCAAGGCTTCGGTAAAGTTGAACCGCAACGGCCCCAGCGGCGTGGTCCAGAAGATCGAGGCCCCGATCACGGCACGCGGCGTGAGGTCATCGGAAAGAACCTCCGCGCCCGTTCCGCGGGTGGAACCCACATCCCAGACCGAGCCGTAATCGACAAAGGCACCGCCGGTGATGCCGTAATCCTCGGGCAGGCCGAGTGGGAACTCGGCCTCGAGCCGGGTCACGGCGTATTTGTTGCCACCCAGCGCATCGTCGGTATCCGCGTCACGCGGTCCAATGCCGCCGGGCTCGAAGCCGCGCATGATCCGGCTGCCCATGAAGAAGCGGTCGGTGACCCGCGTGTCCCCGTCGGAATGGTTGAGCAGCCCTCCCTCGACGGTGGCACGCAAAAGCACGTCCTCACCGAAGACCCGCGTTTCGGCCGAGGCCAGCGCCGTGGTCTTGATGAAGGATTCGTCGCCCACACCGAACTCTTGACCAAAGCGCAGCAGCACGCCGGTGTTGGGGTCCAGACCCGAACGGCGGGTATCGTAGCTGTAGGCGTATCCGAGCGAGTTGGTCCAGACACCCGCCTCGATTTGCTCAGCCTTGATGATGTCGCTCACATCACCGTCGACATCGGTGATATCGGTGTATTCGGCGGCGTAGAAGGTCTGCAGCCGCCCGTTCTCGCTCACCGGGAAGGTGAAGGAGGGCGAAATGCGGAAGGTGTCCGTGTCGTAAAGCGCCGAGTCGTTGTCGGTCGACCGGTAGTCGACACCGAAGCCGAAGCGCAGGTCGCGGCCCAGGAAGGCGGGCTCGGCAAAGTCGAAAGAGACGACCCGGTTGCTCTCGCTGGTCGATAGATCAAGGCTGAACAGCTGACCACGACCGAGGAAGTTGCGCTCTTGGAAGCCAGCCACGAGGCCGAAGCCGTTGTCGGTCGAATAGTTGGCCCCGAAGGAGAGCGAGCCGGTGGGCTGCTCTTCGACGTCGACGTCGATCACCACCGATCCGGGCGTGCTGCCGGGACGGGCGTTGACCTGCGCGTCGGCAAAGTAGCCGAGCGCGCGGACCCGCTCGGCGCTTTCGCGGATGGCGCGCGGGTTGAAGGGATCGCCCTCGACCGTGCGGAACTGTTGCCGCACGACGCGGTCGAGCGTGGTGGAGTTGCCCTCGATGTCGATGCGCTCGACGAAGATCCGCTCACCACGGCTCAGCACATAGGTCACGTCGAGCGACAATGTGCGCGGGTTGCGCTCGATCTTGGGCTCGACCCGCAGGAAATCGACGCCGTCGCGGATCGCGATGCGCTCCATGCGGACGATGTCATTTTCAAGCTCGGTCGGCGAGTAAAAATCACCCTGATCGACGCGGATCGCCTCGTTGAAGCGCGAGGCATCAAGACCGGGGATCGCGCTTGCGACCTTGACGCTGCCGATCGTGAAGCGCTGCCCCTCGCGGATATTGAAGGTCAGCAGATAGGCGTCGCGGGCACGAGTCAGCTCGGCGTCGACATCGAGGATCTCGAAATCCACATAGCCGCGCGAGCGGTAGAAATCGGTGAGCATCTGCCGGTCGAAGGCAATGCGGTCGGCGACGAAGGTGTCGCTCTTGATGAGTTGGCGCAGCAGACCGGCCTGACGGGTCGCCAGAACGCCGCGCAGGCGGCGGTCGGAGAAGGCCCGGTTGCCGGCAAAGGAGATCCGCTCGATCTCGGTGACGCCGCCTTCGGTGATCTGGTAAACGAGATCGACGCGGTTGTCGGAGCGCTCGATCAGCGCGGGGCGGACCGTGGCGCTGATGCGGCCGCGCTCGGCATAGGCGCGCGCGATGGCGTTGGCGTCGGCCTGGGCTTCGGCGGGGTTGTAGACGCGCCGCTCGGTGGCCGAGATCAGCGTCGCAAGCTCGCTGTCGTCGACCTTGGCGTTGCCCTCGAAGTTGATGCGGTTGATCGTCGGGAATTCGGTCACCGCGATGACAAGCCGCCCACCCTCGGGACGCACCTCGACCGACTCGAACAGGCCGGACTCGCGGATCCGCTGGCTCGCGTCGTTGAGCGCCGCAGCGCTGACCGCCTCGCCGCGCGAGATGCCCGCATAGGTCAGGATGGTGCCGGTCTCGATCCGGCGATTGCCCTCGACCGCGACTTCGTCAAACCGAAATTCTTGCGCCAGTGCCGGGGCCACCGCACTGATTGCGGCGATGAGCGCGGCCACGCTGGCGGCACCTGTCAACTTGCGCGCCAAGGCGCCCCTGCTTCGTGCCGTCATCGTCACCATCCCTGCCACGCGTCGTTTCTTATGACAGGGAAGTATCGGGACATCACGGCCTTGTCAAAAGCTACGGTGCCGCGAACTGGGCCGAAAGCACCAATGCGCAAGCGATCGCCGCTGGAAACAGCGCCCGATCGAGATGCATGAGCAGCAGGAAACGCAGACCGATATCGGAGTTTGGAGCAAACAACATTGGAACTCTCCCGGAAAACACAGCTCCTTTGAGAGTGACCGGGAATTCTGTCAGGAATTCGGCGCTTCGCTGGCCGCGGTGCGGCGCCGCTTCACGGACAGAGGAACAGGTCGTTGAGCACCGCAAAGACCGTCATCGTCAGGATCAATGACAGACCCAATGCCATCAGCACCCGCAGCACCTTGTCGCTGGGCTGCCGCCCGGTGACGGCCTCATAACCGAAGAACACGAGATGGCCGCCGTCCAGCACCGGGATCGGAAACAGGTTGAGCAACCCCACCGCCGTCGAGAGCACCGCGACGAACCAGATAAAGCTCGTGGCCCCCTGCTCGGCCATGGCGCCAGAGGTCTGGGCGATGCCCACCGGACCCGACAGGTTGCACGAGGAAATCGCGCCGGTGATCATGTGCCCAAGCCCCGAAAGCGACGAGCCGATGATGCGCCAGACCTGCCCCACGGCATCGCCGAACGCGGTGCCGAGGCCCGGCGTTTCGGTCGCGGCCTCGAAGAACAACCCCGAGGAAATGCCCAAGAGCCAACGCGTCTCGAAGCCGCCCTCGTCGCGCGGCAGATCGACCCGGCGCGGGGTAAGCGATAGCTCGCGCGTGCTGCCGTCGCGCCAGACCGTCATGTCGAGGGTCCGGCCTTCGGAAGCGGTGACGATCTCGATCAGCTCGGCAAAGGCGAAGACCTCGCGTCCGTCGAGCGTCACGATCACGTCGCCCGCGCGCAGACCAGCCGCATCGGCGGCCGAACGCGGCGAGACCCCGCCCACCAGCGGCGGCTGCGGATAGGGGCCGCGCACCAGCATCTCACGCCCGTCGCGCCGCACCCGGTAATCGAGCACCGGCTCGGCGGGATAGCCTTCGGCCAGACGCGCCATGCCGCCCTGTTCGGGCAGCTCTGTGCCACCAATGGAAAGGATCTCGTCGCCCGCGCGCAGCTCGTTCACATAGGTGGAGGGCAAGGTCAGCATCCGCTCGACCGTCAGCGGATCTGCGGCGCGGCCTTGGGTCAGGATTACTCCCGCAAAAATCAGGATCGACAGCACGAAGTTGAAGATCGGCCCCGCCGCCACCGTCGCCGCGCGCGCCCAGAGCGGCGCGCCGAGCATGGTGTGGCGCAGCTTGGTCGGGTCGGTCCCCGCCGCCTGTCCAACCGAGGCCGCGTTGGCATCGCCCAGAAACTTCACGTAGCCGCCAAAGGGCAGCGCCGCGATCTGCCAGACCGTGCCGTGCCGGTCACGACGCGACAGCAGCACCGGACCGAAGCCCAGGCTGAACACCTCGGCATGGATGCCAGACCAGCGGCCAACGATGTAGTGGCCGTATTCGTGGATCGCCACGATCACCGAAAGCGCCACCACGAAGGCGGCGAGGGTGAAGGCGGCGTTGCCGAACTGCGGCAGGATCTGGGTCGGGTCCAAGGGGTCGTCCTATGCGGTCTGAAGATCGGTCCGGGAAATGGCCGCGGCACGCGCGCGCGCCTCCGCGTCGGCCTTAAGGACCGCGTCGAGGCCGGGGCTGTCAACCCGGAGCGCCCCGTCACGCGACATCATGTCCAGCACCCGTTCCACCACCTGTGCCATCTGCATGAAGCCGATGCGTCGGTCGAGAAAGGCGTCTAGGGCGGCTTCCTTGGCGGCGTTGAAGGCCGCGCCGGCGAGCCCGCCCTCCTCCATCACGCGCTTCGCGAGCCGCAGCGCCGGAAAGCGGGCGTCATCGGGGGCGCGGAATGTCATCGATCCCACGGCGGCAAGATCGAGCCGATCCACCGGCAGGTCGCGCCGCTCGGGCCAGTTGAGCGCGTAGCCGATCGCATGGCGCATGTCGGGCGCACCCATATGCGCCATAAGCGCGCCATCGTTGAAACCCACCAGCGCGTGGATCAGGCTTTCGGGATGGATCACCACCTCGACCTGAGCTGGTGATAGGCCAAAGAGTTCTTTGGCTTCAATGACTTCCAGCGCCTTGTTGAACATGGACGCGCTATCGATGGTGATGCGTTGACCCATGGCCCAGTTGGGGTGGGTCGCGGCCTGTTCCGGGGTGGCCCCGGCCAGTCGTTCGAGCGGCCAATCGCGGAACGCGCCGCCCGATGCGGTGAGGATCACCCGCTCGACCGCGCGGCGGTCTTCGCCTGCGAGCGCCTGGAACACCGCCGAGTGCTCGCTGTCGACCGGCAGCAGGGTCGCGCCGTGTCGACGCGCGGCGGCCAGAACCAGCGGTCCGGCGGCCACCATGGTTTCCTTGTTGGCAAGCGCCAGCGTCGCCCCCTGCCCGATCGCGGCCAGACCGGGCACGAGTCCCGCGGACCCGACGATGGCCGACATCACCCAGTCGGCGGGCATTGCGGCGGCTTCGGCGATGGCGGCGTCGCCGGACGCGATCTCGATCCCGGACCCCGACAGGTGATCGGCCAGCTCGGCGCGGCAGTCGTCATGACAGGTGACGGCAAGCTTCACGTTCAGGCGCCGTGCCTGATCGGCGAGCAGCGCCACGTTGCGCCCGCCGGTGAGCGCCACGGTCTCGAAGCGATCAGGCGCCGCCTCGATCAGCTCCACGGTCTGGCAGCCGATCGACCCGGTGGCGCCGAGAATGCTGACGCGTCTCAAAAATGCACTCCGGGAATGAACCCGAGCGCGGAGGCCAGCAACATGAACAGCGAGGCCCCCAGCATCGCGTCGAAGCGGTCGAAAAGCCCGCCGTGACCGGGGATCAGCGTCGAGCTGTCCTTGACCTTCATGCGCCGTTTGAGCGCGCTTTCGGCGATGTCGCCCATCTGGCTGGCAAAGCTTAGCAGCATGGAAATCCATACGAGGTGCCACGGGCTGTGGGTCAGCAGAACGAAGGCGAGGCCCACGAGGCCCGCGCAGACCCAGCCCGCGGAGGTGCCGGACCATGTCTTCTTGGGGCTGACCTTGGGCCAGAACTTGGGCCCGCCCAGCGCGCGCCCTGCGACATAGCCGAAAACGTCGGTGCAGATCACCACGAGGATCAGCCACAAGAGCCACTGGAACCCGTATTCGGCACGAAAGGTGACAAGGCCCCAACCCGCGACCTCAATGCCCAGCGCGAAAGCGAGGAAGGTCAAACGCTCGCGTCGCAGCATCACCGCCCCGGCGACGGGTGCCACGAGAAACAGCAGCAAAACCCAGTTGCCGTCGCCCGACAGCTGCCCCGAGAGCACGGAGGCGCAAAGGGCGGCTAGAAGCATGCCCGGCGTCGGCTTGCCGGGCTCGATCATCATCCACAGCTCCCAGACCATCACTGCGGTCACGAAGACCGTCAGCATCTGGAACCACACGCCGCCCATCATCACCGCAAGCGCACCGAGCAGGGCCATGCCCGCACCGGAGGCCATGCGCACGCCCAGATCGCTCCAGCGGCCCGGATCGGTCAAGGCGGCGGCCGTCGCGGCGACGCCTTCCGTGGCCGGGGTCCCTTCGCTGTCCTGCCGGTCCGCCATGTCAGGCCCTGACAGCGCCGAAGCGGCGATCGCGGGCGGCGTAGTTGGCGCAGACCTTGGCGAATTCCGCCGGGGTGAAGTCGGGCCAGAGCGTGTCGACGAACTCGTACTCCGCATAGGCCGACTGCCACAGAAGGAAGTTGGAGATCCGCGCCTCGCCGGAGGTGCGGATCACCAGATCGGGGTCGGGCAGCACATGGGTATCGAGAAAGCGCGACAGCGTCTCGGCGTCGACATCCTTGTGGGTCAGCCGCCCCTGCTCGATCTCGTAGGCGAGCCGCTTGGCCGCGCGGGTCACCTCGTCGCGACCGCCATAATTCAGCGCCACGGTGAGATGCACCAGATCGTTGTGGCTGGTCAGAAGCTCCAGCTCGTCCATCATTGCCACGAGCTTCTCGTCGAGCCGGATCCGGTCGCCGATGAAACGCACCCGAACGCCCTTGGTCAAAAGCGCGCGCGCCTCGCGCACGATGTAGCGGCGAAACAGCGCCATCAGTCCCGAGACCTCGGTCTGAGTGCGCTTCCAGTTCTCGGTGGAGAAGGCGAAGATCGTCAGATACTTAACGCCGAGGTCGGGGCAGGCCTCGACGATGTCGCGAACACGGCGCGCCCCGGCCTGATGCCCGAACAGCCGGGGCCGACCGCGGCTTTGCGCCCAGCGGCCGTTGCCATCCATAATGATCGCGACGTGATCGGGGCCACCCTTGGGTGTCGTGTCTTGCGCATCAACAGCCATGACGGCCTCCCTGGCATTCTCTGAGGCAAACGGTGAGGCGAGCCTCAGACCTGCATGATCTCGGCCTGTTTCGTCTCGAGCTGCTGGTCGACCAGCTTGATGTAACGGTCGGTCAGTTCCTGCACCTCGGATTCCCAGAACTTCTGGTCGTCCTCGGAGAGGCCGTCGTTCTTGGCCTTCTTGACCTGATCCATGCCGTCGCGCCGCAGGTTGCGGATCGCGACGCGGGCGTGCTCGGCGTATTGGCCAGCCACCTTGGTCAGCTGGGTGCGGCGCTCCTCGTTCAACTCGGGGATCGGCAGCATGATGATCGTGCCGTTGAGCTGCGGGTTGATGCCGAGACCGCTTTCGCGGATCGCCTTCTCGACCTTGCCCACGAGCGCCTTGTCCCAGACGTTGATCGTCACCATGCGCGGCTCGGGCACGTTGACGGTGCCGACCTGGTTGATCGGGGTCGCGCTGCCGTAGGCATCGACCATCACCGGCTCGAGCATCGAGGCCGAAGCACGGCCCGTGCGCAGCGAGGCGAATTCGGTGCGCAAGGATGCGATCGCCCCATCCATGCGGCGCTGAAGGTCGTCGGTATCGAGTTCGAAATCGTCTGCCATCGGTCTCTTCTTGTCATTGGGAGCGGGCTGTTGGCGCCGGTGATAGCGTCAACAGCCACAGCATTCCAGAACACTTTGCCCGACCCTATCGTCACCGATTGTCAAACGCATGTCAGACACGAGGCGAGTTCGGGTCAGGTTTCACTCAGCCATGCACGCGGGTCGAGGTGCCCTCACCCGCGAGGATGCCACGAAAGCCGCCCGGCTCGTCGAGCGAGAACACGATGATCGGCAGGCTGTTGTCGCGCGCCAAGGCGATGGCCGAGGCGTCCATAACGCCCAGGTGCTTGGCCAGAACCTCGTCATAGGTCACGGTCTCGTAACGCTTGGCATCCGGGAACTTCTTGGGATCCTTGTCATAGACCCCATCGACCTTTGTGCCTTTGAAGATCGCCTCGCAGCTCATCTCATTGGCGCGCAGGGTCGCGGCGGTGTCTGTGGTGAAATACGGGTTGCCGGTGCCGGCGGCAAAGATGCAGACGCGCTGCTTTTCAAGGTGACGCACCGCGCGGCGGCGGATGTAGGGCTCGCAGACCTGATCCATCGGGATGGCCGAGATCACACGGGTGAACACGCCCAGCTCCTCGAGCGCCGACTGCATCGCCAGCGCGTTCATCACCGTGGCCAACATGCCCATGTAATCGGCGGTGGTGCGCTCCATCCCCTGCGCCGAGCCCGACAGCCCGCGAAAGATGTTGCCGCCACCGATCACCATGCAGATCTCGACGCCGAGATCATGCACCGACTTGACCTCGCGCGCGATGCGTTCGACGGTCGGCGGATGCAGACCGAACGCCGTATTCCCCATCAGTGCCTCCCCGGAGATCTTCAGCATCACCCTGCGGAAGGCGGGTTTTTGGGTATCGGTCATGGGGGCTCCGTGCGTGGTTCGGGGGGTCTGGGGTCGTCGCGCAAGATGGACGAAACCGCGCCGGTGTTCAATGCCGTGCAGGCAGCCTCGGCGGTCGCTGGCCGGGGATGAGCGCGCTGATCGAGATCGCGCGCGGGCTCGATCCTGCGCGCCCAGTATTGATCGCCGGACCGACCGCCTCGGGCAAGTCGGCGCTGGCGCTCGCCGTGGCCGAGACCGGCGGCGGCGTGGTGGTGAACGCCGACGCGCTTCAGGTCTATGCGGACTGGCGCGTGCTCACCGCGCGTCCCTCGGTGGAGGAGGAAGCGCGCGCGCCGCATGCGCTCTACGGGCAAGTCTCTCGCGATGCGGAATGGTCGGTGGGCCACTGGCTGCGCGCGGTGGCACCGCTTTTGAAGGGCGCGCGTCCGATCATCGTCGGCGGCACGGGGCTGTATTTCTCGGCGCTGACCGAAGGGTTGGCCGAGATCCCGGCCACGCCGCCCGAGATCCGCGCAGAGGCCGATGCGATCGCCCTGCCCGACCTCATCGCCGGTCTCGACGCGCCCAGCGCCGGAGGCATCGACCTCAACAACCGCGCGCGGGTGCAGCGGGCCTGGGAGGTGCGGCGCGCCACCGGGCGGGGCATCGCCGAGTGGCAGGCCGCGACGCCCGCACCGCTGCTGCCGCTCGAGGCCGCGCAACCTCTGGTGCTGCGGCCTGATCCGGACTGGCTCAATGCGCGAATCGCGCGGCGCTTCGATGTCATGCTCGCGGAGGGCGCGATGGAGGAGGTGCGCGCGAACCTGCCCCATTGGAGCCCGCGCGCGCCGTGGGCGCGTGCCATAGGCGCGCCCGAGCTGGTGGCGCATCTGCGCGGCGAGATCGATCTCGACACCGCGCGCTCTGCCGCGATCCTCGCCTCGCGCCAATACGCCAAGCGTCAGCGCAGCTGGTTTCGCAGCCGCATGAGTGGTTGGCGTGATGTCGATCCCGCGAGTCTGAGCCGCTGAAACACATCCCGATGCGGGAGGCCGCGACACGCCCTTGCAAAACCCTGTCGACCGAGTGGAACCCGCGAGGCTTGGGTCGGCTTGTGGGGTCATGACACAACAAAATCTCCAATGGGCGGTCCCGGTGATGCGCGCGGGCTATGCGGGCCGCGGCCTCATCTATCTTGTGGTGGCGATCCTGTCGCTCCTCGCAATCTGGCGCGGCTCGACGCCGGGCGGCACCGGTGAGGCGATGGCCTCGCTGGAGCGGGTTTGGTGGGGTATCGCGCTGCTGGCGCTGATCGCCATCGGTCTCGCGGCCTACGGCATCTGGCGGCTCGTCGCGGCGTTCTGGGATCTCGAGGCGCATGGCAGCGACGCCAAGGGCATCGTGGCGCGGATCGGTCAGGTCGTGACCGGCGTCATCCACCTCGGCCTCGCCTTCACGGCGGCGGCGATCCTGATGCCCTCGTCGAGCGGCTCCGGCGGCGGCTCCAGCATCGACAAATGGACCGCCAAGATCATGCAGATGCCGTTCGGACAATGGATCGTCGGCATCGCCGGCGCCATCGGTCTGGGCGCGGGCATCTATTACATCTGGAAGGGTCTCACGCACAAATACATGCAGAATCTGCGCGCACGCCCGACGACGATCAAGCTGCAACCCGCGCTGACCGCGGGCCTTGCCGCCAATGGTGCCGTGATCGCCATCGTCGGTTTTCTGCTGGTCTACGCCGCGTGGACGCTGAACCCCAGCGAAGCGGGCGGTCTGGCCGAGGCCTTCGATTGGCTGCGTAGCAAACCCTATGGCACCGTGCTGGTGACTGTGCTGGCCGTAGGCCTGCTGGGTTTCTCGCTGTTTTGCTTCGTCAACGCCGCCTATCGGCTGATCCCGAAGCTCAAGACCGACGACGTGGAAACCATGGCGCGTCGTCTGGCCTCCTGAGGCGCGTCAGCCCCCCAGGATCGCCTTTACGTAATGCCGGGTCTCGGCAAAGGGCGGGATGCCACGATATTTGGCAACCGCGCCGGGACCCGCGTTGTAGGCCGCAAGGGCCAGACGCCAATCGCCGAAAGCGTCGTATTGCATGCGCAGGTAGCGTGCCCCGCCTTCGAGATTCTGGCGCGGATCCCTAGGGTCGACGCGCAGCTGGCGCGCGGTGTCCGGCATCAGCTGTGCCAGACCCAGCGCCCCTACCCGGCTGACCGCGCCAGCATTCCAACCGCTCTCTTGCTGCACGAGGCGCAAGAACAGATCCTCGGGGATCCGGTGCTTGCGGGCGGCGTCGCGCGCAAGCGTGAGATAAGGCCCCTTGTAGCGGCCGCGATAAGCCGGAGCCTGGGCTGCCGCCACCACCAACTCCTGCGGCACCTCGGCACGCGGCGGCTGCAGCCGGCCCGAGCCCGAGTATTGCGAGGCGGCGCGCCCGTCGAGCACGCTGAGCTGCGAGGCAAAGAGGCTGGGAGCCGAGCTGCTTGACACCCGGTCGGCCAAGGCCGGTGCTGCGCAAGCAAGGCCCAGCGCCGCCAGAACGGCGCCCTTGAAGTGATTGGTCATCGCGTCCCTCCGTTCCGCCGGTTAATCCCGGCGCTGGTGCGTTCGCTGCCCCAACGCTACCCGGGAGCGGGGCGGAAAGGAAAGCGCGAACCGCCAATTGGGCTGTCATAAAGCGGCCGCGCGGCTTAGGGTCGGCGCGAAAGAAACGCAAGATTCGACAAGGCAGGAGGACCACATGGCTGGATCCGTCAACAAGGTGATCATCATCGGCAATCTGGGTCGCGACCCGGAAGTCCGGACCTTTCAGAACGGTGGGAAGGTCGTGAACCTGCGCGTCGCCACCTCCGAGACCTGGAAGGACAAGAACAGCGGCGAGCGCCGCGAGCGCACCGAGTGGCACTCGGTCGCGATCTTCAACGAGCCGCTGGGCCGGATCGCGGAGCAGTATCTGAAAAAAGGCTCGACCGTCTATCTCGAGGGCCAGCTGGAAACCCGCAAGTGGCAGGACCAGCAGGGCAATGACCGCTACTCGACCGAAGTGGTGCTGCGCCCCTTCACCGGCAACCTGACGCTGCTCGGCGGTCGCGGTGACGGCGGTGGCTCGGGCGGCGGGTACGGCGGCGATGACCGGGGCGGCTATGGCGGCGGCTCGGGCGGCTACGACGACCGTGGCGGCTATGGCGACAGCAACCAGGGCGGCGGTCAGGGTGGCGGTGGCGGCAGCCGCGACATCGACGACGAGATCCCGTTCTGAGACCCAAACATCGTACCTTTGTCGAACGCCGCCCTCCGGGGCGGCGTTCTGCGTTTCAGCCCAGCGCCACCGCAAGCTCGCCCGGTCGGCTGAGCGTGCCGCCGCCTACGGCCGCGCGCACGCCCGTTGTGCCCGGAGCCGAGGTCGACAGCCCGCGCGCCACCCGCACCGCGAGATAGGCGAAGGCCTGCGCCTCGAGCATGTCGCCGTCGAGGCCGACATCCTCGACCGGCACGACCGGACAATCGCAGCCCGCCGCGATCATCGCCATCAGCACCGGGTTGTGCCGGCCGCCCCCGGTCGCCAGCAACCGCGCGGGCGGTTCGGGGCACTGCTCCATCCCGCGCATCACGGAGGCCGCGGCGCAGGCGGTCAGCGTTGCCGCCGCATCCGCATCCGACAGCGCCTCAACCTCGCGCGCCAGCGCGGCAAAGGCATCGCGGTCGAGCGATTTTGGGGCCATGCGGAAGAAATGCGGGTGCTGCAAGAAGCGCGCCACGATCGCGTCATCCACCTCGCCCTGCGCCGCCAGCGCGCCTTCCTTGTCGAGTGGCTGACCCAACCGGGCCTGCACCAGATCATTGATCGGCGCATTGGCTGGGCCAGTGTCGAAGGCCAGCAGCGCGCCATTGGCGTCCGCCTGCGCGTATCCCGGATCGACGAAGGTAAGGTTGCCGACGCCGCCGAGGTTCAGGAACGCCAAAGGCCCCTCGGCCTCGATGAACTTTGCCAGCGCGAAATGATAGAACGGTGCGAGCGGCGCGCCTTCGCCGCCGAACCGCACGTCGGCGCTGCGAAAGTCCCAGACCACGGGCAGGCCCAGAGCCTCGGCAAGGATCGCGCCGGAGCCCGCCTGATGCGTGCCGCGCCCCTTCGGGTCATGCGCGAAGGTCTGGCCGTGAAAGCCGATCAGGTCGATGCCATCGAAGCGCGACAGGATCTCGGCATGGGCGGTCTCGACCACCTCGGCGGCCGCATCTACCTCCGGGCCCTCCCACAGGCCCAGCGCGGCACGCAGCACCGCACGCTCGGCCTCCGAATAGGGCCTGTAGGCGCTGTCGCCAAAGCCGAAGACACGCTCTCCGTCGGTCTCGATCACCGCGGCGTCGACGCCGTCGAGCGAGGTGCCCGACATCGCGCCCAAGGCCCTGATCCTGTCGCCCGTCCCGAACCGCCGCATCGCGCTTTCCCTCGCCTCGTCTGATGCCTATAGAGTGGCGCGACCAAGAGAGGGGCACAAGACATGACCTACCACCCCAAGAGCGACTTCATGTCCGTGATGATCGAGCGTGGCTATCTGGCCGACTGCACCGATTATCAGGGCTTGGACGAGGCGCTGTCGAAGGGGGTTGTGCCCGCCTATATCGGCTATGACGCCACGGCCGCGTCGCTGCACGTGGGCCACCTGCTGAACGTGATGATGCTGCGTTGGCTGCAAAAGACCGGGCACAAGCCGATCACCCTGATGGGCGGCGGCACCACCAAGGTGGGCGATCCGAGCTTCCGCTCGGACGAGCGGCCCCTGCTGGGGCCTGAACAGATCGCCTCGAACATCTCCGGCATGCAGAAGGTCTTCGCACGCTACCTCTCCTATGGGGACGCGCCGACCGACGCGCTGATGCTCGACAACGCCGAATGGCTCGACAACCTCAATTATCTCGAATTCCTGCGCGACATCGGGCGGCATTTCTCGGTCAACCGGATGCTGTCGTTCGAAAGCGTGAAGTCGCGGATCGACCGCGAGCAATCGCTGTCGTTCCTCGAGTTCAACTACATGATCCTGCAGGCCTACGACTTCCTCGAGCTGAACCGCCGCTATGGCTGCGTGCTGCAGATGGGCGGCTCGGACCAGTGGGGCAACATCGTCAACGGCATCGATCTGACGCGCCGCGTGCTCGATCATGAGATCTACGGCCTGACCTCGCCGCTGCTGACAACCTCGGACGGGCGCAAGATGGGCAAGAGTCAGGGCGGTGCCGTCTGGCTCAACGAGGACATGCTGAGCCCTTACGAGTTCTGGCAGTTCTGGCGCAACACCACCGACGCCGACGTCGGCCGCTTCCTCAAGCTCTATACCGAGCTGCCTGTGGAGGAGTGTGAACGTCTCGGTGCTCTGTCGGGCTCGGAGATCAACGAGGGCAAGATCGTGCTCGCCGACGAGGTCACGGCGCTTTTGCACGGCCGCGACGCCGCCGAGGCCGCCCGGGCCACGGCGCGCGAGGTGTTCGAGAAGGGCGGCGTGGGCGATGACCTGCCGACGCTCACCCTCTCCGAGGCCGAGGTGGCCGAGGGCATCTCGATCGTGCAGCTTATCGTGCGCGCCGGGCTTGCCGGCTCGGGCAAGGAGGCCAAGCGGCTGATTTCGGACAATGGGGCGAGGCTCGACGACGCACCGTTGACCGACGCGGGCCTGATGATCGACCGCGCGGCGCTGACCACGCCGATCAAGCTTTCGGCGGGCAAGAAGCGCCACGCGCTGGTGCGTCTGGGCTGAGACCAAGGGGGCGGCGAGATCCGCCCCCTTTCGTTCCACTGGGTGCCCACCCATCCGAAAGGGAACCAGCCGCGCCCCCTCCCGTTGGCCTGCCATCACGGGAGAGACGCCATGAAGGACGCCACCGGACAATCGGTCGACGCGGAACGCCCCTATCTGCTCTTGTTGCTCGGGGCCTTGGGCCTGTTTGGCTGCGTGTCGATGATCGCCGGCACCATCGCCGCGCAGATCGTCGTACCGGGCCACGACTGGATTGCCGACACGATCAGCGATCTTGGCGCGGGAGAGTGGGAGATCATCATGGATGTCGCGCTCTATGGCTTTGCGGCGGGGCTCTTTGCCACGGCGCTGGCGGCAGCGCATGCGCATCTGGGTGGCATCGGCTGGTCGGTCGGGGTGGTGTCGCTCGCGCTTCTCGCGGCGCTGGTCGTGGTGGTCGGCGCGCGCAACGAATACGGCGATGGCGACAGCGAAGGCGTGGTGATCCACATCTATCTCGTCTACGGCCTCGGTGTGCTGTTCCTCGCGGCTCCGCTCAGCATGGCGGCGGGCTTTGGACGCGATCATCCCAAGGTACGGGTCGCCCTGATCGCCCTTGCCATCGCTTGGGCCGTGGCCGCCCCGCTGTTTCTCATGGCGCCCACCTCCATCGACGGGCTGGCCGAACGCGGGCTTGGCCTCATCGCCTGCGCCATGGTCGCGGTGATGTCCTTGGTATTCTGGCAGCGCGGCCAGCAGGCCCGCGAGGGGCGTGTCTAACCGCCGAGCATCCATTCCCCCTCGGGCCAGAAGGCGTGGAACGCAAAGGCGAAAAGCACATCATGCGGCACGTCGCGGCCCTGTGCATCGCGCACCCGCACGTTGCCCACGTCGCGCCCCTGCGCCACCCGGCCCGCATCGAGCGCGCTCGCTTGCCCCGCCTCCCAAGAGATCGTCACGCCAGCCTCCGTGACCTTGCCCGCCGCGCGCAACCGCGAGAACGGCCAGGCCCGGTCGCCCACGCGCACCACCCGCATCAGCGGCGCGATATCATGGGGCGGCATTTCGCCCGAATAGAGGAACGGCTTCGCAGAGCTGTCGTAGCTGACGTAAGGATTGCGCCCATAGTCGCGGCTCCAGTCGGGCTCATCCATCACCAGCCCGTCCGGATAGGCCGCGAGATACCTCTCCCAGCTGTCCATCCATGCTGGCAAAAGCTCCAGTTCCCGCCCGGTCATCTCGCCGACGATGCCGGTGCCGATGGCCTGCTGCCACCAGCTTTCGGTCTGGCGGTCGTACATCACCATGTCCGAGGCGCGCAGCATCCCCGAGACGCCGAACGACAGCTCTTCACCACCGACCCGCCGGTCGAACACCATGCCCGAGTTGCACAAGGGGCAATAGGTGACGGCCACCGGCACGCCCGCCGCCGCGTCGTTGACGATCTCGTGCCATAGCAGGTAGCGGATCGGATAGGCCCGCGCCGGGCCACCCTCAACCGGCCAGACCATTACCGGTTCGGTCGGGGAAAGCCGTGTCTCGGTGGCGGCGGCGATCATGCGGGGGTCGTCGATCGCGGGAATGCCGTCCTTGGGCGGGCCGCCGGACATGATCTCGGACCAGTCGGTTATGTCGGTGGTGGCGAAATCGGTGTTCGGCCATTGTCCCTGCCAGCGCGCGGGCTGGGCTTGCGCCGCCCCGGCGATCGCCAATGCCGCGATGATCGTGATGATACGCATGTTGCGTCCTCCCCCCGGCCAGCCTGCCCGGCCCTGCCCGCCTCTGTCACCCCGCCTCACCGCATGGTGACGCCGCGCGAGGCCGCGTGTTCCCGTAGGGTGGTGTCCTCGGGGCGAACCGGCTAGACGGGCGATGAGACATCTCCACGGACCCTGCCCATGCCCGAAACCATCCTGTCGCGCTGCGAGCAGAACGGCCTGCGCCTGACCGAGCAGCGACGGGTGATCGCGCAGGTTCTGGAGGCCGCCGAAGACCACCCCGACGTCGAGGAACTGCACGCCCGCGCCGCAGCTGAGGATGCACGCATTTCGCTTGCCACGGTCTACCGGACGGTGAAGCTTTTCGAAGAGGCGGGCATCCTCGAAAAGCACGAGTTTGGCGACGGGCGCGCGCGCTACGAGACCACCGACCGCGAGCATCACGACCACCTGATCGACATGCACTCGGGCGAGGTGATCGAGTTCGTCGATCCCGAGATCGAGGAATTGCAAGAACGCATCGCCGAACGGCTGGGCTACCGGCTCATCGGGCACCGGCTTGAGCTTTACGGCGTCCCGGCCGCCCCGGCCAAGAAAGAAGGCTGAGACATGGAAAACCTGCGCGGCAGCGCCCTGATGGTCGCGGGCATGCTCGGCTTCGCGCTCGAAGACATGTTCATCAAGATGATGGCCGGTGCGCTGCCGGTGGGACAGATCCTGATGTTCCTCGGTCTCGGGGGTGGCATCGTCTTTGCCATCATGTCGATGGCCCGTGGCGAGCGGCTCCTGTCGCCCGATTTCCACCACAGGGCGGTGATCGCGCGCAATCTGGGCGAGGTGATCGGCACCGCGGGCTTCATCACCGCCGTGGCGCTGTCGCCCTTGGCCACCGCATCGGCGATCTTGCAGGCCAACCCGCTTCTGGTGACGCTTGGTGCCGCCGTCTTTTTCGCCGAACCGGTGGGCTGGCGCCGCTGGAGCGCGATTTGCGTCGGTCTTTTCGGCGTGCTCCTCGTGATCCGTCCCGGCGCCGAAGGCTTCACGCCGATGTCGCTCTTTGCGGTTCTCGGCACCATCGGCCTCGCCGCGCGTGACCTCGCCTCGCGCCGTGTGCCGCGCACGATCTCGTCACTGAAGCTCTCGACCTACGCTTTCTTGATCCTCGTGCCCGTCGGTTATCTGATGGTGGTCGTTGCTGGTGAACGTCTTGTCTGGCCCTCGACCACCAACGCGCTGCGGCTTCTGGCTGCCATTGGCGTCGGGGTCGCTGGCTACTGGGCGCTGACGGCGGCGACGCGGATGGGCGAGATTTCGGTAATCGCGCCCTACCGCTACACCCGCCTCGTCTTTGCATTGTTCGTGGCCTACTTCGCCTTTGGCGAGCGGCCCGACCTGCTGACCTATATCGGTGCCACGATCATCGTTGGATCGGGCATCTACACGCTTCTTCGCGAAGCCCGGCTCAGGCGCGCTTCACGCCGGGTCACGCCCGCGTTATAGAACCTCCAAACCTTCCCATAGGAGATCTCCATGAGCACGATCATCGACATTCACGCCCGCGAAATCCTCGACAGCCGGGGCAACCCGACGGTCGAAGTGGACGTGATCCTCGAAGACGGCACGATGGGCCGCGCCGCCGTGCCCTCGGGCGCCTCGACCGGTGCCTATGAGGCGGTCGAAAAGCGTGACGGCGACAAGAGCCGCTACATGGGCAAGGGCGTTCTCGAGGCCGTGGCCGCCGTGAACGGCGAAATCGCCGAAGCCATCCTCGGCATGGACGCGACCGAGCAGGTCGAGATCGACCAGACCATGATCGAGCTCGACGGCACCGACAACAAGGGCCGTCTTGGCGCCAACGCGATCCTGGGCGTCTCCATGGCCGTCGCCAAGGCCGCCGCTGAATACACCACGCAGCCGCTGTTCCGCTATGTCGGCGGCATGTCGGCCCGCGTCCTGCCGGTGCCGATGATGAACATCATCAACGGCGGCGAGCATGCCGACAACCCGATCGACATTCAGGAATTCATGATCATGCCGGTCTCGGCGACCAGCATCCGTGAAGCCGTGCGCATGGGCTCGGAGGTGTTCCACACCCTCAAGAAGGAGCTGTCGGCGGCGGGCATGTCCACCGGCCTTGGCGACGAAGGCGGCTTTGCGCCCGAGCTGGGCTCGACCCGCGAGGCGCTCGATTTCATCCTGAAGTCCATCGAAAAGGCAGGCTACAAGCCGGGCGAGGACATCTACCTCGCACTCGATTGCGCCGCGACCGAGTACTACAAGAACGGCAAGTACGAGCTGAAGGGCGAAGGCAAGTCGCTGACCTCTCAGGAAAACGTCGCCTATCTCGAAGCTCTGGTGAACGACTACCCGATCATCTCGATCGAAGACGGCATGTCCGAAGACGACTGGGACGGCTGGAAGGCGCTGACCGATGCGCTGGGCGACCGGGTGCAACTCGTCGGCGACGATCTCTTCGTCACCAACCCGGCCCGGCTCAAGGACGGCATCGAAAAGGGTTCGGCCAACTCGCTGCTGGTGAAGGTCAACCAGATCGGCACACTGACCGAGACCATGCAGGCCATGGAAATGGCGCAGCGCGCGCGCTTCACCTGCGTGATGTCGCATCGTTCGGGCGAAACCGAGGACGCGACCATCGCCGACCTTGCCGTCGCCACCAACTGCGGCCAGATCAAGACCGGCTCGCTCGCGCGCTCCGACCGGCTCGCCAAGTACAACCAGCTGATCCGTATCGAGGAAATGCTGGGCGAGACCGCGATCTATGCGGGCCGTTCGATCCTGCGCAACTGAGGTCGCAATCCTCGAAACAAGAAGGGCCGTGGCGGATGCCACGGCCCTTTTCGTATCAGGCTAGAAGAACGATCAGTTCCACCAATTGTAGTAACCTTCGTTCGCCTCGGGCAGCGCCTCGAGTTCTTCTTGGCTCATGCGCGTGACCAGGGAGTAGTCACCGCCGGCGTAATCGCCCGCCAGACGTACTTCGCTGAAGTCCAGGATCACCTCTTCATCACCGATATCGAGCCAGCCACCCGTCTCGATCACGAGACCGATCATCTGGCCATCGGCCGAAATCACGATGTCTTCGACTTCGCCGATTTCTTCCCACTCGGCATCGACTTCCTCGTAATAAGGCGTGTCGGTCCACAGCGTCTCATCGTACTCGGCCTGCAGCGTGTAGATGTTCGAGCCGATCAGGCTCTCGGCGCGGATGGTATTCGCGAGATTGTCAGCCGTCAGCCGGCCACTGCCCATCCCCATCTCGGTATGGGCCTCGGCCAGCGCGCCGCCGGCGGCAAGGGTAAGGCCAAGGGCCAAGGCGGTGGTGTTCATCATGCGGGTCATGTGACCTCCTTCGTCTTGCGTTTCCATCTTCGGCAGGTCAACGATATCGACCGGCTCCTGTTCCAAAAGAAGGGTTTTCCAAGTGTCGCTTCCCTTATCACGCCGCTACGACGCACGCGGCCTGATCTGTCCGCTGCCGGTGCTCAAGGCGCGCAAGCTGTTGTCGGCGATGGCACCGGGCGAAGTACTGGAAATCACTTCGGATGATCCCGTGGCGCGGATCGACCTGCCGCATTTCTGCACGGAGGCAGGGCATGTCCACCTTGGCCTGACCGAAGACGGCACGGCGCAGATCCACCGGATCCGGCGCGGCTGACGGAAGAAAAGCGGCGCTTTCGTTCGGTTACAGCGCCGCGCCCATAAACGGCAAAGGCCGGGCAGGTTTCCCTGCCCGGCCTTCCCGTTTGTCTGATCCGTTGCCTCAGCGGCCGATCGACCACCAGCCACGGCGACGCGGCTTCTTGTCGTCATCCTCGCCACCGGCATCCACGGTCTCGCGCGATGCTTTCTCGGCCTCCGCCTCCGGGGCCTTTCGCGTTTCGGCGATCGTCTCGGCCACCTGCTGCGCCACCTCGGGCATCACCTCGGGCGCTTCGGAGGCCGGAGCCGCTTCGGGCTTGTCGCTCGCATCGGTCTCGACCGCACCTGCGGCGGCGGGTTCGGCCGCAGCCGGGACCGGAGCGGTCTCGGCGACCTCCTCGGCTTTGGGCTCGGCCTTCTTGCGACGAGTCCGCTTGGGCTTGGGAGCGGCTTCGGCTTCGGCGCCGGCTTCCGCCGAGGCGGTCTCCGGTGTTTCGGCCTTTTTGCGGCGCGTGCGCTTGGGCTTGGGCGCTTCTTCGGCCACCGGATCGGCGGGCGCTTCGGCCGCTGGCGCAGCGACAGTCGTGTCCTCGACCGCGTCCTTCTTGCGGCTGCGCGCGCGAGTCCGCTTCGGCTTGGCCTCGGCTTCGGCGGCAGGAGCCGGCTCGGTCGCGGGCGCCTGCTCGGGGGCTGCGGCCTCGACCGCTTCGGCGGCCTTGACGGTTTCGGCCACGCTCACAACAGCGGGTTCGGCGCTGTCGTCGGTCTCGTCGGAGCCGTCCTCGTTCTGATCATCGCTTTGATCATCACTCTGGGCATCGGCCCCTTCGCCGTTGCCGCCCCGACGCCGCCGACGCCGACGCCGCTTCTTGCGGGGCTTGTCGTCGTCCTCGGCACTCTCGGGCGCATCCTGCTGCGGCGCGACTTCGGTCGTGGTTTCGGCTTCGGCCTCGGCGACCTCCTCCTCGTCCTCTTCCTCATCGGCGTCGAAATCATACTCGGCGTCGAGCGCCTCCATCAGCGCGGCCGAGGACACGATCGGCGCGGCCTCGGGGACGGTACGGGTGGCGGTCTTGAACTTTTCGACCACGAAGTCGGGCGAGATCAGCGTCGCATCCCCCTCGACACGCACGGCCATGCCGTAGCGCTGCTCGATGGCGGCGACGTGCTCGCGCTTGTGGTTCATCAAGAAGTTCATGATCGCGTAGGGCACGCGGATCAGCACCTCCTTGGTGCGGCCCCGCACGCCCTCTTCCTCGAGCTGGCGCAGGATCGCCAGAGCCACGTTGTCGTCCGAGCGCAGAAGGCCGGTGCCGTGGCAATGCGAACAGGGCTGCGTCGTCGCCTCGAGCATGCCGGGGCGCAGACGCTGACGGCTCATCTCCATCAGGCCGAAGCCCGAGATGCGACCGACCTGAATGCGGGCGCGGTCGGTCTTGAGCTTGTCCTTGAAGCGTTTTTCCACCGCGGTGTTGTTACGCCGCTCATCCATGTCGATGAAGTCGATGACGATCAGACCCGCGAGATCGCGCAGACGCAGTTGGCGCGCGACCTCGTCGGCCGCCTCGAGGTTGGTCTTGAGCGCGGTCTGCTCGATCGAGCCTTCCTTGGTGGCGCGGCCGGAGTTCACGTCGATGGCGACGAGCGCCTCGGTGATGCCGATCACGATATAGCCGCCGGAGGGCAGTTGCACCGTCGGGTTGAACATGCCCGAGAGATAACTCTCGACTTGATAACGCGCGAAGAGCGGCAGCGGATCGGTGTAGGGCTTCACGTTCTTGGCGTGCGACGGCATGATCATCTTCATGAAGTCGCGCGCGGTGCGGAAGCCGTCGATGCCCTCGACGATGACCTCGTCGATCTCCTTGGAGTAGAGATCGCGGATCGACCGCTTGATGAGGTCGCCTTCCTCGTAGATCTTGGCGGGCGCGATCGACTTGAGCGTCAGCTCGCGGATCTGCTCCCACATGCGCTGCAGGTATTCATAGTCGCGCTTGATCTCGGATTTGGTGCGCTGGGAGCCTGCGGTGCGGATGATCAGGCCTGCGCCCTCGGGCACATCCATCTCGCCCGCGATTTCCTTGAGCTTCTTGCGATCGGCGGCGTTGGTGATCTTGCGGCTGATGCCGCCGCCCCGCGCCGTGTTGGGCATCAGCACGCAGTAGCGGCCCGCCAGCGAGAGATAGGTGGTAAGTGCGGCACCCTTGTTGCCACGCTCTTCCTTGACGACCTGAACCAGCATGATCTGCCGGACCTTGACGACTTCCTGGATCTTGTAGCGCTTGGGACGTGGCTTGCGCGCGGGACGCACGTCTTCGCTGTCGTCCTCGTCGGCGACGCTTTCGATGCCTTCGTCGCTTGCAGAGGCGTCGGCCTCGTCCTCGGCGTCGATCACCTCCATGCCGGAGATCTCGTCGTCACCTTGGGTGCTGACGGCATCGGTGTTGGCCTCCGACGCACGGCTGCGCGAGCGCGAGCGGCGACGCCGGGGCCGGTCGCCGTTGCTGTCCTCGGCCTCGTCGGTCTCCTCGTCGCTGCCCGCCGCATCGGCCTCGGCCTTCATACTTTCGGCATAGGCCTTTTCTTCGGCCAGCAGCGCCTCGCGGTCGGCCACGGGGATCTGGTAGTAGTCGGGGTGGATCTCGGAGAAGGCGAGAAAGCCGTGCCGGTTGCCGCCGTAGTCGATGAAGGCCGCCTGCAGCGACGGCTCTACGCGCGTGACCTTGGCGAGATAGATGTTTCCGGCGAGCTGACGGCGGCTCTGGCTTTCGAAGTCGAATTCCTCGACCTTGTTTCCGTCACAAACCACGACGCGGGTCTCTTCCGCGTGCGTGGCGTCGATGAGCATTTTCTTTGCCATGTTATCCATTCGCATGGCGCGCCTGATGGCGCCCCCGGGGGGGCGCCTGTCGCGCGCTCATGTCCGATTGAGGCGATCAAGCGCGTATCGGCCTCCGTGCGGCCCCTCGGGGCCGTCAACGGGTCGCCTGCATGCTGCGCGCGTTGCATCGCGGTTCTTCCTCGGCCCTGGGGGCCAGTTCATGCCCGGCGGCCATCCAGATGAGCGGGCCGGTCGGGGTCAGGTCAACGGCCCCTCTCGGGGCCGGTCTCGTCCGCCTCCGGTGCCGGGGAACCCCGTCGCAAAGGGAGCGGAAAATCCGTCCGGGCAACGACGCCAAGCGCATGCCCGTTCCGACCTTCATAGCGGCACTTGTCCACATGACACAATGATGAATGTGAAAGGCCGCCCCGAGGGGCGGCCCAACCTTCCGTCAAAGTCCCTCTATTCAGAGGTAATCCGAGCGTTGCAGCCCGTATTTGGCCATCTTCTCGTTGAGCGTCCGGCGCGGCAGGCACAGCTCGTCCATCACAGCCACGATCGAGCCCTTGTGGCGGCGCATCGTGTTGTCGATCAGCATCCGTTCAAAAGCTTCGACGAACTCCTTGAGCGGCTTGCCCTCGGTGGTCATCGCCTGATCGCTCTGCTCGTCGCCATCGGTCATCAGCAGCGAGGCGATGGAGCCCGAGCCGCGCCGGTTCTGCAGCACCGCGCGCTCGGCCACGTTGATGAGCTGGCGCACGTTGCCGGGCCATGGCGCCTGCAACAGCTGCGCGGCCTCCTGCGCGCTGACCTCGGGCGCGTCGCAGCCATATTCGTCGGCGAACTGCTCGGAAAGCCGGGTGAACAGCGACAGGATGTCCTCGCCGCGCTGGCGCAGCGGCGGTACGATGATGCGCAGCGCAGCGAGGCGATAATAGAGATCGGGCCGCAGCACACTTTCGCAGGTCTTGCCCTCGTCCTGCAGGTTGCAGATCCCGACAATGCGGGTCTCCGACGGCATGCCCTGATCGTTGATCGCGGTCAGCAGACGTGCCTGCATGGCGCTCGACAGCGCCTCGATGTCCTCGAGCACGAGCGTACCGCCGCGCGCCTCTTCGAGCGCCGGGATCGGCTCGTCCTCGGCCGCCGGGCCAAAGAGCCGCGCTCCGAGCCGGTCCTCGTCATAGGCCGAGCAGGAGATCAGCACGAACTTCTTGGAAGCCCGCGCGCCCACCGCGTGCAGCGCATGCGCCACGAGCGTCTTGCCGGTGCCGGTTTCGCCCTCAATGAGCACGTGGCCATCGGCCTGACCCAGATCGAGGATATCCTCCTTGAGCCGCTCCATCACCGGCGAGGAGCCTATCAGCTTGTTCATCAGCGCGGAGCCGTCCGACAGCTCGCGCCGGAGTGCGCGGTTGTCGAGCACGAGGCGGCGCGCGTTGCTGGCCTTCTTGGCCAGCTCGGTCATCCGGTCGGGGTTGAACGGCTTTTCGAGAAAGTCGAACGCCCCGATCCGCATCGCCTCGACCGCCATCGGGACGTCGCCGTGGCCGGTGATCATGATGACCGGAAGCGTGCTGTCTACGCTCTTGAGCTTTCGCAGGAACTGCATCCCGTCCATGCCGGGCATGCGGATGTCGCTCACCACGATGCCGGGATAATCCGCCGTTAGCCCCTTGAGCGCCTCTTCGGCGCTGGCATAGCTTTCGGTATCGAAGCCCGACAGCGCCAGCCATTGGCTGATCGACTGTCGCATGTCCTTTTCGTCATCGACGATGGCGACCTTCATGGTCTTGCTCATGTGAGCCCCCTATTCCGCCGCAGCCATTTCTTCTTCCAAGATAGGCAACTGCACTTCGAAAACAGCCCCGCCGCCGGATGCGTTCCGCGCGGTCAGCCGTCCGCCGAGATCGTTCACGATCCCCGAGGAGATCGCGAGGCCCAGTCCGACACCGTCGCCGGGCGCTTTGGTCGTATAGAACGGCTCGAACAGCGCATCGAGATCCTCGATGCCCGGGCCGTTGTCGTGCACGGTGAGGACAACCGCGTCCTCGACCGTGAGCGTGATGTCGACGCGCGGATCGCGCGCCTCCTTGGTCGCATCGAGCGCATTGCGCAGCAGATTGATGATCACCTGCTCGAAACGCAACCGATCGCCGAGGATCATAGCAGGTCCGGACGGCAACGTCCGATTGATCGCGACCGAGCGCGTCTTGAGCTGCGGCTCCATCATGGCGAGCGCCGAAGACAGGGCCGCGCGGGCGTCTACCGGCTCGAATGCCTGGTTGCCCTTACGGGCATAGGATTTGAGCTGTCGGGTGATCGCGCCCATCCGGTCGATCAGATCGTCGATGCGTTGGAACGAGGACAGCGCCTCTTCGGGGCGGCGACGCTGCAGCAAAAGCCGCGCCCCCGCGAGATAGGTCTTCATCGCCGCCAGCGGCTGGTTCAGCTCGTGGCTGACGCTGGCCGACATCTCGCCCAGCACCGCGAGCTTGGAACTCTGCGCGATGGTCTGCTCGGCGCTCTCGAGGTTGCGCTCGACCTGCTGGCGCTGCGCGATCTCGCGCTGCAGCCGCATGTTGAGCCGCCGCAGCTGGTCGCTTTCGCGGCGCACCAGCAAAAGACGCGAAGCGGATTTGCGCGAGCTGATCCAGAAGGTCAGCGCCAACAGCATGGCAAATCCCATGATCTCGAGCGCCAGCACCCCATTCACCCGCTCGCGCACGCTCGTGTAGGCGGTGAAGGTGACCATCTTCCAGCCTTGGAACGGCACCCGCAGCTCGCGCCGCATAACCGCCTCGCCGCGCAGGTAGGCGTCGATCGGAAGCGCGGTCCAGTCGGTGGCGAGAAAGGCGCGCTCGATCGCCGAAGGGGCCGACTGGCGTTCCAGCGCCTCGCTCTCGGGCAGGCCGCGCCAGCGCGGTTCGGTCGACAGGATGATCTCGCCGGTGCTGTTGGTGACGAGCACCGCATCCGAGGTGCCCGCCCAGCTGCGCTCGAGCTTGGCGAGATCGACCTCGACCGAAATCACCCCCAGCGCCGCGCCATTGGCGTCCACCTTGCGCGAATACAGAAAGGAATAGCCGCCCGTGGGCCGCTGGAAGATCGTGAAGATGGTCGAGTTCGCGCGCATCGCATCGACGAAGTAGGGCGCGCCGCGGTGCGACTCTCCCAATCGGTTGCGATCGGTGGCCGCCACGATGCGCCCATCGCGGTCATAAAGCACGAGGCTCGCCGCACCGATCTCGTCGACGAAGGACAGCAGCCGCTGGGTCGAGCGCGAGAAGTCCGAGGACGACAGCGCCCCGATCAACTCGGGGTCGCGCGCCAAAAGCTGCGGCACGATGGAGTTGCGCTGCAATTCGGAAATCAGGTTGCCGACATAGAGCGTGAGGCGCACGTCGGTGCGGGTGCGTGTGGCCTCGGTAAACCGCTCGGTCAGCAGGACGTTCGTCACCCAGATCACCGCCATCGCGGCAAGGCAGAACAGCGCCAACGCGATGCGCGGGGCCCAACTGCGCCGCGGACGGGGCGGTCTGGAGGTGTCGTTCGCCATAAGCTCGGGTTTACGCCGCGCCGCGCGGCGCGGCAAGCGGAGGTAGATCACGCCGCGATCACGGGCGGCGTGACTACCGGCTCAGGCCGAGACCAGCGCGCCGACGAGGCTGTCGAACAGCCCACGCCCGTCGGTGCCGCCATGGCCTGCATCCACCGCCCGCTCAGGGTGCGGCATCATGCCAAGAACGCGGCGGTTGTCGGACAGCACGCCCGCGATGTCGCCGGTCGAGCCGTTAGGGTTGTCGCCATAGGTAAAGGCGATCCGATCCTCGCCGCGCAGCCGCTCGAGCGAGGGCTGGTCAACGAAGTAGTTGCCGTCGTGATGGGCGACCGGGATCTGCAGCGAGGCCCCCTTGTCGTAAGCGCGGGTAAAATCGCTTTCGGTGGTGGCGACGGTAAGCGGGATCGTCTTGCACACGAAGCGGATGCCGGCGTTTCGCATCAGCGCGCCCGGCAGCAGGCCGGTTTCGGTCAGCACCTGAAAGCCGTTGCAGACACCGAGCACGTAGCCGCCCTTTTGCGCATGCTCGATCACGGCGCGGCACACCGGCGACTGCGCCGCGATGGCGCCGCAACGCAGATAATCGCCAAAGGAGAACCCGCCCGGCACGGCGACGAGATCGACGCCGCGTGGCAGCCCGGCATCCTTGTGCCAGACCATTTCGACCTCGGCACCGGCGGCGCGCAGGGCGACGGCCATGTCGCGGTCGCAGTTGGATCCGGGAAAGACGATGACGGCGGCCTTCATGGCGGGCATCCTTCGGGGTCTGGGGCGGCGGGGCCGCAAATGGGATAATTGGAGACCGGGGGCGGTTGCCCCCCGCAGTGGGGATTTAGGTCGGCGGTGGTGCCCTCCCCTGCAACCACCGCCGCATCGCTCCCGGTGCTCAGGCCCCCCGAAGACGGCCGAGCGATGCCCGAAAGCGAAACCTGTCCCAAAGACGCGAACGCCGCCCCGAGAGGCGGCGTGCGACCTCAGCTCAGGTCGATCTTGTAGCTTTCGATCACCGTGTTGGCGAGAAGTTTCTCGCACATCTCGGTCACTTGGGCCTCTGCGGACGCCGCATCGGTCCCGGCGAGGTCCAACTCGATCACCTTGCCCTGACGGACACCCTCGACGCCATCGAAGCCGAGCGCGCCGAGCGCATGGCGGATCGCCTCGCCTTGGGGGTCGAGAACTCCGGTCTTCAGCATCACCTGCACGCGAGCCTTCATGCGCGCCGCTCCTTCTTCTTCGATCTGTCTAGTCGCTCGGGTCGACCCGACGCTTCAGTTGATGAGCGTCGGGCGCGGCCGATGGGTCACGTTCGAGGGCAGCACGCCCAAGCGCCGCGCCACTTCGGTATAGGCGTCGGTGAGGCTGCCGAGATCCTTGCGGAACACGTCCTTGTCGAGCTTCTGACCGGTCTCGATGTCCCACAGCCGGCAGCTGTCGGGCGAGATCTCGTCGGCCACGACAAGACGCTGGAAATCGTTGTCCCAGATCCGACCGATCTCGATCTTGAAATCGACGAGCTTGATGCCGACGCCGTGCATGACGCCCGACATGAAGTCGTTGACCCGCAGCGCCAGCGCCACGATGTCGTCGAGATCCTGCTGCGAGGCCCAGCCGAAGGCGATGATGTATTCCTCGGGCACCAACGGATCGCCGAGTTTGTCGTCCTTGTAGGAGAACTCGATGATCGGACGGGGCAGCGGCGCGCCTTCTTCCATGCCCAGACGCTTGGCCATGGAGCCGGCTGCGAAGTTGCGCACGATGACTTCGAGCGGAATGATTTCCACCTGACGAATCAACTGCTCACGCATGTTGAGACGCTTGATGAAGTGCGTGGGCACCCCGATCGACTGCAGGCCGGTCATGAAGAATTCGGACAGGCGGTTGTTCAGGACGCCCTTGCCCTCGATCACGGCCTTTTTCTCGGCGTTGAAGGCGGTCGCGTCGTCCTTGAAATACTGGACCAGCGTTCCCGGCTCGGGGCCTTCATAGAGGATCTTCGCCTTGCCCTCGTAAATCTTCTTGCGACGTGCCATGCGCTCTCCACGGGGTTCGCGCGCCAAGGCCCCGGATGTCGGGGCGACGCAACGTTTCCGTGACCGGAAAGCTGCGCGGCGCGGCCTTGCTGGCCTCATAGTGCAAGCCCCCCTTGCGGGCAAGGTGTCGCGGGACGTATCCTGTGGGCCTAGGACGGGGGCGTGGAAAGGCAAGTCATATGACCACCTTCGATGAAAGAGAACGCGCTTTCGAGGCGAAGTTCGCGCATGATGCGGAAATGAAATTCCGCGCCGAAGCCCGGCGCAACCGGATGCTCGGGTTCTGGGCTGCTGGCCTGCTCGACAAGGAGGGCGAGGCCGCCGCGGAGTATACCCGCGAGGTCATCAAGGCCGAGTTCGAAGAAGCGGGCGATGACGACGTGTTTCGCAAGCTGCGTCGGGACATCGGCCATTTGATGAGCGACGACGACATCCGTGACAAGATGGCCGAGTTCACCGTTGCCGCGAAATCGGAATTGCTAAAGGAAAGCTGACCTTCCGACCCGCGGCCGGCTTTGGGATGTTGCCCTGCCGGACGACATCCGCCGTTCCCGTATAAACCCGTTTTTCATTCCATGTCCGATACTGTCCGGCCCACCGCCGCGGCAGAATCCCGGCCCTCTGACCCGGAGCCGCCGCCATGTCTGCATCCTCGCCTGAGCCCGCTCCGCGCGGCGCCCGGTCCCTCTCCCTCAGCCTTGGGCGAACCGCGCTGCGGCTCTTGCCCCTGCTGGCTCTGGGCCTTGGCGCGTGGCTGTTGGCGCGACGTTGCGAAACCATCGATTTCGGCGCGGTCTGGCCCGCGCTCCGGGCGCTGCCGCCGCAACAGTGGATCGGGGCGCTGGCCTGCACCGGGCTGAGCCTCTGGGCGCTGGGGCAGTACGATGTGGTGCTGCACCGCGCGATGGGCACCGGCATCGCCCCCGCCCGCGCCCGTGCGGCGGGGATGCGCGCCATGGCGATCGCGCAGACCGTGGGCTTCGGGAGCCTCACCGGTGCGCTGGTGCGCTGGCGCAGCTTGCCCGAATGCGACCTGTGGACGGCGACGCGGCTGTCGCTCTGGGTTTCGGTTTCCTTCATGGGGGCGCTGGGCGTGCTGGCGGGCTTGTCGCTGCTGCTGCTCGACGGACACACCGCGCTGGCGGCGCTTTTGGCGATCGCTGTGATCGCGGGGGTATCGCGGATCACCAGCCTGCCCGGCCTGCCACAGATGCGCGCGGGCACCCTGCCCCGGCTAATCATTTGGACCGCCATCGACACCTGTGCGGCGGGCGCGGTGCTGTGGCTGCTGCTGCCCGCGGGCGTCGAGATCCCGGCCTCGGCGGCGATCTTCGCTTATCTCGCGGCGCTGGGCGCCGGGCTCGCCAGTCAGAGCCCCGGCGGCGTCGGCGCCTTCGAGCTGTGCCTGCTGGCGCTGCTGCCGCAGGTGGCCGAGGCCGACCTGATCGCCGCGATGATCGGCTACCGCGTCGTCTACCACGCCATCCCGGCGCTGCTGGCGCTTCTGGCCCTGATCCGCCCCATGGCGCTCGACAAGCGACCCGGCCTGTTGTCGGCCGAAGGCGCAGCACGGCATCAGGCTCTGGCGCGCGCGCCGCAGGCCGAATGGGGTCTGGTCTGGCAAGGCGCGCGGATCCTGCTGTCGCGCGATCACGAGAGCGGTTGGCTGGTGCGGCGCACCGGCGGCACCCTGGCCGCCATCGGCGAGCCTTTGGGGCGCCCCGATCTGGCCGCGCTGCGCGCCCATGCCGGCCGCCTCGGTCTCAATACGGCTATTTACAAATGCGGGCCACGAATGGCGATCCGCGCCCGCGACGCCGGCTGGGCGGTCGAACGGATCGCCACCGAGGCGGTGATCGATACGTCCCGCTGGAGCCTTGATCGCCCCGCCTGCCGCAGCCTGCGCCGCAAGCTCAAATCCGTCCAGAAGGCGGGCGTGACCATCGACAGCGCGCCGCAGGTCCTGCCACTGGCCGAAATGGCACGCATCCACGCCGATTGGGCCGCGCGCTCGGGCGGCGAGCGCGGCTTTTCGATGGGTCGGTTCTGCCCCGAGCTGCTGATCCATCAGTTCATCGTGCTGGCTCGGCACGAGGGCGAACTGGTGGCCTTTGCCAGCTTTCATCAGGGGCGGGGCGACTGGACCCTCGACCTGATGCGACAGACGTCCGCCGCCCCCGACGGCACGATGATGGCGCTGATCCTCGCCGCGATCGAGGCCGCGCGCGCCGCACAGGTGCCGCAGCTGTCGTTGGCCGCGCTGCCGCAGATGCCGGGCTGGATGCCGAAATGGGTCTGCGGCCGGGTGGCAAACCGGCCCGGTGGCGCGGGTCTCGAGCAGTTCAAACGAGGCTTCGGACCGAACTGGCGGCCGCTTTACGCCGCCGCCCCGACCCGCGCCGGCCTACTGCGCGCCGGGATCGAGATCGCCCGCGCCGTGCATGCGCCCGCCCCGCTCGATGCAGAGCCGCCGATCCCCGACATTGAATTCGGCGACGGTCCGGTGCAGAAGGGCCGCGACACTGCCCGGCGGCCGATCCGGCTTCCGGTCTTCCGCGGCGCCACGCCGCGCCTCACTGACCAGACAGGCCCCGCCAATGACCGACGCGCTTACCCGACTTCTCGAGACACGTGACTGGCTTCTGGCCGACGGGGCCACGGGGACGAACCTGTTCAACATGGGGCTGAGCTCGGGCGACGCGCCCGAGCTGTGGAACGTCACCGAGCAGGACAAGATCCGCGCGCTCTACGCCGGTGCGGTCGACGCGGGTTCGGATCTGTTTCTCACCAACAGCTTTGGCGGCAACGCCTCGCGGCTCAAGCTGCACCAGGCGCAAGACCGGGTGTTCGAGCTCAACAAGGCCGCCGCCGAGCTGGGCCGCGAGGTTGCCGACAAGGCGGGCCGCACGGTGATCGTTGCGGGCTCGGTCGGGCCGACGGGCGATATCATGGCACCGATGGGCAACCTCACGCACGAGATCGCGGTCGAGATGTTCCACGAGCAGGCCGAGGGCCTGAAAGCCGGTGGCGCCGACGTGCTCTGGGTCGAGACGATCTCGGCCGGTGAGGAGTTTCGCGCCGCCGCCGAGGCCTTTGCCAAGGCGGGAATGCCGTGGTGCGGCACCATGAGCTTCGACACCGCGGGCCGCACCATGATGGGGCTGACCAGCGCCGACATGGTCAAGATGGTCGGCAAGATCCCCAATGCCCCCGTCGCCTTCGGGGCCAACTGCGGCACCGGCGCGTCGGACCTGATGCGCACAATCCTCGGCTTCACCGCCGCCGGGCCCGAGCAACCGATCATCGCCAAGGGCAACGCGGGCATCCCGAAATACCAAGACGGCCACATCCACTATGACGGCACGCCCGAGCTAATGGCCGATTATGCCTGCCTCGCTCGCGATGCGGGGGCCACGATCATCGGCGGTTGCTGCGGTACCATGCCCGAGCATCTGCGCGCCATGCGCGAGGCGCTGGAGACGCGGCCCGTCGGAGAGCGCCCGACGCTCGAGCGGATCGTCGAGAGGCTCGGCGGGTTCTCCTCGGCGTCGGATGGCACCGACGGCGCGGGGCCCGAGCGCGCGGCCCGGCGCGGACGCCGCCGGAGCTGAGACATCAAAAAGCCCCGCAGCCGAAAGGTTGCGGGGCTTTTTGGTGGCTGGACGTCGGCTCAGAGATCGTAGAGCGCGCCGAACTTGGCCTCGAGGTAATCGAGCAATGGTGCCTCTGAGGGCGCAAAGCCGCAGGCGGCCTCGATCGTCTCACGCGGGCCGCGCAGCGCGCCGTGGCGTTGCACCTTCTCGCGCAGCCAGCCGGTCGCACCCCCAAGATCGCCGCGCGCCAGCTCTGCGTCGAGACCGGGGCGTGCGGCGCGCAGCGCCTGGTAGAGGCAGCCCGCGTAAACGTTGCCAAGGCTGTAGGTCGGGAAATAGCCCATGAGGCCCACCGACCAGTGCACGTCCTGCAAACAGCCGTTCGATGGGCGGTCCACGGCAAAGCCGAAGTCGGCGGCAAAGCGGTCGTTCCACGCCGCCTCGAGATCCGCCACGGCGAGATCGCCCGAGATCAGCGCGCGTTCGAGATCGAAACGCATCAGCACGTGCAGGTTGTACTGCACCTCGTCGGATTCGGTACGGATATAACCGTTCGACACCCGGTTCACGGCGCGGGCGAACTCCTCGGGCTTGGTGATGCCGATATCGCCGAACCGGTCGTGCATCCGCCCCATGAGCCAGCCCGCGAACTCCGGCGATCGGGCAAGCTGGTTCTCGTAGATCCGGCTTTGGCTTTCGTGCACGCCCATCGACACGCCGCGCCCGATCGGGGTCAGCAGGTAATCGGGCGAGACGTTCTGCTCGTAGCTGGCGTGCCCGACCTCGTGGATCGTCGAATAGAGGCAGTTGAACGGATCGGCCGCGTCGGTGCGCGTCGTTACCCGCACGTCGTTGCCCGAGCCCGAGCAGAACGGATGCACCGCCTTGTCGATACGCCCGCGCGACATGTCATAGCCGAAGGCTGCGGCCAACTCGCGTGACAGCGCCAGCTGCGCCGCCTCGTCGAAGCAGCCCGAGAGGGGTTCGGGCTGGGGCCCGGCAAGGATCGCCTCACGCAACGCCACGAGACGCGGGCGCAGCGCACCGAACATGTCGCTCAGCTCGGCGGCCTTGGCCTCCGGCTCATAATCGTCGAGCAGCGCGTCATAGACATCGCCGCCAGAGGCCAGCGCCGCCCCCTCCTCCTGCCGCAGGGCCACGACGCGCGCCAAGGTCGGCAGGAAAGCCGCCACGTCTTCATCGGCGCGGGCCTGTGCCCAGACGCCCTGCGCCACCGATGTCACGCGCGCGATCTCGGCGGCGAGCTTGCCCGGCACCTTGCGCGACCGCTCATAGCTGCGGCGAATCTCGCGCAGATTGGCGGCGCCGACGTCATCCGTGGCCGCAGCCTGTGCCAACCAGTCGCCGATGCGCGGATCGGTGCGGCGCGCGTGCAGCACGCCCTCCATCGCCGCCGATTCCTCGCCGCGTTGCTCGGCGGCCCCGCGCGGCATCATGGTTTCCTGATCCCACCCCAGACGGCCCGCGACCTGCGCCAGCGCCTCGGTGTCGCGCGCATGCACCATCAGATCGTCATATGCGGTCATTTACGGAGCTTTCTGAGCGACTGGACATAGGGGTAGCGGGCGAGAAAGCGGGCGCGCAGGATCAGCACCCACAGCAACACCGCGCCAAGCTGGTGCGTGATCGCGGCATGCAGCGGCGCGCCGTAAAGCACCGTGACGATGCCGAGCCCCATCTGCACCAGCAGCATCGCCAGAACGGCATTCACGGCAAATCGTGTCGTCGGATGCGGCGAGCGGCTGCCCCGGAACCAGACGACGACGCCGAGGATCATCAGCAGATAGCCTGACATGCGGTGGATGAACTGCACCAGCCCCGCATCCTCGAAGAAGTTGCGCCAGATCGGCTCGAGCTGGAACGGATCGGGCGGCAAAAAGCTGTCGCCCATCAGCGGCCAGGTCGGAAAGGCGCGGCCCGCGTCGATGCCCGCCACCAGTGCGCCGAGGATGATCTGCACGAAGCCCAGATGCATCAGCCCGGTCATGCCGCCCCAGAGCTTGCGCTCGGCCGAGCGGCGGGCCTGCAGCAGATCGACCTCGCGGCGCTTGAGCCGCAGAAAGAACCAGGTGATCAACCCGAGAATCGCGAAGGCGAGGCCGAGATGCGTGGCGAGGCGGTAGGAGGCGACGGTGACCATGCCGTCCTGCAGCCCGCTGTGGACCATCCACCAGCCGACGGCCCCCTGCACTCCGATCAGCGAGCCCAAACCCAGAAAGCGGGTCGTGAAGCCCGTGGGGATACGTTTGGTCACGAGGAATCCCAAGAAGCCCAGCGCCCAGACGAGGCCGATGGTGCGGCCAAGCTGCCGGTGCCCCCATTCCCACCAGAAGATCCGCTTGAACTCGGACATTTCCATGCCCTGATTCATCAGCTCGTACTGCGGGCTGGCCTTGTAGTTGGCGAATTCGACGTCCCAGTCGGCGGCCGAGAGCGGCGGGATGGCACCCGAGACCGGGTTCCACTCGGTGATCGACAGCCCGCTGTCGGTCAGCCGCGTCATGCCGCCGACGAAGACGATGGCCGCGACGAGCACGAAGAGGATGCCGAGCCAGATCCGCAGACCGCGACGCGCATCGGCGCGGCCGCGATCGATGCCGCCGGGGGTGGCGGCTAGTCTCCGGGTTGTGCCCACCTCCTCGAAGATGGAGCGGGGTCGCTTTTCCGCCTGTTTCGCCATGTCGGGGCCTCCGGTCTGATCGGCGCGCAGACTAGGCGCGCGCCCTGCGGGCGACAACACCCGCCATTGCATCGACTTGAAACGTGCGAAGGGCTAGGCCTTCAGCCGCGTTCCTTCCAGCGGACCATCTGTCGCATCACCCCGTGCAGCGTCTGCACGTCCGAGCGCGTCAGCGGCATGCGGCTCCACAGGTTGCGCATGGTCTGCTTCATGTGGGCAGCCTTGTGATCGGGGAAATAGAACCCCGCCTCTTCGAGCCGCTCCTCGTAATGCTCAGCGAGCTTCTCGACCTCATGCGCCTGCGCCCACTCGGCCCCGGCCATCTCGATGCGGCTATCGGGCACTTCGCTCGAGGCACGGCGCCATTCATAGCCCATGAGCAGCACGCATTGCCCGAGGTTGAGCGAGGCGAACTCGGGGTTCACCGGGACCGAGACAATGACATTGGCGCGCGCGATATCGTCGTTTTCCATGCCGGCGCGCTCGGGCCCGAACATCACGGCGACCTTCTGGCCTTGGGCGATGCGCGCGGCGGCGTCGCGCATCGCGGCCTCCGGCGTCATCACCTCCTTGGTGAGGCCACGGGGCCGCGCCGTGGTGGCATAGACGAAGGTGCAGTCGGAGACCGCTTCGGCCGTGTCGCCCGCGAGCATCGCCTCGTCGAGCAGGCGCCCGGCCCCGGAGGCCAGCGCCACGGCCCGCTCCTGCGGCCAGCCGTCGCGCGGAGCCACGACACGCATCTTGTCGAGGCCGAAGTTCCACATCGCGCGCGCTGCCGCGCCGATGTTCTCGCCCATCTGCGGGCGGATCAGGACAAAGGCGGGCTGAGGCTTGGGGTCGGTCATGGTGGTCCCGGGGCTAGGCGGAAGGATGCGCGGCGGTGTAGCCTCGGGGGGCAGCGAGGACAAGGAGCGGTGGTCATGGCCTATGACGAGGGGTTGGCGGAGCTGATGCGCGGCGATCTGGAGGGGCGGCCCGGCATCATGGAGAAGAAGATGTTTGGTGGCCTTGCCTTCATGCTCTACGGCAACATGCTGTGCGGCGTCACATCGCACGGCGCCATGTTCCGCGTCGGCCGCGATCGCATCGACGAGGCGATGGAGATCCCCGGCACCGGGCCGATGGAGTTCACCGGCAAGCCGATGGGTGGCATGGTCGCAGCCGACGAAGAGGCCATGGCCGACGACGATCTGAGGGGGACGCTGATGGCGCTTGCCTTCGCACATGCCGAAAGCCTGCCTGCGAAGTAGCCAAGCCCCGCGATCCCCGATATAGGGCGGCCTCGAAGTGCAGGAGGCCCTCATGAGCGACCAAGACGACGCGCCGCAAATCTATCTCGTCACCCCGCCCGAATTCGAACTGTCGGAATTTCCCGATCGGCTCGCCGCCTGCCTCGATGCCACGGAGGTCGCCTGCGTGCGCCTCGGGCTGGCCACGCGCGACGAGGACCGCATCAGCCGCGCCGTCGATGCGCTGCGCGAGACCACGATCGCCCGCGACGTGGCGTTGGTGATCGACAGCCACGCCAAGCTCGTGACCCGCCTCGGGCTCGACGGCGTGCATCTTACCGACGGTTCGCGTTCGGTCCGTGCCACGCGCAAGGAGTTGGGCGACGACGCGATCATCGGCGCCTTTTGCGGCAATTCACGCCACGACGGCATGACCGCTGGAGAACTGGGGGCGGATTACATCTCCTTCGGGCCGACCGGGGCGACCGATCTGGGCACCACGCCGCAGGCCGAGGCCGAGCTGTTCGAGTGGTGGTCGATGATGATCGAGGTGCCGGTCGTGGCCGAAGGTGCCCTCGATCTCGATCTGGTACGGCGTCTCGCGCCACATGCCGATTTCTTCGGGATCGGCGACGAGATCTGGCGCGAGGCCGACGCGGCGGAGACGCTGCGCCGCTACGCCTCGGCCATGACCGGCTGAGACCCCGCCTCGTCCAGCGCGCCGGCGCTTTCCAGCCCGGCGCGCACCCTCGCCTCCAACTCGCGGGCCAGAGCCTTGCGATCGGGGTGATCGGCGACCTTCAGAGCCGGGTGATAGATCACGTCGATCCGCCCATGCCGTCGCGCCGCCAGCATCCGCAGCATGTGCGGCCCGAACTCCATATCCCCCCACCAGCCATAGAACCGCGGCTCGGCCCCCTCGGGCGCGCGATAGACCACGCTCACCGGCTGGATCTCGAGATCAGGCTGATCGGGTGACAGGAAGGCCGCGAAGAGCGTGGCCTTGAAGGGCAGCACCCGCCGCCCATCGGTGGAAGTGCCTTCTGGAAAGAACACCAGCCGATGACCATCGGCCAGACGCGCCCGCATCATGCGCACCTGTGCTGCAGCTTCGCGCCGCTCGCGGCGGATGAAGACGGTGCCGGTGGCGCGCGCCAGCCAACCGATGCCGGGCCAGCCCGCCACCTCGGCTTTGGAGACGAAATAGACCGAGGCACGGGCGTTGAGCGCGAAGATGTCGAGCCAGGACGCATGGTTCGCCACCATCGCCCCGTGCCCCTCCATCGGACGTCCCGTGAGGCGCAGTCGCAGCCCCAGGATCGCCAAAGCGGCGCGACAGGCCCCTTGGGTAATGCGCGAGGTGACCGGACGGCTCAGCCCCCAAATCCGCCGCTCCAGCGGCCGCAGCGCCAGCGAGATGCCAAGCGCCACCAGCATGACCACCCCCAGCAGCGGCCCGCGCCACGCAACGCGCAGCCAGCCAAGAAGGTCGGGCCCGTCCCAAGGCGCAGGTTCGACGCCGTGCCAGGTGAGCCGTTCTGGCGTGCTACTCATCCGCGCGCGCCGTAGCGTGCGCGCTGACCCGCGTGGGCCATGTCCATGTCGAGGATCATGCAGACATCCGTGGTGTTGAAGGCCCCGTCGGAGAACACGCCCTGTCCGACCCGGCCGCCGATCCGCAGATAGGCCTTGATCAGCGGCGGCATCACCCGCATCGCAGCGGCCCGGTCGAGATCCGCGACCACCGGCATCTTGGCATGGTCGGCCTGTCGGCTCGTCACCCGCAATTCGGGCGGAGCAAGGTGATCGCGGCCCAAGAGCGCCAGCGGCGCTTCATGCAGGCGCGGATCGGCCCCGTGGAACGAGGCGGTGCCGAACAGGATTTCGATGCCGCGCGCCTCGATATGAGCGGCCAGCCCCTGCCACAGCCGAAACATCGCCGTGCCGCCGCGATAGTCGCGGTGCAGGCAGGAGCGTCCCAGTTCCAGAAGCCGCCGCCCCGAGGCCTTGAGCGGCGCGAGGTCGAACTCGTCCTCGGTATAGAACTGCCCTATTTGCCCGGCCCCCTCGTCGTCGAGCAAGCGGTAGAGCCCGACGATGCGCGCGCCTTCGGGCCGCGCCTCGTCGATCAGAAGCAACTGCTCGGTCACCGCGTCGAAACGGTCCCGCTCGCGGCCCTGCGCGTGATCGACCATATCGCCGTCGCCACCCAGTTCGCGCACGAAGATATCATAGCGCAGCCGCTCAGCCTCGGCACGCTCGGCCGCGTCACGGGCAAGCCGCACCGACAGGACAGGGGAGGACACGATCATCGGCGTCGGGTCGAACGCGGCTCAGGCGCCATGCGGGCGGTCTCCGGATCGGGGGTTGCAACGGGGTTCTAGGCGGGGCGGCCCCACTTGGCAACAGAGCCGCGCCTGCATCACTCATGCGTTGACAGGTAGCGATGCACCGCTACCGTGGGTTGCAATCAGTCAGTGGCCGAAACGAGGACGAGCGCGACCTTGGACCCATCGAGCACCACCTTGCCCTCCTCGCGAAAATTCACCGTGATGCGGCCCCCAATGTTGGACTGGACCTGTCCATTGCCCCATTCGGGGCGGTCGGGATGGCGCACGATCATGCCTGGCGTGAGGATGGAATTCAAATCGGCCATCGCGGCCTCCTGCTGTCTTGGGGACACGTCATGACCAACGATCCGGATCTTGGGGCGCTGATCGCATCGCGCCTGTGCCACGACCTTATCAGCCCGCTGAGCGCTATCGGCAATGGGGTGGAGCTGTTGGCGATGACCGCCCCGCCCGGACCCGAGCTGACGCTGATCTCCGACAGTGTCGAAAGCGCCCTCGCCCGCATCCGTTTTTTCCGCCTCGCTTATGGCGCGGCCTCCTCGAGCCACATCGTCGGTCGCAACGAGATCGTCTCGTTGCTCGACGCGCTGTCACGCAGCGGTCGCTTGCAATTCGCTTGGGAGGTTGCCGAGGATCTGACGCGCGAGCGGGTGAAACTGGCCTTGCTGCTCTGTGCCTGCGTGGAGGCGGCCTTGCCTTATGGCGGCACGATCACCGTCGATGGGCAGGCCGATAGGCTTGCGGTCCGCGGCCGGGGCCCACGGCTTCGGATCGACGCGGAGGTCTGGGATCTGCTCCGCCACCTCGATGTCACCGCCGAAACCAGACCGGCTAACGCGCAATTCGCGGTCGCGGCGGCCTTGCTTCGGCACCATGCCCGCCCGATCAGGATCGAGACGGGCGAGCACGGGATTGATATCGCGCTTTGATCAGCTCCGGACCGCGCCGTCACCGACGACGAGGTATTTGAAGCTGGTCAGCTGTTCGGCCCCCACAGGGCCACGCGCGTGCATCTTGCCGGTGGCGATGCCGATTTCGGCGCCCATGCCAAACTCTCCACCGTCGGCGAACTGGGTCGAGGCGTTGTGCACGAGGATGGCGCTGTCGACCCGCTCGAAGAACCGCTCGGCGGTGGCCTTGTCCTCGGTCAGGATGCCGTCGGTGTGGTTCGAGCTATAGGCGCGGATATGCTCGATCGCGCCGTCGACGTCCCGCACGGTCTTGGCGGCGATGTCCATATCGAGATATTCGCGGCCCCAGTCATCCTCGGTCGCGGGCGTGGTGCCCTCGACGCTCTGGAATTCGGGTGCCGCATGAACATTCACGCCAGCCTTGACCAAGGCCGTGACGATGTCGCGGCCAAGGCTGTCGGCGAGGTCCTCGTGCACCAACAGGCACTCGGCGGCGCCGCAGATACCGGTGCGGCGGGTCTTGGCGTTGAGCACGACCTCGAGCGCCTTCTTGGGGTCGGCATCCTTGTCGACATAGATATGCACGATGCCTTCGAGGTGAGCAAAGACCGGCACGCGCGCTTCACGCTGCACCAGCCCCACGAGACCTTTGCCACCACGCGGCACGATCACGTCGATATATTCGGTGGCCTTCAGCATTTCGGAGACGGCGGCGCGATCGCGGGTCGGGACCAGCTGGATCGCGTCCACCGGCAGACCAGCCTTTTCAAGGCCGGTCTTCAGGCACTCGGTCAGGATCGTCGAGGAGTTCAGACCCTCGGACCCCCCCCGCAGAATGACCGCGTTGCCCGCCTTGAGGCACAGCGCGCCCGCGTCGGCGGTTACGTTGGGACGGCTTTCATAGATCACACCGACCACGCCGAGGGGCGTGCGCACACGGCGGATGTTGAGACCCGAGGGCATGTCCCATTCGGTCAACACCGCGCCCACCGGATCGTCCTGTCCCGCGATGGCGCGCAGGCCATCGACGATCGACTGGATGCGGTCGTCGTCGAGCTTCAGTCGATCCATCATCGCCGGGCTGATGCCCTTTTCGGTGGCAAAGGCCTGATCCTTGGCATTGGCCTCCTTGATCTCTTCGCGGCGGCGCAGCACCTCTTCGGCGGCGGCCTCAAGAGCGGTCTTCTTGGCCTCGGGCTTGGCAAAGGCGAGCTCGGCGGCGGCGGCGCGGGCGCGCTCGCCGATGTTCTGCATCAGGGCGGGAATATCGGTGTGATCGGTCATGCGGGTTCCTTTCGGACGCTGATTTCGGATCTATCGAGAAGGCTTGTAGCGGGTCAGACGACCATGTCGTCGCGGTGCACCAGCGAGGCGCGGCCCTTGTAGCCGAGCACCTTCTCGATCTCATCGCTCTGGTGGCCGCGCAGTTTGCGGGTTTCCTCGGCGGTGTAGCGCGTCAGGCCAAAGCCCACGCGTGTGCCGTCCGGCCCGGTGATGGCGACCGGATCGCCCCGGCCAAAGCGGCCCGAGACGCCGGTAACGCCGGCCGGCAGCAGAGAGTTGCCATCCGACAGGGCGCGGGCGGCGCCGGCATCGATACGGATTTCGCCCTTGGGCTTCATTGCCGAGATCCAGTTCTTGCGCGCCGAATGCGGGTCGGTCTGCGCCTTGAACCAAGTGGCATTGCAGCCATTCATGAGCTGTTTCAATGGATTGAGAGGCGATCCTAGCGTGATCGCCATGTCGCAGCCCGCTTCGGATGCCACCTTGGCCGCGAGCAGCTTGGTGATCATGCCGCCCTTGGACAGGCCCGAGACGCCAAGCCCTGCCATCGCCTGAATTTCCGGCGTGATCTCATCGACTTCCTCGAACCGCTTGGCCGAGGGGTCAACATGCGGGTTGCCGTTGTAGAAGCCGTCGACGTCAGACAGCAGGATCAGCTGATCGGCACCGACGGTCACGGCGACCTGCGCTGCGAGGCGGTCGTTGTCGCCATAGCGGATCTCGTCGGTGGCGATGGTGTCGTTCTCATTCACGATCGGGATCGCGCCGAGGGAGAGCAGTGTATCGAGCGTTGCCCGGCTATTGAGGTAGCGGCGACGGCTCGTGGAATCGTCAAGGGTCACAAGTACTTGCGCGGTGATCTTACCGTGAGGCGTGAACACATCCTCATAGGCGCGCGCCAGTCGGATCGAACCCACGGCGGCAGCGGCCTGGCTCTGCTCGACCGGCAGTTCGCCCTCGGGCAAATGCAGCACGCGGCGGCCAAGCGCGATCGAGCCCGAGGACACGAGGGTCACTTCGGTGCCGTTGTCGCGCAGCATCGCCACGTCCTCGGCCAGGCTACGCAGCCAGTCGGATTTGAGCTGTCCGGTCTCCCGGTCCACCAACAGGGCAGAGCCGATCTTCACGACCAGCCGTTTGGCGTCCGTCAGGGTTGCCATGTCTTGTCTTCCTCTTCCGGTATTTCCTTTTCGCGCAGGCGGTTCGTATCGATGCGCGCGCGCAGAGCGCGCAGCACCTCGGTCACGCCTTCGCCAGTCGCGCCGGACATCAGCATCACCTCGCCACCGACTTCGGCGGCAAGCTCGTCGGCCAGAAAGGCCCGTTCTTCTTCGTCCAGAGCGTCGATCTTGTTCAGCACCGTGATCCTCGGCTTTTCAGCCAAACCCCCGCCATAGGCTTCGAGTTCACCGATGATGGTACGATAATCGACCATCGGGTCACCGGAGGTGCCATCAACGAGGTGCAACAACACCGCGCAACGCTCGACATGGCCAAGGAACATGTCGCCCAAGCCACGCCCTTCGGAGGCACCCTCGATCAGGCCGGGGATATCGGCCACCACGAATTCCACGTTGTCGACACCCACCACACCGAGGTTTGGCGCCAAGGTGGTGAAGGGGTAATCCGCGATCTTCGGCCGCGCGTTCGAGGTCGCGGCAAGGAAGGTCGACTTGCCCGCGTTGGGCAGGCCCAGAAGGCCCGCATCGGCGATGAGCTTGAGCCGGAGCCAGATCAGCCGCTCGACGCCCGGTTGGCCGCCGTTGGCCCGGCGCGGCGACTGGTTGGTCGCCGATTTGAAATGCAGGTTGCCCCAGCCGCCGTTGCCGCCACGCGCCAGCACGACGCGCTGGCCCACTTCGGTAAGATCGGCAATCACCGTCTCTTCGTCCTCGTCGAGGATCTCGGTGCCGACGGGCACGCGCAGGATGATGTCGTCGCCGGTGGCGCCGGTACGCTGGCTGCCTTGGCCCGCGCGGCCGTTCTGGGCAAAGAAATGCTGTTGGTAGCGGAAATCGATCAGCGTATTGAGACCATCCACGGCTTCGGCGATCACGTCGCCGCCATTGCCGCCGTCGCCACCGTTGGGGCCGCCATACTCGATGAACTTCTCGCGGCGGAACGAGACACAGCCGTTGCCGCCCGAACCGGAGCGGATGGTGACCTTTGCGAGATCGAGAAACTTCATGGGACGGCGCCTCTTGCGGATAAGCGCTTGAGGTAGCCGATCATGCCGCCGTTCTCAAGGGCGCGTGGGGGACGACACCAGTGGCACCACCGCCCCACGCGACCGATCAGGCCGCCTCGCGGCGCTCTTGATCCCGCAGCGCGCTCCAGCGTGCACGGGTGAGCCGCGTCTTCTGGCCCGGGACATCGTGGCCCAGCACCATGGAGGGCAGCATCTGCGGCCCCGCGGATTCGAACCCGAGTTTGGCAAGAACCCGGCCCGAGCCTGCGTTGTCGTCGTAATAGCCTGCCTCGACCGCCTCGGCCTCGCTGCCCAAGAAATGCGCATCAAGCAGCGCCCGCCCGGCTTCGGTGGCATAGCCGCGACCCCAGCGGTCGCGCGCGAACCAGTATCCCAGCGTCGGGTCGATCGCGATGACGCCGGCAAAGCCCTCGTCGTCGATCACCGCATAGGCCGGAAGCCGGCCCGCCTCGACTTCGTTGGCGAACCACGCGGCGTCGTCTCGGCTATAGGGATAGGGCACGCGGCTCAGCCAGCGCGCGATCTCGATGTCCTGAAGCGTGGCGTGAATCGCGTCCACGTCAGCCTTGCAGACCGGCCGAAGCCGGAGACGTTCGGTTCTCAGTTCTTGGGTCATCAGATTTTCAGTGCATATGTCCATGTCGGCGCGGTGGCGCCACGAGCGACCGAGTAGGCCTCGGCGTCGCCCAGATATTCAAAGCCGCAGTTGGTCAGAACCCGCGCCGAAACGGCGTTGTCCTGAAACACCTCGGCAAAGATCTGTGCCGCGCCATGGGGATTGACGTTGATGAGGGCACGCAGCGCCTCGGAGGCAAAACCGGTGTTCCAGAAGGCGGGCGCGACCCAGTAATGAACCTCGGACTGGCCGCGGTCCATGCGGGTCAGCGTGACAAGGCCCAACACCTCGGCGAGCTGGTTTTCGGAGCCGTCGATGGCCCAGACATCCTCGGTCCGGTCGGCGCGCTGTGCGCGCTCGATCAGCTGGGTCACGGTGCCGGGCGGCAGCGGGTGCGGAATGCGGCGGGTGCCGCGCGCGACACGTGGATCGGCGGCGTAATGCGCGATCAGACCTTCGTCCGACCGGCGCAAGGGCCGCAGCACGAACCGCTCCGCCTCGATGACGGGTTGGCCTTCGCTCACTTTGATGTCGTTGCTCTTCATGGGCCGCCTCCTCCGCTTCCCTGCTGCTCTGGCCCCGATTCTGCGCCGGGGGCTCATGCCGCCTCTATAGGCGACATCTGTGTTCATAATGCGAACGGGGGACCGGTTTACCACCGATCCCCCGTCGCTGTCATCACATCGAGGTCCGGAGTTACTCCGCGGCCTCGGCGACCGGGAGCACCGAAATGAAGGTGCGACCCTTGAGACCCTTGTGGAAGGTCACGCGGCCTTCTTCGGTCGCGAAGATGGTGTGGTCACGGCCCATGCCGACACCGGCGCCCGGCCACATCTTCGTGCCACGCTGGCGCATGATGATGTTGCCCGGGATCACGGCTTCGCCGCCGAACTTCTTGACGCCGAGACGACGTCCGGCGCTGTCGCGCCCGTTGCGGGAGGAGCCGCCTGCTTTTTTGTGTGCCATGTGTCTCTCTCCTTAGGCCTTGAGGTCCTGGGACTGGGCAACCCAGCCCTCTTTCTCGATCTTGCCCTTGAGGCCGAGCTCTTCGTCGTAGCGGGCGACGTCCGCATCCGACCAGCCGGCGATCTGGGCAAAGCTGGTGATGCCAGCTTCGTTCAGCTTCTTCTCGAGCGCCGGGCCGACACCCGACAGCTTCTTGAGATCATCGCCCGACGCGGCAGCCTTGGGGGCTTTCGCGGTCTTGGCAGCCGGGGCAGCTTCGGCGGTGCGCGGTGCGGAGCCGGCGCCGATGGCAGCCTTGACGCCCGACTTGTCGGCGCCGTCGGCCAGCAGATCGGTGACGCGGATCAGCGTCAGCTGCTGACGGTGGCCCTTGGTGCGCTTGGACGAGTGCTTCCGGCGACGGCGCACGAAGTGGATGACCTTCTCGCCCTTGATCTGGTCGATCACTTCGGCCTGAACGCCTGCACCCGAAACGAAGGGCGCGCCGATGGCATCGCCGATCATCAGAATGTCGTTGAACTGGACGGTGTCACCCGCCTCCGCAGCCAGCTTTTCGACCCGCAGGACATCGCCCGAGGCCACTTTGTACTGCTTGCCGCCGGTCTTGAGAACCGCAAACATGTGTCGTTCCTTCGTATACCGCGTCGCTTGGGCCCCCCTCGCGGGGCGTTTCGAGGCCTTGAGCCTCACCGTCGGACTGCGCGCCCCGATCGGGGCGTCCATTGAAAATCGCGGTGCTCCTTGCGGATAGCCGCTCATCCCGTGACAAGGGGTCTTGCCGGGATGCGGGCTTATCGACGAGGCGTTATCCCAAGTCAACCCCCGCGAAAGGACCGACATGCGCGCTCTTCCCCTTCTGCTGTTGCTCTGCGCCCTGCCCGCCTGCGCCCCCGGCGCATTGCCCGGCCTGCGCTCCACGCTCCTGCCAGCCACCGCGCAGGACAACGCCCGGCGCGGTGCGGTGGAGATCGCCGTGAAGGGCGATTTCGCAAGCGTGCTGACCGACATCTCGAGCGGCGGCGGCGCGGCGCTGGAGCGCGCCTTTGATGCCGCGGGGGTGCCGCAAACCGACCGCCCGGCGCGCAGGCTTCAGCTTGTCGGCGATCTCGGACTCTACGAGAGCAATCCCGGCGCGCTGGTCACTTCGCTCCTGCTCTGGGGCGGATGATCAGATCTCTTGGCCGGCCATCAACCTTGCGGCGCTTTCGCCCAAGTCCCGCGAGATGCCGATCAGCATCTCGTCATAGGCGGCAAACAGCGCCCGGTTGAGATCGCGTCCTGCCCGGCCCTGCGAAAAGGCGACATAGGCCTCGAGGTCCTCGGTCGACGCCGGGCCATAGGCGAGGAACAGAAAGGCATAGAGCCATTCGGTCGTGTCGCGCCGGATCTGCGGCTCTTGCGCCCAGATGTCCCCGAGGATTTCGGCCTCGCCCATGGCACCCCCAAAGGCCCCACCGTCGAGCAGCCCGCGTGAAAAGGCAAAGTTCGCGTTGAGCGCACCCGCGACGTTGATCTCGATTAGATCGTTCGCCGCGACGAAGGAATCGATCAGGGCAAATCGCTCGGTCTCCGCACCCATCGCATCCGCGGCGATCCGCTCGGCCCCGGCCTCGATATCAGGGTCCAGCATGGCACGTCGCGCCGAGGCTTCGAGCTGCGAGAATCGCGCACCCGGCCCGGTTTCGAAGAACGCGAGCACCGGCGCGATCTCGTGGCCCATCAGGCCCTTTTCGAGACCACGTGTGAGCGCATCCTGCATCGCCTGCGCGTCATAGATCCGCGCCACCTCCGCCCCCCAGCCGGACCGGCCATCCGCAAAGAGCTCCGCCCCCAGATCTTCGCCATAGGCCAGCCCCTCCTCGCGCATCACCGCCGCGATCTCGTCGAGCGCCAGCGCCTCGACCAGCCGGTCAATCTCCTGAGCGGGAGCGGCGGCGGCAGGCAGCAGCGCGAACTGGCTCGCCGCTGCGGCAACGAGGATGGCGAGAGGTCGGATGCGGCGTGTCATGACAGGGTCTCCGGGAAGCGCCCTCCGGTGATAGGCCTTCATTTCAGGCATTCCAACACCACAGCGTTCGGCTGACGCGACGGTGACCGAAAACTTTGAATAATTCTCGTCGAGAGGGACTTGCGCCCGCTCGCGCCACTGGCTAAACGCCCCACAGACCGCGGAGAGGTGCCGGAGTGGTCGAACGGGGCGGTCTCGAAAACCGTTGAGCCTGCAAGGGCTCCCAGGGTTCGAATCCCTGTCTCTCCGCCAAATACCCCCTGATATCGTTGAAGTGTTCGCGAAATCGGCGGGGTTCATGTTGGCGCTCTCCCCCTCTTCTGATTGGAAAAGTTGTCATACTATGACGACTTCCTGCGTTCCGACTGGTCTGGAAGATGCGTCATACCCAGTCCGTCCAGCCTGGAAGAAATCAGGTGAGCGGAGGCCGGCGCGGAGGAAAATGCTCCTGCGCAGAAGGCGTGGCCGAGCGAGCAGCGCATTCTTAGTTGCCTATTTCAATAATCCTGCGAATGCGTCCGACCCACAGCGGACCTTCACGGCTGCCGCAGCGAACGACAGATCCGAGCCCAAACGGACCGCGTGAGGGGCGGAGTTCTTCGCAGTTGCGGCATAAGCTGAGCCGGCAAGAACGGCCCAAACCTGCCGTTGGCTCCCGGAAGTCTTCCGCAGCGCGGGTTCCCCGAAGCTGCCGTTCGGGCCGAACGCAGCGTAACAGCGTCCGGAAAAGTCAACTCAGTGGACGAACCGGACATTCGTTGCGCTACGCACGGAGCTCCTGTTTGTTCGGTCATACTTATGGAACTGGATTCTCTTTCGCGCGAACCGATGTTCGAGTCCATGCAGGGCACTGCGCCGCATAGGATCAAATGCCAGTATAGAGCGGCCTCTTGCCCGGAACGGAACGTAGTATGTATCACCTGAGCAGAGCGCCTGATCCACAAGCGCGAGATTGATTGGGCCAAGCCGATGTATGACGTTCCCTCTTACGTGATCGCAATGATCCTGGCTCTCGCGATGCTTGCCGCCATGTGGCTGGGCGGCGCCACCGGCCGGAAACGCCATGTCACGACAAACGGGGATAGCAAAAGTCAGGCGAATGCCGTTCAGGGCTCGCTTCTCGGTTTACTGGCCTTGCTGATCGGCTTCACCTTCTCCCTGTCGCTCGGGCGCTATGATCAAAGATCTGCTGCGGTGGTTGATGAGGCGAATGCCATTGGGACCGCTTGGCTGAGAACTGATCTGGTGAGCGACGTGCGGCGCGAGGAAGCCAAGACATTATTGAGAGAATACGGGACGATCCGGCTCGCAGCAGCGACGATCGCTGCCTCGAACCAAGTGGAGCGATCCCAACTGGTTGCTGAGGCAGAGGCGGTATTCGGCAGGCTCTGGCTTCTCGCGGCCGACGAAGCGCGAGAAGCAGGCAACCCCGTGGCGATGAGCTTCGCTACAAGTCTGAACGACATGATCGACGCGCTGGCCACCCGGGACGCAGCCATCGACCGCCATGTTCCTGAACTGGTTTTGTTCCTGCTGTTCGGGACGTTCGTCCTTCTCGGCGGCGTTGTCGGTTACTCCGCCTGGATCTTAAATGTCCGGCCGGGCGTCCCTGTCTATGCGATGATGATATTAATCGTCGTTCTGGTCTTCCTGATCATGGATCTTGACCGGCCACGCCGCGGATTGATTTCCGTAGATCAATCCAAGCTTGTCGCGACTGTGGCCGCGATGGGCCTAAATTGACGAGCTCAGGTGCGCGCAAATGAGAAAAGCAATGTGCTGTGGTGCGATGCTGCCTGCGCTTTCTGCCCCGAGGCAACTTTCGAGGCCCATGCAGCGAACGGCGCCCCAAGCCCAAAGTGCCAAGTTCTTTCACTGACGCAATAGTCGGCGCAAGCTGACATGGCTAACATGATGCCATGCGAGACACTGGCTTGATCTTCCGAGCAAGTAGCTTGACTATGAGCCTTGTCAGCCAGTGAGCGCCGCCTCTGACATGCTGGCTTCCCCCGTCGCCAACCGCGCCAGCAAGGCAACATGGACGTCCAACGCGTCGATCACCGGATATCCCGGGTCCTGCCCGTCGAACGCGAGGTTGAGATCGGTGCCAGCAAGCACGACGGCCTCGGCGCCTTGCTCATCAACCATCCGCCGCCCGGCGTCCAGAAAGGCCTGCCGTTGGGACGCCGTGCAATACCCCGCGACGGCGACCTCCTGATAACTCTGTCCAAGCCCCTCGATGTCGTCGTCCAAGGCGACGGCCTCAGTGTGGGTGAGTTGCCCGTAAAGGCGGGTGCGCATCACCACACGCGTGCCTAACAAACCAACACGCCGCATGCCTTGGCTTGCGAAGTAGCGGTCGAGAGGGGCGACGCCGGATACGAGTGGCAGCGGAGATATTGCCGCGAGTTCGTTGAAACAATAATGCGCGCCCAACGAGGTCAGCGCTGCCACCTCAGCCCCGGCAGCCTTGAGCTCGCCCACCTGTCGCGCGAAGAATTCGGCCTGCGGCTGCCGTAAATCGGCGAGATTATTGGCGATAAGCGTCTGGATGTTGCCATGTGACAAGGTCATGCGCAGGCGTGCCCCCTTCGCTTCCACGGCTGCGGCGAGGCGCTGATAGTAGACCACGCTGGCTGCGACCCCAATTCCGCCGATAAGCCCAATGTGCATTTTATTTCTCCGCGGGTTCCCGAGGCGTTTCGGGCCTCCCCAAAAATCACGTTCCTACGTAGATGCAGCAAGAGCAGCCAAGCCGGCCCGCCATCCACGACAGAGGCGTAAGCACTTAGCATGCTTCTGAAAAGGGAATACAAACAGCGGCCGCAGCATCCGCCCCCGAGCGACGGCCACGTAGCGAAGGGTTCAGCCTCCGATGGCGTATAGCCGCAGAACCTGTGCTCCCCATCTCGGCCCAGGAGGTAGCGAAGCACGGCTACCCGCCCTTCTATCCGAAGGTGTTGTGGATGCGGCATTGAGTAAGTGCCCGCAGCGAATGGCAGAAATGTCCGCTGAGCTGCTCTTGCTCTTGATCGCAGCGAATGTCGACTTCGAGCCCAAACCGACCGGGCTGTTGCTGGCTGCCTTCGCACCCGCAGCATCCTGAGGGACGACATAGATGGACCTCAGCGGACCTTCAAAGCAGGCTACCTACAATATTGAAAGCGGACCTTTTCAGACACCTTTGTATCGCGAACTTCGGCGAGCATCTATACCGAGGGAGCTGCCCTCAAACTATGTTTCCCGCCAATCGAGATTGTTGCAGAGAACAAGGCTGGTGGACCCCCATTGCCTGATGGCCTCTTGTTACAGAGCGCCTCGGCAGGTCGATGTATCTACTACATGCCCGAATGCCTGAGGGCATCTTAAGGCCTCCGGAGACCTTTATGAGCAATACTCATTCAGTGGAAAGGGAAGCTGTCCGATGTCGAAGGCCACGCGCGCCGGGCTGGGAAAATATCCCTGACCGGCGCGCGCTGCCCCTTCTTCGCCATCCTCGGAACAGTAACCCTGAAACGCCCTATCGCGGCTGGGGTTCCCCAAATCCAAACCTCTGGCTCCTGAAAATGTGTCGCCGACGCCGCTTCAGTCGCACTGACTGCGCCTAAATTGGGATGCCGGAGCCCGATGGCAGATGCCCTGCTGTCCATTCGACGCGAGTTCCTCGGTCAGTGGCTTCCCCTTAGGGTGTAAAATGCACTGCCTCGCTTGACCCTTGGGCAGCGAGGCTCAGTTCGAAACGTCATGACGACGCCGACACACAGCTAAAGCTCCCTCTTGGTTGTGATCCGGCGGGATTTGATGAGTGCCGCAATGCTGACGAGTTCGCCCTTATGACCCACTGGCCGATTGGTCCATGAGCGACAAGCGAGGAGTTCAGTATGCCAACGACACGACTACTCGACGACTGTGTGCGCGACGACGGATTCATTGATGCCGAACTGATGGCCGAGGCTTTGGCCATCCAGTCCGCGCAGCTGGCTCATCTCTCTTGGGATCAGCAGCGGTTGGCGCGGCTTTACAACTTGGCCAGTATCATTCGGCCTTGGGTCTCCTCCAACGCCGAGGTCTGGGTCTGGGTGCGCTGCCAGAAGCTCGTGCCCTTGGGCGGGCTGACCGCTGATGCATTCCTACGCGACGGGCGGGGTGACGAGCTGTTCGCCCTCATCGACAGAGGCATTCCAGAAATGGGAGCCTTTGCGAGCCGCACTCCCCTTCTTGTCGACACCAGAAACAGTCCACCGCTCAGCTGAACGGTGGACGGATCATGGATGGTCGGCCCGAAGCGGCCCAATGCAGGCTTTCCGGCCCCTCTCGGCCGGATTCTGGAGCAGATATCTGATCATCGTGCAGTGGACCGACACCCGTTGGTGTCGAGCGAGAGGACGGACCAATTACTGTCCGAAAGTCGGCAGCTGTTAGTTAATCGGTCCCCACGGGACATGGCTCGAGCCGGAGTTTCTGGTTTCTCCCTTCGACGTCCATACTACCCGTATCTAAGAGCTGCCTTTCTTGGTCCAATTTCTGTAGCACGAGCGATAACTGTCAAGCATGCTCGACGAGGTTTTTCTCCGTGGCGAAAGGACTGAGACCAAGCCATTGCTGCATTGATGTGGCCAGCTGACGCGAGCCGTCGAAATCAATCCGGTCGCGAGCTTGTGCTATCGTGTCGAGCCCCATCCAGATTGCCGTCATCGTTCGAAGATCTGTCGTAACGTAGAGGTCTATGTCGAAGCCGGGGTCCGTGGCGCAGAGATCGACGCTGCCCACAGGTTCGACCACGAGCCAGAAGTTACGCCGTGTCGAGGGCAGCTCCGGGTAGCGGAACTTGACGACCACGCGTCGCTTCGGCAGCGGCGTCGGGTCGAGATTGCGCCGCATGTCCCACATCAGCAGGGAGGCATCGAGGTTGCGTAGCGACAGGTTCGACTCGACCCATCTCTGACCCCAGACACCGAGCGCCTTGACCACCGGAAGCAGGTCTTCGCCAGCTGGCGTAAGGTGATACTCGCTGATGCCCGGCTCCCCGGCAACCGGGACGCGGACCACAACTCCAGCTGCCTCCAACTCTTTCAGGCGGAGCGAAAGGAGGGTCGGCGACATTCTCGGCACGCCGCGCTTGAGATCGTTGAAACGGGTCGAACCCGCCACGAGTTCACGCACGAGCACCATCGTCCAACGTTTGCACAGCACCTCCGATGCCATCGCCACCGGACAAAACTGGTAATAGCTGCCTTGGGACATCACTCGCACTCCTGTGGCCATGCCGACTATTTGGCATGGGTCAGGTTAGCACGGATCGCCTTCTGCGAGCAGCAGACGCCACGTCCGGCCGGACCGCGGTCCAGTTCCTGCACTCGTCCGGATCATTGATGAGGCGCAGACTGGTCCATGTCGGGAATGAAAGCCCGATCGCCGCCCCTGGGTTCACAGCCGAGGTATCCGATAAGCGGCCATTCCTTACATCCATCGGAGATACGGACATGACCTATTCCCTGACGGGCCTGAACGGCGGCACTGTATCGGTGACCGACGAGGATCTGACCGCACTGCGCGCCGAGACGCGTGGACCCGTGCTACTGCCCGACGACGATGGCTATGAGACCGCTCGAACGGTCTGGAACGGCATGATCGACCGCCGCCCCGGCCTTGTCGTGCAACCGCTCGGCACCAGTGACATCAAGGCAGCGGTGGAGTTCGCCTCGCGTCACGGGCTGCTCATCTCGATGCAGGGAGGCGGCCACCAGATCGGCGGACTCGCCGTGGCCGATGGCGCTCTGCTGGTGGACATGTCGCGGATGCGCCATGTCCACGTCGACCCCAAGGCTCGCACCGCCCGCGTCGGCGCCGGGTGCCTGCTGGGGGACGTCGATCGCGAATGCCAGCGCCACGGGCTGGCCTTTCCCACCGGCATCAACAGCACCACCGGCATCGCCGGGCTGACGCTGGGTGGCGGCTTCGGCTGGATCACCCGCAAGCACGGCATGACCATCGACAGTTTGCTCTCGGCCGAGATCGTTACCGCCGACGGCGCGATCCTGACGATCAGCCCCGATCGGCATCCGGACCTGTTCTGGGCCTGCACCGGTGGTGGCGGAAACTTCGGTGTGATCTCGTCCTTCGAGTTCCGCCTGCATCCGGTCGGACCGGAAATCCTGTCGGGGCTTGTCGTGCATCCGCTCGAGGCGGGCCCCGAACTGCTCCGCAAATACCGCGAGATCAGCACCAGCGCGCCAGACGAACTCACCGTCTGGACAGTGATGCGTAAGGCGCCGCCCCTGCCCTTCATTCCCGAGGACTGGCACGGCCGCGAGGTATTGATCTTTGCGGTCTGCTACTGCGGCGACATGGCCGAGGGCGAGAAGGCCGTAGCCCAACTGCGCGCGCTCGGAAACCCAATCGCCGACGTGATCGGCCCGCATCCCTACATCGGCTGGCAGGCCGCCTTCGATCCACTGCTGACACCCGGCATGCGCAATTACTGGAAGAGTCAGGACTTCCTCGACCTGACCGAAGAGACCATCGGGCACCTCCTCGATGCGGCACGCAGCCTCCCCGACGACCAGACAGAGATTGTCCTGCCACATCTCGGCGGTGCGATGGCCCGGGTTTCCCCCGATGCCACGGCCTTTCCGCAGCGTGCCGCGCACTTCACGATGAACCTCCACACCCGGTGGGAGGACCCTGCCAAGGATGAGGCCTGCATCGCCTGGGCGCGCGCGCTGTCAGACAAGGTCGCATCGCAATCAGCAGGCAGCGTCTACGTCAACTTCATGCCCGAGGACGAGGCCGGGCGGATCGGCGGCGCCTACGGCGGCAACATGGACCGATTGCGGCGGGTGAAGACGCAATACGACCCGGGCAACCTGTTCCGCGTAAACCACAATATCCGCCCCGAGACCGTCGCACGCGCAGCAGAATAGGAGCGGCGCCTTTTGGAACGTCACCGCAGCAACCCGTACCGGGGTGGAGCAGCCAGAAGCATGGTCCATCCCGAGACCTCCTCAAGGAGCGAAGCTCATGCGTGTCTCCGTCGTTCAGCAACCGCCCGTCTATCTCGACTTGGAAAAGTCGATCGCGAAGGCTTGCGATCTCATCGAGGCATCCTCGCGCGAGGGGGCCGAGATGGTCGTGTTTCCCGAGGCTTGGCTTCCGGGCTACCCGACCTTCGTCTGGCGGCTCGCCCCCGGGGCCGGCATGGGCAAGACAGACGAACTCTACGCCCGGCTTCAGGACAACGCCGTCGATCTGAGCCGCGACGGGCTGGCCGCCATTCGCGTCGCAGCGCGCGAGTTCGGGGTCGTGGTGGTGATCTGCTACCATGAACTCGACGGCGCGGGCAGCGGCAGCACCCTCTTCAACAGCTGCGCGATCATCGACGCCGACGGGCGACTGGCCAACACCCACCGCAAGTTGATGCCGACCAATCCCGAGCGCATGATCTGGGGCTTTGGCGACGGCGCGGGTCTCAACGTCGTCGAAACCGCGGTCGGCCGGGTCGGCGCACTGATCTGCTGGGAGAACTACATGCCGCTGGCGCGCTTTGCGCTCTACGCCCAGAACATCGACATCTACGTCGCGCCGACATGGGACAGCGGCGACAGCTGGCTCGCCACGATGCAGCACATTGCGCGCGAGGGCGGCTGCTGGGTCATCGGCTGCGCCACCGCGCTCGAAGCCTCGGACATCCCGCAGGACGTGCCTTATCGGGACGAACTGTTCCCGGATGCGACCGAGTGGATCAATTCCGGAGACGCCGTGATCTACAAGCCGTTTGGTGGCGTGCTGGCCGGACCGATGCATCGCGAGAAAGGCCTGCTTCTCGCAGATATCGAGGTGGAGGCGGCGCATGCCTCGCGCCGCAAGTTCGATGTCAGCGGCCACTATGCGCGGCCCGACGTATTCACGCTCTCCGTGGATCGACGCGCGCGACGACCGGCCGAGTTTCTCTCGTGACCCGGCCACCCCCTTCAAACTGCGACCGCCCGAGTGTCCGGCGAAACAGGACATAACCAGTCGCGGCCCAGGCTGCGACCAGCACTGCACCGGAGGGAAAGACCATGACCAACACGATAGAAACACGACGCTTCGAGACCCCTGACGACGCACTCGACATGAAGGAACATGGCGGGATCAACATCGTCAGGATGCGCAGCGGGGCGACCGGCATGCATGCGATATTCGAGCCAGGCTGGACTTGGGAAAAGGACGAGAAGCCGCTGCTCGGGTCACCTGACACCTGTCCGATGCACCACACGGGCTACTGCATTTCCGGCAGGTTGGTGGTTCGCATGATCGACACAGGGTTGGAAACGCCGATTGCAACAGGCGACTTTTTTGAGATTCCCCCAGGGCATGATGCTCATGTCGAGGGTTCGGAGCGCGTCGAACTTATCCTGTTCGAGCCCCCTGCGCACCAACATTAGCAAGAGCATACGCTCCTCGGCGGAGAGCAAAAGGAACCACAGCATAGCGGACACTGATCCAATTGGCAGGGGATACCCGCTCTCCGCCCGTGTTGCCGAATGCTGCATCTGAAAGGCTGGGCACTGCGCGCTTGCGGTGAACGGCAGGAAGGTCCGCTTAGTGAGCATTGGTTCGGGCTGTGGCGAAGGTCAGCTTCCCGCCCTTTCTCCCGGAGATCTTCGCAACCGCGGGGGAAACGGAGCGTCTGCAGCGAACGGCAGGAAGGTCCGCGCAAGCGACCAACGCGGTTTGCAGACGCCCCTATTGAAATTGTTGAGCCATAGCGATCTGCATCGTAGGCTCCGAGCCGCTACCAGAACCAGACCCAGACCCAGACCCAGAACATATGGGGAACTTTGTGGCGAGACACTGGCTTCGCTAGTCGAGCAGTATGCCCATAAGGAAGCGAGCCTCTCATCGTCCCCCACCGCTTAACCACGCTCAGTGCGATGGCAGCTAAGGAGGTGCATGTGCGCTCATGGTGAACCGCCCCGGGTTCGCCGGAGGCTGATTGGTTTCAGCTACGCGGCCATTC
>NZ_CAXHZL010000007.1:0-189914 GCF_964022235.1 uncultured Limimaricola sp. | reverse complement strand
AGAATGGCCGCGTAGCTGAAACCAATCAGCCTCCGGCGAACCCGGGGCGGTTCAACCCGCTTTGCGAGATCTAGGCCGATGACGGCAACATCTTGGTTCATGAGAACGCTCCTTAGACTTGGCTCAACGGCCAAATCATCGCACACTACGGGGGGCAGAGGCCGTCCACAGCATCAGGTCACCCTCTGCACGGCATCCCATATCCTGTCCGTCGGCAGGTGAGGGATGCGGCCCTCGACAGGTCCCATGTCCCTCCGTCCAAAGAGGCAAAACGCGGGGCCGCGCCAAGCGATCCTAGGGCCTAGCCCCCCGCCACCCGCAAATCCGGGCCGGGGCCGAAGCGGCCCTCCGTGCCGATCAGGCAGCCCGCGAGCGGCTGCTCGCGCAGTTCCTCGGCGGTCAAAAAACGGCGCTGGCTCGTGACGAAGAGCGTCTCATCGCTCCAGACCGCCATGGTCGGGCGGCGCACCGGCAGGCTGATCCGAGCAAGGATTTCCCCATGCCTCGGATCGATACGCAGGATCTCTCCAGGCCCTACCACAGCCAACCAGAGCATACCTTCCCCGTCCATGGTCATTCCATCGGGATGCGACCCTTCGGGAAGGATCATCAAGGTGCTACGTCGCTCGATCCGGCCCGCGGGATCAAGCTCGAGCCGTTCGAGCTTGCGCCCGCGCGTGTCGGTGAACCAGATCGCATCGGCCAAAGGGTCTCCGACGATGGCGTTGGGAATGGCAATGTCGCCCAGCACCTTTTCGATGGTGCCATCGGTGTCGCGGCGAAACAGCCCACCGGTCGGCCCGCCCCGGCCCGACATGTCCATCGAGCCGAACCAGAGCCTGCCCCGCCGGTCCGGCTTGCCGTCGTTCAGACGGCGCTCGGGGGCGTCGGCCTCGGTGTCGCTCAGCCGGTCCCAAACCATGGCCTCGGGGTCGAGCGCCACGAGACCGTCCTCCAACCCCAGCACCAGCCGGCCGCTTTCACCGAGCGCGATCAGGCCGCATTGGCCCGGCAGCGGGATCGCCGTGTTTTCGCCATGGGGCCAATGGCACAGCAGGCGCTGGCCCTGGATATCGAGCCACCACAGGCAGCGCCGCCCAGTGTCCCAGAGGGGGACTTCGCCAGTCAGGGCCATGGCCGCGTGGCGCGGGGTGAAGTCGGGATCGATCTGCATCATGGCTGTTCCAGTTTCACGCGAAGGGGGGCTCGCCCCGTCACCCCCGGCCGAAGCTCGATCAGCCGCCCCGAAAGCGGGGCGATGTCGTTGTAGCCCGGCGGCAGGCGCAGATAGGTCGAGGTGACATAAAGGCTGGCGAGATCCGCCCCGCCGAAGGTGAGCGCGGTAGGCATCGGCACCGGCAAAGGGTGATGCGCCAGCTCGTTGCCTTCGGTGTCGAGCCGGATCACCGACCAGCCGCCGCGCATGGCAACCCAGATGCAATCCTCGGCATCGATGGTCAGCCCGGCAGGCTGGCCGCGCGCGTCCGAGCCGTGCAGCAGCTCGCGGCGCGCCAGTGGCAGACCGTCGTCATCCAACGCGTAGGCCACCAGCACCGCGCGCCCCCGGGTCGGATCCTGCTCGGTCAGATAGGCGTGACGCCCATCGCGGCTGAAGACGGTGTTCTTGGGAAGGTAGATCTCGGGCAGGATGATCTCGGTCGAGAGATCGGGATTGATGCGGTAGAGTGTGCCGCTCTTTTCGAGGTTGTCGAGCGGCATGGTGCCGGTCCACATGCGCAGTTTGGGATCGACGCCCACCGTGTTGAACCGGTTCTCCGGCCGGTGCGCCTCGGGATCAACGAGCGGCGTCTGGCGGCCCGTGGCGGGATCGTAGAGCGAGAGGCCGTTTTCTCCCGTCAGCAGCAGCGCGTCGTCCGTGGTCAGCGCGAGCCCGCCGGTCAGCCCGTCAAGCAGGCTGCGCCCGCTGCGCCCGGTCTCGACGTCGAGCCAGCGCAGGGCGGGCGCCAGAACGTCGAGCCACCACAATCGCCCCCGGCGCGCACACCAGCTCGGGCTTTCGCCGACGTAGTCGCGGCCCGTATCGTGCACCTGGCCCTTGAAACGGGCCTTGGGGCGCGGCGCGATCACTTGGTCGTTCAGACGCTGCGTGACGCCGACATGATGCGAGGCACGGCGCGCGGCCTCGCGGATCATCTGACCAGCTTCGTGCAGCTTGTCGGGCCGGGTGCCCGCGGCATCGAACTGGCAGCACAGCGCGCCGACCACAGTGCCCTCGCCGTCGAGCACCGCCGCCGCCACCGCCAGCGGCTCGCCCGCATCGGCGACATATCCCAAGGCGCGCGCCTTGCTGATGACGCGCTGCAGATCGGGTGACCATTCGTTCTTATGCCCTGCCGGCCGCCCGGCCAGCATCGCCTGCCCCGGCGTGCTCGCCTCGAGAGTCAGGCGCGGCCAGACCCGCACGGTGCGGCCAACCGGGTCCGCGGTATCGAGCACGAAGACCGCGTCGTCATCGCTGACATAAAGGCAGCAGGGCACCTTCAGAAGCTGCGACACTCGTGACATCTCGGCCTGACAGGCCCGCACGGTGGCGTCGCGGTCCAGCGCGCCGCGCGCCAATGACATGACCGTGGCGCCGATGGCGTAGCGCCGGGTGTCGCGGTCGTAGCGCACCAGCCGGCGAGAGCGCAGCGCCGAAAGCAGCCGGTGCAGCGATCCCTTGGAAAGGTCCAGCTGGTCTTGGATCTGCCGGAAGGTCAGCGGCGAGGATCGCCCGAGCAAGAGCAACAGATCGATCCCGCGGGTCAGTGACTGTGCGCCCGGCACGTCATCGAACGTCTCCGAGGAATCTTCGATCTGCATGGAACTCGCCTCCGTCTCACCCCTCATGGGTATCACATAAAGACACCATTCCACACAACATTCCATATGTTGACACATAGTAAATTTCGTTTCACATTGTGGGAAGGAGGATGGCATGACAAGAGAAACGGCCCTTGCGGATATTGCCCTGTGGCGCGCGGATATCTCCTCCAAGACCACCTGGTTGTTTCTGCGCCTGCGCGACCGGGCCGGTCACGAAGGCTGGGGCGAGGCCACCTCCTTCGGCAATGAGATCGAGATCGCGGCGCTTGTCTCGCAACTGTCGGAGCTACTGCGGGCCGACACGGTACCGGGCGTTCAGCCTCTCCTTGCGGCGCTACGCCAATCCGAGGTCGCGCCAGGGCGCCGCGCGCTGATGAGCGCGCTGGAGCAGGCCGGGCTCGATATGGCGGCGCGCCGGGCGGACCTGCCGCTGGCAGAGATGCTGGGCGGGGCGCAGCGCGAGTCCGTTCCCTTCTATGCCAACATTAACCGCGGCATCGCCGACCGCAGCCCCGAGGGGTTCGCCGCCCGCGCCCGCGCGATGATCGACGCCAGCGGCGCCTGCGCGGTCAAGATCGCGCCCTTCGACGGCTATCGCTGGGATCGGCTCGACTGGCCCGAACGGCGCGCGGTGCTGACGCGCGGCCTCGCCCGCGTCGCGGCAGTGCGCGCCGAACTTGGGGATACGGCGGATGTCTTCGTCGATTGCCACGACCGCTTTGATCTGCAGGGCGCGGCCACCGTCATTTCCGAACTGTGCGGCATGGGCGTCGCCTGGATCGAGGATCCCGCGCCCCTGCATCTGTACGCGCCGAACGAAGCACGCCGCCTGCGCGCCGCCTGCCATGCCGGCGGCGCCCGGCTTGCCGGGGGCGAGAACGTCACCGATTGCGCCGGGATGGCGGCGCTGATCGCGGCGGGCGGGCATGATGTGGTGCTGCCCGACCTGCGGCTGACCGGCCTGCAGGAGGGCATCGCCATGCTGCGCCTTGCCGCCTCTTGCGGCCTCTCGGCCAGCCTGCACAACCCGGTCGGCCCGGTGCTCGACGCGATCTCGGTCGAGCTGGCGGCCGGTCTGCCGGCCTTTCTCATCCTCGAACGCCAGATCGGTGAAACGGAGATGACCGCCCGCATCCGACCCGAACCCGCCGCCCTTGCGGACGGGCGTGTCTCCACCGCGGCCCTGCCCGGCTTCGGCTTCCTGCCCGAGACCCGCGTGCTCGTCCCGGCCTCGGCCGTGCCGAGGCGCGGAAGCGCTTCCTTTACCAGCCTTGCCGGGGCGGGGCCGGACGCATGACAGACAAGGATACCCCCATGACCGCCGATACGGGTTTTGCAGGCCGAACCGCCCTCGTGACCGGAGCCAGCCGCGGCATCGCCGCTGCCATCGCGCGGGGGCTGGCCGCGGCCGGGGCCCGCGTGGCGATCTCTTATTGCGCACGGGCCGACGCGGCTGCGGGGCAGGAGGGCGCGGCCGAGCGGCTGGTGGCCGAGATCGGCCAGGACGGGGGCCATGCGATAGCCATCGAGAGCGACATCGCCGCCCCCGGTGCGGCCGAGCGGCTGGTCGCCGAATGCGAACGCCGGCTCGGCGCGATCGACACGCTGGTCCTGTCGGCCAGCGCCCAGATCAACAAGGTGTTCTGGCGCCAGACCTCGTCGGACATCGCCACGCAGTTGCAGGTCAACGTCACCGCCAACATCGCGCTGCTGCAGGCGGTGCTGCCACGGATGGAGGCCGAGCAGTACGGCCGCATCCTGACTATCGGCTCGGTGCAGGAGGTGGCACCCAGCCCGGAGATGCCGATCTACGCCATGACCAAGGCGGCGCTGCGCAACCTCGTGGAGAACCTCGCGGTGCAATGCGCCAAGGACAACGTGATGATCAACAACATCGCGCCCGGCCTGATCCAGACCGACCGCAATGCCTTTCGCCGCGAGGACCGGGCCGAATGGCAGGCCTTCACGCGCAGCGCCAACCCCGCCGGGCGCGCGGGTCAGCCACGCGACGTGGTCAAGCCCGCGCTCTTTCTGCTGGCGCCCGACAACACCTTCACCACCGGCACCACCATCTATGTCGCCGGGGCGGCGCAGGTCGCCCGTCCGGGCAGCGACGCGGCTTTTGCCAACGACACATCGATGCGCAGCGCATCCTGACACGACCTTTGGCGGTACATCCGGACAGGAGGACGTCCGACCGCACGACCGAAGAAAACGTCTCAAAGCTCGATCCAAGGGAGGATATATGCTCAAGACCCTCATCAAATCCGCCGCCGTGGCGGCGCTGATCGCGCCGCTCGCGGGCGCGGTCAGTGCCGCCGAGGATTTCCCCTCGCGCAATGTCGAAATGATGTTCCCATGGGGGCCGGGCTCGGCCTTCGCGATGGCGCAGATCATCACCAACGCCATGGGCGAGGAGCTGGGCACCAACATCTCGGTCGTCTCCACCCCTGGCGCCGCAGGCGTGAAATCCTTCAACACCGCGCTGGAAAAGCCCGCCGACGGCCATACGCTGATCGATGGCTGGGTGGCGCCGCTGGTGCTGCAGCCGCTCGCGGGCAACACCGAGTTCACCCATCAGGACTTCACCCCGCTGTGGTCGGCCACCCGCGTGCCCTTCGCCATCGTGGTGCGCAAGGACGACGAGCGCTTTCCCGACTACGAGGCCTTCATCCAGTATCTGAAGGACAACCCGGGCAAAGCGCGCTATTCCTCGGGCTCGATCGGCAACATCCCCCACATGGTGATCGCCAAGCTGCTGCAGACCGAGGGCGTCTATGCCCGCAACATCCCCTATCCGCAGGACGGCGATGCCTTCAAAGATCTGCGCGGCGGGCTGCTCGACTTTAGCTTCAACGATCCGATCACCTTCGAAAGCAACAAGGACGCCTTCAAGACGCTTGTTGCCTTCACCAACGAGGATGAGGTGGCCGCGGCCTATGACGAGACCACGCCCACGCTCGACGATCTGGGCCTCGATATCGGCCTGACCGGCCTCGCCCCCTCGGGCTGGAACTGGTTCCTCGTACACAAGGACACGCCTGAGGAGATCGTGACCCAGCTCAATACCGCGATGGAGGCGGCGCTCAACCGCCCCGAGGTGCAGGACAAGCTCAAGGCGGCAGGCTTCCTGCCGACCATGTATCCGCCCGAGCGCTACGAGGAGATCGTCGGCCCGATCGGCGACCAGATCGCCGCCGCCAAGGACGCGATCGCCTGGGAAGCCGAACAGCTGAAAAACTAGGCCCGACATCGACGGGCGGGCCGCCTTGGCAGGACGCCGAGGCGGCCCGTATCGCAAGGACGCCGGGGTGGCCCAGAGCGCAAGGAGGACAGCATGACCGACAGCGCGAAGATCGAGGCCCGTCTCGGCCCCGAACCGGTGCACCGCGTGGCCTTGGGCGAATGGGCGATGCTTGCGGGGTTCACCATGCTGGGCCTTTTTGTCCACCAGCAGATCCTGGGCCCGCTTACGGCGGCGGGCTATGCCGAGGGCGATGCGGTCAACAACGCGGCGCTGTTTCCCCGGCTCGTGGCCAATCTCATCCTCGGGCTCTGCGGCTTGCAGCTGATCCAGCTTCTGCGCCGCCGCGTCCTGCTTAGCGACGAGTTCCGGCTCGAGGCTAGACGCGGCAACATCGCGCGCGCCCTCGCCGGCCTTGGCGTCCTGCTGGCCTATCTCGTCGCCCTGCCGACGGCCGGCTTTCACGCGGCGACGGTGGTTTTCCTGTTCGCGCTGTTCTGGCTGCTCAAGGCGCGCCCCTTGTGGATCGCGGCACTGATCGCCGTGCTGATGACGCTGGCGGTGGGCTATGTCTTCGAAGAGCTACTGCGTGTGGTGCTGCCACAGGCCCGGCTCGGCCTCTTGTCGTAAGGACGCGCCATGTTCGACATTCTTCTCGCGGGGCTCGACAGCTTCCAGTCCTGGCAGGTCATCGGTGGCGTCGTACTAGGTACCGTAATCGGCATGGTGGTGGGCGTGCTGCCCGGTCTCGGCCCGCTCATCGGGATCATCCTGATGCTGCCGATGACCTTTCACATGGAGCCTGTGGCGGGGATGGGGCTGCTGATGGCGATCTTCGTCGCCGGATCCTGCGGCGGGGCGATCTCGGCCATCGTGCTGCGCATTCCCGGCACGCCGCTCGCCGCCGCGACGCTGCTCGACGGGTATCCGATGGCCCGCAACGGCCGGGCGGCCGATGCCATCGGGCTTGCCATCGCCTCTTCGTCGATCGCGGGCGTGCTCGGCGGCATCGTGATGATCCTCGGCGCCCCGGCGCTGGCCGCGATCGCCACCAACTTCGGCCCGCCCGAGTATTTTGCGCTGGCGATCACCGGCCTTCTGTCGATCTCGGTCGTCTCCAACGAAAGCACGATCAAGGGGCTGATGACCGGCGCGCTCGGCGTTCTGATCGCCATGGTCGGCAGCGACCCGCTGTCGAACGCGGCCCGCTTCACCTTCGGCACCAACGCGCTCTCGGGCGGCGTCCATATCGTCGCCATCATCGTCGGTCTCTTCGCGCTCTCGGAGGCGGCCTTCCAGATCCTCGAAGGCGGCTTTCGCAAGAAGCCCCAGGTGCAGGCGGTGCGCGTCTCCATGAGATCGCTCTGGATGGCGCTGCGGCACTGGAAGAATCTGCTGCGCTCCTCGGCGATCGGCGTGTTCTTCGGCGCCCTGCCCGGAGCCAGCGGCATCATCGCCTCCTTCACCGCCTATGCCATCGCTCGCAGCCGGCCCCTGAAGGGGGATGCGGCGTATGGCGAGGGCGCTGAGGGCGGCATCGTGGCGACCGAAAGCGCCAACAATGCGGCCTGCGGCGGCGCAATGATCCCGACGCTGGCGCTGGCCATACCGGGCGACGCGGCCACCGCCGTGCTGCTCGGGGCGCTGCTGCTGCTGGGTCTCGTGCCGGGACCGCAGATGTTCGCGCTGTCGGGCGACGCGGTCGGCGGCATCTTCCTCGCCTTTCTGGTGTCGAACGTGGTGCTGTTCGTCGTCGGCATGCTGATGACGCCGCTCTTTGTGCGGGTGCTCAAGCTGCGCAAGCAGTACCTCGTGCCGATGGTGCTGCTGCTGTCCATCGTCGGCGTCTACTCGGTCCAGTCGCGGGTCGACGATCTGTGGGTCATGCTGGTCTTCGGCGTGCTGGGCTTCGGATTGCGCCGCTATGGCTATCCGCTGGCGCCGATCGTGATCGGGCTGATTCTGGGCCCGATCGCCGAAGGCAGCTTCCGCCGGACGCTGCTGTTTTCCGACAATGGCGCCTGGTTCATCCTAGAGCGTCCCATTGCCACGATCATCCTGGCTCTGGATCTCGCGGTGCTGCTGGTCGTCTTCGCGCCGCTCGCCTTGCGGAGAAGCGTGATCGCCCGCCTGCGCCCTGGGCAGGCGTGACGGCGCAATCGGCAACTTCTCGTACGGCTGCAAGTCAGCCCCGTTGCGCCGGCTGGAGAGACTTGTCTCGATCGCCCGTCAAGCATTCGGGGCCGGACGGCCCCTCGTGCGCTATTGATTTGCGCCCTCTGCCCTTCTCGGACGCCCGATTGATACTCGGTCGTCGGTCTTGTCCACGGAGATGATATCGAAGGCGCGTTGCTCAGCCGAAAAGCGATTTTCGTGCCGTTGCAGTCAATTCAAGCCGGATGGTTCGGATTGATCCAGCGGACTTCCTTCACGGCTTCGACCGGCTCGATGTCGAAGTTGACCACGACCGGCTGTTGATCCGAACGCACGAGGACGCATTCCGACGGTTCGTCGGTCTGATTCTTCACAGTCCTGCCAAGCTCTGTTGCGCAGGACGGGTGATGGCCGAGGTGTCCCTTTTCCCGGACGGACTGGCACTTTCTAAGCTGGGTTGCGACAACTGCTCTATCCTGTCGTAAACACAGGAGTTTGGAAGATGGCCCACCGCGAGCTGGATCTACGAGAACGGCGTCTGTTGAAGACCCTCTACAGGCAAAGATGTCCGTCGCAACTATTGCGGCGAGATTGTCCTGTTGCCGCTCAACGATCTACCGCGAGCTCAGGCACAATCATTTCCAAAACCCTGAATGCCTAAGGTCGTGGGCTACTTCGCCATGGCCGCGCAGCTGAGAACCAGTGGCCGTCGCGCCCGGCAGCGCAAGCTGATCCGGTATCCGTTTCGGTTTCGAAAACCCGGACCACCGGAGCTTAGCCGCTTCGGAGCCCGGCGGCGATCCACCCATCTGGCGCGCGGCGCAAGACAGGTCCGCATTCGCCGGGTTTGTCTCGGGCAGGCCGCCATCCTCATTGCGGAGCGCGGCATCGGGCTATGTCTTGCGGTTACCGCGGACGTCGCCGCCGTCCGGCACCGAAAACAGGAGGCCACCATGCCGACCGAACGCATTACATTCCAAGGACATGCCGAACACGCTCTGGCCGCGCGTCTGGACCTGCCCGAGGGCACGACGCGAGGCAGCGCCATATTTGCGCATTGCTTCACCTGCTCCAAGGACATTCCCGCCGCCCGCCGCATCGCAGGGCGGCTTGCGGCGCGGGGCATCGCGGTCCTGCGGTTCGACTTTACCGGTCTGGGACATTCCGAAGGCGAGTTCGCAAATACTCATTTCTCTTCGAACGTTGCCGATCTGGTGTGCGCGGCCGATTATCTGGCACAGCGCGACATGCCCCCGCAGATCCTGATCGGCCATTCATTGGGCGGCGCCGCCGTCATCAAGGCCGCGCCCCAGATCGCAGGTCTGCGGGCCGTGGCCACCATCGCCGCCCCCTTCGATCCCGCGCATGTATCCAACAACTTCGGTCCCGCGCTGGAGGAAATCCGGGAAAACGGCGCCGCCAAGGTCACGCTGGCTGGCCGCGACTTCACGATCCGCAAGGCGTTTCTGGACGATATCGCCGGGGCTTCCCTCACCACGACACTGGCCGATCTCGACGCGGCCCTGCTGGTGATGCACGCGCCCCGCGATGCGACCGTGGGGATCGAGAACGCCGGCGAGATATTTCAGGCGGCCCGGCATCCCAAGAGCTTCGTGACGCTCGACAGCGCCGACCATCTGATCACCGATGAGACGGATGCCGCCTATGCCGCGGACGTCATCGCGGCATGGTCCGCGCGCTATCTGGACGCGATGCCACGGCAGGCCTCCGCTTCGGCGCCCGAAGGCATCGTGCGCGTCAGCGAAGCTGGCGCGGGCGGGTTTCGACAGGACATTTCGGTCGGTGACCGACACCGGTTGCAGGCCGACGAGCCGGTCACGGTCGGCGGTACGGATACGGGACCGACCCCCTATGAACTTCTCGCCGCCGGGCTTGGCGCCTGCACCGCCATGACCCTCCGGCTCTACGCCCGCCGCAAGGCCATTCCGCTCACGCATGTCGCTGTCGACGTCACGCATGACCGTGACCATCTGAAGGATTGCGAGGCCTGCGACGAGACCCGGCAGAAGACCGATGTGTTTGCACGCACGCTCGATCTGCAAGGGGAGTTGACCGATGATCAGCGGGACGCGCTCTTGCGTATTGCCGACAAATGTCCGGTGCATCGCACGCTGGCGGAGACAAGCGTCATCAAAACGACCTTGAGCGCGTAGCCCGAGCGCGCAGGGATGCGCCGAGGGAAAGGGCGAATGGCGCGCGCAAGGTCGAGAGCGGTGCGGTGCCCACGGCTCACGGCCCTTCGCGTTACCGACCCTTTCGACCCGTCGATTTGGCGATGCGGCTTGCCGCAAGGCCTCATGGTGGGTTTCATGGGCACAACCGAAAGTGGAGGGTAAGATGAAGCACTCAGGTTTTTTGGCCGCCATCCCGTTCCTGCTGGCCGCCGGACCTTTGCCGGCGCAGCAGGCCGCCGATGCCATCACGACCGAAGGCCCCTCGCAGGGCACGATCGCCGGTCTGTCCCAAGCGGCCCGCGCCGCGATCGAGGCCAAGTCGGCGGGTCAGCCGGTCGAGGCCGAGACCTTCATGGTCGCCGCCGCCAATCCGCTCGCGGTCGAGGCCGGGGCCGAAGTGCTGCGCGCGGGCGGATCGGCCGCCGACGCGATGGTCGCGGTGCAGGCGGTTCTGGGTCTGGTGGAGCCGCAAAGCTCCGGCTTGGGCGGTGGCGCGTTTCTGGTCTGGTACGACGCGGCCTCGGGGGAGCTGACCACGCTCGATGGGCGGGAGACGGCCCCGCTGGCCGCGACGCCGACGCTGTTTCAGGACGAGAGCGGCCAGCCGCTCGACTTCTTCGACGCCGTGGTGGGCGGCCTGTCGGTCGGCACGCCCGGCACGCCGCGCCTGCTCGAGGCGGCGCATGAAAGATGGGGCAAATCCGATTGGGCGGATCTGTTCGACCCGGCCATCCGCCATGCTGAGGACGGCTTCGAGGTTTCGCCGCGCCTTGCCTCTCTGGTCGGCGACGACGCGGATCGGCTGCGGCGCTTTCCGGCCACGGCGGCATATTTCTTCCCCGGCGGCACGGCCATCGCGCAAGGCGACACGCTCAAGAACCCCGATTACGCCGAGACGCTGCGCGCCATCGCCAATGACGGCGCCGATGCGTTCTATGGCGGCCCCGTCGCCGCCGATATCGTGGCGACCGTGCAGGGGGCCGAGGGCAATCCGGGCGTGCTGTCCGAGCGCGACCTCGCGAATTACGAGGTCATCGAGCGCGAGGCGGTCTGCGCCCCGTACCGCGATTACGAGGTCTGTGGCATGGGGCCGCCCTCCTCGGGCGCGCTGACCGTGGGGCAGATCCTTGGCATGCTCAACACCTATGATCTCGGCGCAATGGGACCCGACAGCGCCGAAGGCTGGCGGCTGATCGGCGATGCTTCGCGTCTCGCCTTCGCGGATCGCGGTCGCTACATGGCCGACAGCGACTATGTGCCGATGCCGACCAAAGGTCTCGTCGATCCGACCTATCTCGCGGGCCGCGCGGCGCTGCTGTCGGGTGACGACGCCCTGCCGGAGGTAACACCGGGCGAGCCCGAATGGCAGCACGCGATGCTCTGGGGCGACGACATGTCGATCGAGCTGCCGTCGACCAGCCATATCTCCATCGTCGACGCGGATGGCAACGCGCTGTCGATGACCACGACGATCGAGAACGGCTTTGGCTCGCGGCTGTTCGTGCGGGGGTTCCTCTTGAACAACGAACTCACCGATTTCAGCTTTGCCACGCATGACGCAGGCTATCCCATCGCCAACCGGGTCGAGCCGGGCAAGCGGCCGCGCTCTTCCATGGCGCCCACCATCGTGATGCAGGGCGACGCGCCGGTGCTGGTGATCGGCTCGCCCGGCGGCAGCCGGATCATCGGCTATGTCGCGCAGGCCATCGTCAACTGGGCCGATTGGGGTATGGATGTGCAGCAGGCCCTCGCCGCGCCGCATCTTGTGAACCGCTTCGGGACCTTCGATCTCGAGGCCGGTACCGAGGCCGAGGCGCTCGATGGGCCGCTCAAGGAAATCGGCTATGAGACCGACATCCGCGACCTGACTTCGGGGCTGCACGCGATCGAGATCGGGGAGACGCTTCGGGGGGGTGCCGATCCGCGGCGCGAAGGCATCGCCTTGGGCGACTGAGGCGCAGCGGCGAGGGGCGGTCCCCTGCCCCGGCCGTCAAGATTGCGGCGCCCGTCCTGCGACGGGCGCCGCGGCGTTTCACTCGGCCGGGGCGCGCTCCCCCGTCACCGGCTGCGACGCGTCGATCGCGGCATAGGCGTCATGCGTCTCGCTGCCCATGTTGTGCTCGGCCTCGGCATCGCTCCGGAACCGCTGGCGGTGACGGTGCACCATCAGGTTATCCCAGCGCAGCGCCCGGATCAGACCCCATGCGATGAGCACCAGCACCACCGCGAAGGGAAAGCCCGCGATCACCGCCGCCGCCTGCAACGCGCCCAAGCCCCCTGCCAGCAGCAGCACCGAGGCCACGGCACCTTCGGACACCGCCCAGAAGATGCGCTGGACCTTCGGCGGGTTCGGATCGCCGCCCGCCGTCAGCATGTCGATCACGAAGCTGCCCGAGTCCGACGAGGTCACGAACCACATCACGATCAGCACTGTCGCAAAGAGCGAGGTGAAGCCCGAGAACGGGAAATAGTCGAGCAGCACGAACATGGTGTTGGCATAGTTCTCACGCGTGGCGTCGACCAACGCGGTGTCCCCGGTCAACGAGATCGAGATCGCGGTCCCGCCGAAGGCGGTGAACCAGAAGAACATGATTGAGCAGGGGATCAGCATCACGCCGAGCATGAACTCGCGCACCGTGCGACCGCGGCTGATGCGTGCCACGAAGACGCCGACGAAGGGCGCCCAGCTGACCCACCAGGCCCAGTAGAAGATGGTCCAGCTTTCCTGCCAGTTGCCTGCCTCATTGCCGCCCTGCCAACCCTCGTTCCAGGTGCCGAGTTGAACCAGACGGGTCAGATAGTAGCCGTAGTTGTCGACGAAGCTGTCGAGGATGAACAGCGTCGGCCCGACGATCACCATGAAGGCGAGAAACAGCAGCGTCAGGACGATGTTGATGTTGGACAGCCGCTTGATGCCACCATCGAGACCGGCGACGACCGACAGTGTCGCCATGCCGGTGATCGCGGCGATGATAGCGATCTGGACCGCGACATTGTTGGGCACGCCGAACAGCTCGGTCAGGCCCGCGTTCACCTGCGTCGCGCCAAGGCCCAGCGAGGTGACGATACCGAACATCGTGCCGAACACCGCGATGATGTCGACCAGATCGCCCCAGCGGCCATAGATCCGATCGCCGATCAGCGGGTAGAGCGCCGAGCGGATCGCCAGCGGCAGGCCTTTGCGGAAATGGTAATAGGCCAGCGCCAGCGCCACCACGGCGTAGATCGCCCAAGCGTGGAAGCCCCAATGCATGAAGCTGATCGCCATGGCCTCTTGGGCCGCGCGCACCGTCTCGGGATCGGCACCCGGCGGCGCAAAGTAGTGATACATCGGTTCGGCCACGCCCCAATAGATCAGGCCGATACCGATGCCGGCGCTGAACAGCATCGCGGTCCACGAGAACAGCGAGTATTCCGGGCTCTCGTCCATCCGTCCCAGCCGGACATCCCCGAACGGCCCTACGGCCATGAAGATGGTGAAGACCAGCAGCAGGTTGACGAGGATGATCATCGCCCAGCCGAAATAGCCCGCAAGCCAGCTCTGCACCGAGGTGAAGACGGTGTTGGCCAACTCGTCGAAGATCGCGCCGAACAATATGAAGCCGACGATCAACGCCGCCGAAACGATGAACACGGGTCGGTTCACCTTGGGAAATATCCAGAACCGCTCCTGCGGTCTCATACCTGACATCCTGTGCCCTCCAAGAGATGTGGTTCAGGCGCAACGTGCAGATCCGCGAGGCGTTCACATTTATCTTGCAGCGGGAACCCGCGTCATGCGCAGGGAGCCTTAGGCAAAACGCCGCCCGGCGTGGTCGGTTACGGTGGTCGCGTCTTGAATGCGGGAACCGGCTGCCATGGATCTGCGGACGTCACGACATTTTTCGACTCCACCGGCACCAAATCGGGTTAGCTTCGAACCCATGAAGGGCCTTGGTCTCCTGATCGCACTCGTTTTCGCCGGAGAGGCCGTCGCTCAGGAGCGGCGGGAGACCGGGCTGGAGCTGGTGCTGCTCGCCGATGCCTCCGGCTCGATCGACAGCGAAGAGCTGGCTTTTCAGCGGCAGGGCTACGCCCTCGCCATCACCGATCCCAAGGTGATAGCGGCGATCGAAGAGTCGATCTATGGCACCATCGCCGTCACCTATGTCGAATGGGCCACCAACACCGCCGTGGTGGTGGATTGGACGATCATCGACGGGCCGGACGCAGCTGCGGGCTTTGCCGACGCCCTGCTCGGGCCGCCCCGGCGCGCGGTCGGACGCAACGCCATCGGCGGCGCGCTGCTCGAGGGCAAGCGCCTCATCGAAGACAACGACATCGACGCACCGCGCGCGGTGATCGACTTTTCCGGCGACAGCATCGGCAACTCCTCGGGGCCGTCGATCGCCAGCGCCCGCGACGCCGTGATCGCGGCGGGCATCACCATCAACGCGCTGCCGATCCTTCGGCCGGGCGACGGCCGCCGTGCGGGGGCCAACCTCGAGGCGGAATACACCGCGCGCATCATCGGCGGGCCCGGCGCCTTCATGGTGACGGCTGAAAGCCGCGCGACATTCGCCGAAACCGTGCGCCGTAAACTGGTTCTGGAAATCGCCGGATCTGCGCCGGGCGACATCCGGACCGCCGCCTGTTGCGAAAAGTGAGACGCCGGGCGGCCCGCCCGGTGCGGGCGTCATGGTGCTCGCTCCCGTGGCGGGCATCGGCGTGGGGTCGCGCTCAGTTCTCCGACAGCTCGGCCAGATAGGCGCGCAACAGCCGCGCGCGGTTGGGACGAAAGCTCTCGTTCGTCGGCGTCACCGCCTCGATCCGCGCCACGCGAAACTTGCGAAACGCCTGTCTCAGACAGCAAAACGCCAGAACACCGACGCCGGTGTCGAGATAGACGACCGCCAGTGGGTGGATGCGACGGGTGCTCGGGATCCCGTGGGCGTCGCGGTAGGCGATGTCGAGCGCGCACTCATCCCAGCAGGCCGCCCGGATCACCGAGAGATCCGGTGCCTGCTGCGCTGGCGCGCCAAAGCGATGCACCATGTGGGTCGCATGCAGGATCTGTCGCTGCAGCCGCTCCGGCAGGGTCGCGGCGATCTTGGCCAGAGCGGTTTCGGCGGCTCGCGCCATCTGCGGATCGCCGCGCTGGCGCACGTCGCTCAGGCCGAGCACTAGCGCCTCCATCTCGATCCGATCGAAGCTTTGTGGTGGCAGGGCCGGGTCCTCGGTCAGCGTGTAGCCAAACCCCGGCGCACCGTCGATCAACGCGCCGCCCGTCCGCAGGCTGGCGATGTCGCGATAAAGCGTCCGCTCCGATACCTCGGTCTCGCGTGCGAGCTGTGCTGCGGTCACAGGCCCCGGACGCGAGCGCAGCACTGTCAGCAGGCGCAAAAGACGGGCGGAGCGGCTCATGGGATCCTGACGGAAACTGGCAGTAGGCCCAGCGTAGAACAGCACTCGGAACGACGCCACATTGAAAGGATCTCTCCCATGCTGACCCTCTATCACGCGCCGCACAGCCGGTCGTCCCGCATCATCCGCCTGATCGACGAGCTTGGAATCGCCCAAGAGATCGACATCCGCATCGTACCGCTCCTGCGCAATGACGGCTCGGTCAGCCCCGGTGCGGACAACAACCCGCATCCCGAGGGCAAGGTGCCGCTCTTGGTACATGACGGCGTCGAGATATGGGAATCCAACGCCATCATCCTCTATCTCACCGACCTGTTTCCCAAGGCCGGGATGGGGCCGGGGGCGGGCGAGCCGCTGCGCGGGCGCTATCTGAGCTGGCTTGCCTGGTACGGCAACGTGGTCGAACCGGTGCTGGTCTTCGGCGCGGCCGAGCTGTCTCATCCGTTCCTCGATCGCACCTTCCGAGGTCGCGCCGAATTGGCGGCGCGGCTGGCCGCGACCTTGGAGCAGACGCCCTTCCTGATGGGCGAGGCCTTCACGGCGGCGGACCTGCTGCTGGTGTCGCCTTTCACCTGGTTCCCCGAGGCCACATTGGATCATCCGGCGATCCGGTCGTGGATCGACCGCTGCGAGACCCGCCCTTCGGCGGCCCGGATGGCCGCGTTCGATGCGGCATATGTCGAACAGGCCGGCGCGGCCTGAACGGACCCGTGGCGGTCGGGCCTCGGCCGCCACGACACAAGTTCGCGGTGCGCCGCGCTATCCCAGCGCCAGCATCCCCATGCCACAGGCCGAGCAGACCGCGAGGGTCAGTGGCACGCCCCTGTGCCAGCGCAGCAGCATGACGGTGGCGACGAGGCTGATGACGCCGCTGCGCCAATCGAGGCTGGCAAGCTCCGGCACCGCGATCCGCAGCGGGCCGGTCTGATACGTGTCGACCACGCCGAACAGCACATGCAGCCCGAACCACAGCGACAGGTTCGCGATCACCCCCACCACCGCCGCCGTCACTCCCGCGAGCGCGGCGCGCAGCACCGGTTTCGCCGCGATCCGGTCGATCCAAGGCGCGCCCGCGAAGATCCACAAGAAGCACGGCGCGAAGGTGGCCCAGAGCGTGACCAGCGCCCCGCCCAAGCCCCACAGAAGCGCCGCGCGCCCCTCTGGTGCCGCGTGATGCCCGGCCAGAAAGCCCACGAACTCGGTCACGAGGATCAGCGGGCCGGGCGTGGTTTCGGCCAGCCCCAGCGCATCGAGCATCTCGCCCGTTGTGAGCCAGCCCTGCGTGGCGACCGCCTCCTGGGTCATGTAGGCCAGCACTGCGTAGGCCCCGCCGAAGGTCACCGTGGCCAGCACCGAAAAGAACCGCGCCATGTCGCCGAACACCGGCGGCGCGAGCAGTCCGACCGCGATCAGCGGCGCGGCCCATATCCCGAGCCACAGGGCGGTCGTGCGGATCGTGCCGATGATCGGACGGGAGGGGCGCACCCCCTCGACAGGGGCGCTCTCCTGTCGCGCGGTCCGGCCCCTGAAGCGCAGCGCCCCCCAGACCGCCGCCCCCGCGACGATCAGCGGATAGGGCACCGCAAAGATGAACAACGCGAGAAAGGCCAGCGCCGCCAGAACGAGGGCCTCGGTGCCGATCAGGGCGCGGCGGGCCACGCGCAGCAGCGCCTCGATCACGATCACCAGCACGGCGGCCTTGACCCCGAGGAACAGCGCCCCGGTGATAGCGAGGTCGCCGAACCGCACGTAGAGCGCCGCGAGACAGGCGATCACCAGAGCCCCCGGCCCCACGAAAAGCCCGCCCGCGACAAGACCGCCGCGCACGCCGTGCATCCGCCAGCCCGCATAGGTGGCAAGCTGCATCGCCTCCGGCCCCGGCAGCAGCATGCAAAACGACAGCGCGTCGAGATACTGCCGCTCGGTGAGCCAGCCGCGCTCCTCGACCACCATCCGGTGCATGAGCGCGATCTGCGCCGCCGGGCCGCCAAAGGACAGCACGCCGATACGCCCCCAGACGCGGGCTGCCTCTGCAAGCGTCGGGGGCGCGGCGGGGAGAGGCACGGCCTCGGGCGACACCCCGGCGGTCATGACGACCCTGCCAAGGCGGCGGGCCAGTCGTGCCCCTCCCCCGTCGCATCCCGCGCCCAGCGAAAGAGGGCGTCATACAGGATCATCCCGGCATCGAGCTGCGCGAGGTCGTCGCGAAACATGCGCGACAGGCCCAGCGACAGGGCGAGCAGTCCGGCGGCCTCGGGGGCGAGGTCGTGCCGGTTGGTGTCAGCCCCACGCACGATGGTCGCCACCCGGTTCAGGGCCGCGTCGCGCAGGCCGAAGGCGGCGAGGACGGCGTCGAAGGAGCAAAGCGCGCCCACATGGGTCAGGCCCAGCCCCTCGACGTCGAAGGGCGTCGCGCCGAATTTCTCGGCGACCAGCGCCACGTCCTCTGGCGGCACGAACAAGAAGCGCGCGCGCGGATCGACAAAGCGCCGCAGCAGCCACGGGCAGGCGATGCGGTCTATCTTGGGCCGGTGCCGGGTGACCCAGAGGCTGCGCCCTTCGGCGTCCGGGGGCGGCAGGGCCGAGGCTTCGATCATCGGGGCGCCCGCGTCGCGCCACGCGATCTGCCCGCCCTCCAACACCTCGCAGGCGATGCCCTGCGCCCGCATAAGCGCGGCCGCCCCATGCGATATCTTGCGCCCCTTCTGGCAATAGACCACGACGCGTCGCCCCGCGAGCTTGGGAACAAGGGCTTCGACCGTGGTGAAGTCGTGCCGGGCCGCGCCCGGGATCAACCGGGGATCGGCGGCAAAGTCCGCCTCGATGCGCAGGTCGATCAGCACCGGCGCCTCCGGCGTGCCGACGAGCCGCGCAAGCTGCGAGACGGTGATTTCGGTGGGTGATGGCATGTGGCATCCTTTCCCGGTCTTGCGGAGACCGTGCGACAGCTCGGACCTATGCGTCCGATGTGACGAGGATGCGAAACCATGGCCTGAGCCTCACGAGGCGTTCGCGGGCCCCATGGGCGAATGATCGCAGAGAGGCCAGCGCCTCGCAAGCCTCACGATCAGCGGGCCCGCGCGGGGGGCCTGTGACGCGGAGCGGAAGCGCCGCCTTACCGCGTTGCGATCTTCGTTACGACGGCCAGCGCGAGCGCTCGTGGATATACAAGGGTTGCGGTGAGGCAGTTCCGGCTGTTGCAAGACCACCGCTTCGCCGCCTCGAATGGTCCCTTGGACCGCATATGCCGCCGTTCCGGTTTTGGGGGCGAGGCACCCCATCGGAGAGCCGCATCCCGCTCAAAGTAGCCTCATGTCGACGCTAGAGCCCTTGGGTGAAGGCGTACCAGCCGAGGCGAGGACAGTGAGAACAACGGTCGTCGCCGCTCTCAACATGACAAATAGTTACTTTTGATTTACAACATGACGAATCTAAGATATTAGTTTTACGACGCTGCGAGATGTCGCGCAGGAGGCGTTTGCCGCTGTCGCCAAAGGGGGGCAAGAGATGAGACTGTCGCCGTCCCACGGGGTCACGAGACCGACCTCCATCGCGGATCTGCTGGCGGGCGTTCGTCTCGAAACCGACGCGAACATCACCTTCCAAGTGTTTGACATCCTGAGAGAGTTGATCGTTTCCGTGAGGTTGCGGCCCGGTCAGAAGATTACCGAAAAAGAAATCGCCGCAGCCCTTGGTGCCAGCAAGACGCCGGTGCGCGAGGCACTGATCCGCCTTGATGAGGTCAACCTCGTCAAGATCGTCCCGCAGAGCGGCACCTATGTCACCAAGATCTCGGTCACCCGTTATACCACTGCCTGCTTCATCCGCCTGCAGCTCGAAATCGGCGCGGTGCGCGACGCGGCGCAGAATCCGGACCCGCGGCACAGGGTCGAAGACTTGGACGCCATTCTGGTCCGCCAGGCCGAGGCGCTCGAAAAGGGCGATCCAGCCGCCTTCTTCGATCTCAACGAGAGGTTTCACCGCCAGCTTTTCGTCCTCTCTGGCCATGCCGATGCCTGGAGGACGGCGCGGCGCGCGCAGTTCGATCTCAACCGGGCCCGGGTGATCCGGCGCCGGCATCGGATCCTGCGCGGCGCGGAAGTGATCGAAGAGCATCGCGAAATCGCGCGGGCGATCCACGCGCGCGACCCCGAGCGCGCCGAGGCGGCGCTCAGGGCGCATATCGGCGATCTGGATCGGCAGATCGGCGTGCTGTTCACGGATGAGAGGCTGGATGGGTTGATCGAGCTTCCGACCGCCAACTAGGGGCATTGCCCCGAAACCAAGAATGTCTCGGCCCGCGCCACAACCCGGCGCGGCGCCGCCTCCGCACGAGCCTGTTCGCGCGGAACGAGACCCCATGTGCGCGGCCGGGGAGGGCCGACACGACGAACGACACGAACGGACCGAAATACGCGAAAGGGAGGATACCATGCGTAAAGCGTCGTTGGCTTCGGCCATCCTGAGCACGACCTGTCTGGCGGGCGCCGTCACCGCGAACGAGGATCTGCGGATCACCGATGAGCCGCTGGAGCTTACGATCCACATGCATTGGGACCGCTCCCAAGGCTACAACGAAAGCTACCCCGTCGAGCAAAAGGCGCGCGAGCTGACCGGCATTCACCTCAAGGAGGCAACGGCGGGCAAGAACACCGCCGACACCCAAGAGGCGATGAACCTGCTCTTGGCGATGGGCGACATGCCCGACATCGTCGGCAGCCAGCTGATCAAGCAGCCGGTCAATGAATACGGCCCGCAAGGCGCGTTCCTGCCGCTCAACGAGCTGATCGAGGAGCACGCGCCCCATATCAAGGCCTTCTTCGACGAGCGCCCCGAGCTGCGGCAGGCGATCTCGGCCTTCGACGGCAAGATGTACTACATCCCCTACCTGCCCGACGGCAAATATGGCCGCGCCTGGTTCGTGCGTCAGGACTGGCTCGACGCGCTGGGGCTGGAGCGGCCCGACACGGTGGATGAGCTTTACGATGTGCTGGTGGCCTTCCGCGATCAGGACCCCAACGGCAACGGAAAGAAAGACGAAGTGCCGTTCTTCGCGCGCGACTGGGAGGAACTCATCCGCCTCGTGACGCTGTGGGACGGGCGCTCTTCGGGCTCGGACACGCCGCATGACTTCATGGTCGATGACGAGGGCCGCGTGGTGCATCCCTATGCGCGCGAGAGCTATCGCACCGGTCTGGCCAATATCGCGCGCTGGTACGAAGAGGGGCTGATCGACGCCGAGATCTTCACCCGCGGCGTATCGGCGCGCGACTACCTCTTGGGCGAGAACTTGGGCGGCATGACGCACGACTGGTTCGCTTCGACCTCGGGCTACAACGCGGCGCTGGCCGACCGGGTCGAGGGCTTTGACTTCGTGCCGATGCTGCCGCCCGCCTCGGTCAGCGGCAAGCGCATCGAGGAGCACAGCCGCATCCCGATCAAGCCCGACGGCTGGGCGATCAGCCACTCCAATGCCCACCCCGTCGAGACGATCAAGTATTTCGACTTCTGGTTCACCGAGGAAGGCCGGCTGCTGTCGAACTTCGGCGTCGAGGGCGAGCAATACGAGATGATCGACGGCGAGCCGGTGTTCACCGACGCGGTGCTGAACAGCGATCAGCCGGTGAACAGCCAACTGTGGGAGATCGGTGCGCAGATCAAGAAGGGCTACTGGCAGGACTACCGCTACGAGTGGCAGTGGACCGCGCAGGCCGCGCGCGAAGGGATCGAGCTTTACGACAGCGAGGACCTGCTGGTCGATCAGTTCCTCGGCGTTGCCTTCAACGAAGAAGAGCAGGCGGTCTATGACAAGTACTGGCCCTCGATCCAGAGCTACATGCTCGAGCGTCAGCAGGCCTGGGTGCTGGGCAACGGTGATATCGAGGCCGACTGGGACAGCTATGTCGCGACGCTCGACAAGATGGGTCTCAACCAGGTGCTCGAGGTCATGAACGCCGCCTACGCACGCCAATACGGCTGAGCCGACGGGGCGGTGCCGCGGCATCGCCCCCCTTCCCCATTCCTCCGGCGCACGGGCCTCGCGCGCCGGGATCAGGACGAGAGCAGGATAAGATGACGAGAGTATTGATCCAAGGCACCGGTTTCGCCGGTCAGGGCCACGCGGCGGCGTTCCGGGCCGCCGGGGCCGAGGTGGTGGGCATGGTTGGCCGGACGCCGCATGTCGTGAGCGAGGTGGCTCGCACGCTGGACATCCCCTTTGCCGGCACCGATTGGCAGGCCGCCCTTGAGCAGTGCCGCCCCGACATCGTCTCCATCGCGACGCCGGGCGGCGCACATTTTGAGCCGATCAGGCAGGCCATCGCTTACGGCGCGCATGTCTTCTGCGACAAGCCGATGACGACCCAAGGCGACACCGCGTCCGAACTGCACGACCTTGCGTGCGAGCGCGGCATCAAGACCGCCTATGCCGCGAGCTTTCGCTATGCGCCGAGCGTGCTGCACGCCAAGGCACTGGTGGCGGCGGGTGCGATCGGCGCGCCCACCGAAGTCGAGTGCATCTCGCACTTCAACCTCGAACGCGAGATTCCCTTTGGCTGGTCGCACCGCAAGGCGGATGGCGGCGGGCGCCTGAACAACAACTTCACTCACACGCTGTCGATCGTGGCCTCGGTGGTCGGCGACAGGATCCTGAAGATCGCCGGAGAGGTGCGCGACGATCTGGGCCGCGCGCCGATCGTCGAGGGCGTGCACAACTTCGCCACGCGGCGCGACTTCATTCCCACCGATCTCGACGACCCCACGCTCGAATGGGGCGAGAGCGACGTCGAGTGGTCCTATACCGTAATGGCCCGGCTTGAGAGCCGCTTTGCCGATGCGCCGGTCTCGGTGCTGTTCAAGCACGGAGGGCTGGTGCCGCGCTTTCGCGAGGATCACATCGTGTTCTACGGCCAGAAGGGCGCGATCTACCTCGAAGGCCATTACGGCAACGGGGCGCTGCATCTGCACGACGGCAAGGGCTGGCAGAAAAAGACCCTCCCCGACGAGATCGCTGCGACCGTGCCGGATGTCAAAGGCGAGACTGAGCAGTGCTGGCACTATCTCGCGCGCGAGTTCGTCCGCGACATTCGCGGCGAGGAGGTCGACCCCTATCCGACCTTCCGCGAAGGCAGCCAGTACCAGCGCATCATCGACCTGATCCGCGAGGGCGATCCCTGGACCGACCTGACCAGCAACGCCTGACCATCCCCCAAGCGACGGGCTGCAAGCGGCCCTTACACGGAGACCCCAAATGAAGATCACCGATGCCAAGGTGTTCGTCGGCGGCCCTGCCAAGAACTACGTGACGCTCAAGATCATGACCGATCAGGGCGTCTACGGCCTTGGCGACGCGACGCTGAACAACCGCGAGACCCTGCCCGCCAAATACCTGCAGGACTACCTGATCCCGAACCTGATCGGCATGGACCCGCGCCGCAGCGAGGACATCTGGCAGTTCTTCTATCGCGGCGCCTATTTCCGGCGCGGCCCGATCGCCATGGCCGCCTACGGCGCCATCGACATGGCGCTGTGGGACATCAAGGGCAAACTCGCGAACCTGCCGGTCTATGATCTCTTGGGCGGCAAAAGCCGCGACGGCGCGCTGGTCTATGCCCATGCCACCGGCGCCGATCTCGAGGACCTGATGGACTCCATCGCGCATTACGTGGAGGCGGGCTACAAAGCCGTGCGCGTGCAATGCGGCATCCCCGGCATGCCGACGGCAAGCTATGCGGTCCCCGAGGAAAAGGGTGCAAGGCACTTCATCACCGACTACTCCGGCATCCGCCCCAAGGTCGAGGCTTGGGACAGCGAGAAATACATGCGCTTCATGCCCGAGGCATTGATGCGCATCCGCGAACGCTTTGGCCCGGATCTGAAGATCCTGCACGACGTGCATCACCGCCTTACCCCGCGCGAGGCGGCCCAGTTCGCCAAGGAGGTCGAGCCCGCGCGGCTGTTCTGGCTCGAGGACCCGACGCCCGCCGAGGATCAGGACGCGCTGCGGCTGTTGCGGCAGCACTCCATCGTGCCGGTGGCCATCGGTGAGGTGTTCAACTCGATATATGACTGCAACAAGCTGATCGAGAAAGAGCTGATCGACTTCATCCGCATCGCCGCGACCTATGCGGGCGGCATCACCCCGACCCGCCGCATCGTCGATCTCGCGGCGCTGCACCACGTGCGCACCGGATTTCACGGCGCGCCGAGCCATTCGCCGATCTGCATGGCGGCCCATGCGCATCTCAACGCCTGGGCGCCCAATTTCGGCATCCAGGAATACCTCGTGCTCGGCACGCCAGAATGCGACGCGCTGTTTCCCTCCGAACACCGGATGGAAAACGGCATGGTCTTCGTCAGCGACGCGCCGGGCCTCGGCGTCGAATTCGACGAGGATGAGGCCGCGCGCTACGAATACGCGCCCGGCAGCCACCCTGTCGTGCGGCTCGAAGACGGGACGATGTGGAACTACTGAACCGGCTTTGGAGCGGCGTGCCCGACCCGCACCGGGCCGGGCATGCCTGCCTCAACGGCCCATCCAGCCGCCGTCGACCACTATGACATGCCCGTGCATGTAGGACGCGGCTTCGGAGGCGAGGAACACCACCGGCCCGCCGAAATCCTCGGCCCGGCCCCAACGGCCCGCCGGAATGCGCGACAGGATCGCCGCCGAGCGTTCGGGATCGTCGCGCAGTGCCTCGGTGTTGTCGGTGTCGATATAGCCCGGCGCGATGGCGTTGACGTTGACGCCCCGGCCCGCCCATTCGTTGGCAAAGGCCATGGTGAGCTGCGCGATCCCGCCCTTGGAAGCGGCATAGCCCGGCACGGTGATCCCGCCTTGAAAGCTCAGCAGCGAGGCGGTGAAGATGATCTTGCCCGCCCCCCTCTCGACCATGCCACGCCCGATCTCGCGGGTCAGCACGAACTGCGCCGAAAGATTGACCTCGATCACCTCGTCCCAGATCTCGTCGCCATGCTCGGCGGCGGGCGCGCGCCGGATCATGCCCGCGTTGTTGACCAGGATGTCGATCGGCGGCGCGTCCCGCTCGATCCGCGCGGCCAACGCGCGCACCGCCGCGCGGTCTGAAAAATCGCAGGCAAGGGCGGTGAAACGGCGGCCCATGTCGCGCACCGCCGTCCCCACCGCGCCGCCGTCATCGGGTATGGTGGCGCTGACACCGATGATATCGGCGCCCGCCGCCGCCAAGGCCTGCGCCATGCCGCGCCCGATACCCCGGCTTGCCCCCGTGACGAGCGCTGTCTTGCCAGTCAGGTCGAATGACGGCGCGCTCATCGGCGCGCCTCCACCCATGCGGGGTCTCGCGGGATCATTGGCATGTCGCGTTTCCTTTCTCGGTTTGCGTGTCACTCGACGGCGAGGCCGCGCTTCCATTCGCCTTTGTAGAGCCGCATGTGGAACAGCGGGAACTTGACCAGTTCCTCGACCAGAAACAGCGCGAAGACCCATGTCACCGACAGGTCGAGGTGCAGCACGAACAGGGCCGTCAGCGGGATCCGCACCAGCCACTGCGCCGCGACGAAGATGTTCATCACGTAAAGCGTATCGCCCCCCGCGCGCAGGGTCTGCCCGCAGATCGCGTTCGACCCTTTGGGGAAGGGCAGCACCAAGAGCACCGGCAGGAAGCTCAAAAGCGCCGCCGTCGTCTCGGCTTCGAGCCCGGCATAAATCCGGGTCGAGGCAAGGCAGATGACCAGATAGGCCAGCGACACCAGCCCGGCGGCGACGAAGGCCATGCGCCAGGCGCGGCCGAGAAAGGCGTCGAGCTCCTCGCTGCCGCGGTCGTTGCCCAGAAGCTGGGCCACGATGATCCCCGTCGATTGCGCCCAGGCGATGCCGAAGGTGCCCGCCGCCTGCACCCATGGCAGGATCAGCGTCATCGCGGCGAACTGGTTCACGCTCATCTTGGCGAACAGCAGCGTCGCGGCGTAATTGGCCACCGCATTGCTGACGAAGGTGCCCGCGATCGGCATCGAAAAACTCAGGTGCCGCGCAAGAGAGCGGCGCAGCGTGCCATGCAGCCAGCCCGGCTCGTCGAGATAACCGCCGGTCTCGCGGTAAAAGCTGACGCCCATGTAGAGGCTGCGCGTCGCCGCGCCCAGCACGCTGCCGATCGCGGCCCCGGCCACGCCGAGAGCCGGCAGTCCAAAGGCCCCGTGGATCAGCAGGTAGCTCGTGGTGACGTTGATCGGGATTGCGATGAGGAAACTCTTGAGCGGAATGATCGTGCGGCCGCTGCCGTTGAAGAAGCTGCCGATGTTTTGCGCCACCGCCTCGAACATCACCACCATGAGAAAGATGTAGAGGTAGCTCTTGGCCTGTTCGGCGATCCACGGCGTATGCGCCATCCGCTCCAGCATCCCGCCGCCAAACAGCGCCACGAGCGCGACCCCGCTGGCCCCGACGGCGAGGTTGGTCACGAGACCTGCGTAAAAGCCGGTCTTGAGCGCCACCCGCCGCCCCGATCCCGCCGCTTGGGCAAGCCGGATCTGCGTGGCAGTCGAAAAGGCCATGAGCGTGCCGACCAGCAGGCTACCGAAAGCCGCCGCCAGCCCCATCGCCGCAAGCGCGGGTTCGCCCAGACCGGAGACGAGATAGGCGTCGATCAGCACGATGGCGTTGACCATCATCGCCTTGAAGGTCAGCGGCCATGCGACGTTGAAGACATCGCGGTTGGAGGGCGTCGTGTCGGCGCGTGCGGCGGTGTCGGACATGATGTTCCATCAAGGGCGAAAGGCGCGAGCCTCGAAAGGGCGGCGCTCGGGGGAATCTCGCGGCGGCGGGGGTGCCCCCGACGACAAAGGCCCCCTTGGGGGGGGGCGTGTGGCGGCCGGGCGGGGCCGCGGTTGCGGGCGGCGGGGTCGTGATCCCGCCGCCCGCCCCGATCCGGGTGTCAGCTGCCGTGTTCGATATCGAGATCGAAGAAGGTCACCTGATCGAAATCGCGCTCGGGCTGGTCGCTGGTGTTGTTTTGCGAATAGGCCCCGGCCTTGAAATACATGAAGTCGTCGGCGACCGAGTAGCCGCTCTCGCTCATGTCGTAGGGCTCGGCCTCGATCCGGCTTCCGTCGTCGCGGGTGATCGAGACGTGCAGCATCGGATGGATCTCGCCATCCCGCTCTTCGCCACGCACCGCGATCTCGTAGGAAAAGGTCTCGTCGAGCGCGATACCGTCATCGGGGTTCTCGGCGTGGTTGCCGCGATCGCCGATCATCTCGACATAGACGTCGTCCTCGCCCACCGCCTCATGCGCGTAGTAGATCGAACCGAACTTGTTGCCCGGCAGCTTGCGATAATAGAGCCGGATCGGTTCGTCGTCCTTGGCGTGGATCTGGCCGATGATGACACGGCCGACCTTGCCCGCCTCGCCCATCCGCGTGACCTGATTGACCGCCAGCGTCGCGCGCATCACCCCGTCGACGCCGCCGGCCATGACCTGCGCCTCTTCGGGGGCCGAGGAAAACACCCAGTTGTTGGCCGTGGGCGTGCCGTCGTCGTTGCGGGTCGAGATGCTCTCGTCGCCGCGTCGCATCATCTCGCGCAGCTCCGAGCGGGTGTAGCTGGAGCCCGAGGTGGTGACGCCGCCCGGAACGGTGCGGAAGACCATGCCGCCGGTGACGGGATCGGTGTAGAAGAACCGCTCGTCGGAGTAGCCCGCGAGATCGGTCTCGGAGATCTCGTCGACCTTGCCGTTACCGTCGAGATCGGCGGGCAGGGTCAGCTTCCAGTAGGAGAGGTCGAAGTTCTCGCTCGGCGGCACGTCGATGCGCAGGTCGAGCCCGGTCTTGCTCATGTTGGCGACCCGTGCCGTGTCGCTGCCATCGCTCAGCTCCGCGATCTCGCCCGAACCGCAGCCAAAGGCCTGCATCTCGATCAGGCTGTTCCAGCCGCTGGATTCGTTGCCCTGCCCGGTGAGCCGCAGATAGCGCGCCTGCGTGGCGGGCACCTCGAAGGTTTCGATCGCGGTGGTCGTCCCGCCGCTCTGGCCGCCCTCGATCAGCGTGGTCCAGGCCTCGCCGTCCTCCGACGCCTCGATGTCGAACATCGTGCGGCGCTCGTCGCCCTTGTAGAAGGCAAGCCCGACCGCGCTCATCGTCTGCGCCTCCCCCAGATCAAGGGTGACCTGCTTGCCCGCCCCTTCCGAGGACCAGCGCGAGTCCGGGTCGAAGTCGTTGTCGAAAACCCGTTCGGGCCCGTACTCGGCGTCAAAGCTGCCATCGTCGACGGCAGCCTTGATGGCCAGAGGCGAGATATCGGCGCAGGCCTCTGGCGTGGCTGCGGCGGACTGGGTCGCGGGCCACAGCACGCTTGCGAGAATTAGCGCGGAGCCGCCGCGCAACCATTTGGTCTTGTTCATCTTATCGCTCCTCCCCGAGCGGTCGAACCGCGCTTGCGCGCAGACTGATTTAAAACTCGAACTTCGTGCCCCTCTTAGGACGCGATCTCCTCTTGCCGCGTGGCCGTCAAGGGCAGGATGGCCCCCGGCGTCGCGACCACGCGCGCCGCCATCTCATGCGCCTGCCGCAGGGCCGCGCCGACGCCGCGGCCCTCGATCCAGGCCGCGAGAAAGCTGCCGTTGAAGCTGTCGCCCGCGCCGGTCGTGTCGACGACCCGGGTCGCGCGCGCGAATTCCGGCACCGGCCCCTCGTGTTCGGGCACCAGAAGGCGCGGCCCCTGCCCGCCCCGCTTGAGCACGCACAGTGACATGCCATAGCCGCGCAGCCGTGCGACGGTCTGATCCTCGGTGCCGCCGAACAGCGCCATCTCGTCATCGACCGACGGAAATCCCACGTCGGTCACGGCCCAGGCCGCGGCAACGCTGCGCTGCGCGGTGGCGGCGCTCTCCCACAGGCGGGGGCGGTAGTTGCTGTCGAAACAGATCAACACGCCTGCGCGCCGCAGCTCGGCCAGCCGGTCGAGCAACGCCTCGCGGATTGCGGGCGACAGGATCGCCAGCGTGATCGCTGACAGGCAAATATGGGTCGCGCCATCCAAGGCCGAGAAGTCCGGCGCGTGGTCGGGGCCGAACATGTGCCGCGCCGCCGCCGCGTCGCGCCAATAGGCAAAGCTGCGCTCGCCCTCCGCGTCGGTCTCGATGGCATAAAGGCCGGGGCCGCGATCTGGATCGGTGCGGATGCGCGCGATACCGACGCCATGCGCCGTGACAAATCTTCGAACCCGGTCGGAAAACCGGTCCCGCCCCAGCGCCGTGACCAGCTCGACCTGCGCCGGACCGGTGAGGCCCCGGCGCAGGTAGATCGCCGCGTTGAGCACGTCGCCCGCCACACCGAGGCGGGCGGTGTCGCCGTCCCTTGGCACCGACAGCTCGATCATCGGCTCCCCGACGAAAAGGACGACAGGCGCGGTCATCCCCTGAGCTCGGCGGGCAGCAGCGCGGCGGGGATGTTCTGATAGCTGACAGGCCGCAGGAAGCGGCGGATCGACAGCGTGCCGACCGAGGTTGCGCCGAAGTTAGTCGAGGCCGGATACGGCCCGCCGTGAACCATCGCGTCGGCCACCTCGACCCCGGTCGGGAACCCGTTGGCCAGCACCCGGCCCGCCTTGCGCTCGAGCGTGCGCAGCAGCGGTGCCGCGGCCTCGGCGTCCGCGTCCTCGATCTGCAGCGTGCAGGTGAGCTGGCCTTCGAGTTCGCGGGCCACGTCGCGCATCTCCTCGACGGTCTCGGCCAGCACCACGACGCCCAAGGGGCCGAAGGCCTCCTCGTGCAGCGTCGTATCCGCCAGCCAGTCCGCGGCGCGGGTCACGAACAGCGCGGGCGAAGCGTGGCGCGGGTCGCTCTCGCGGGCGATGCGCGTTTCGGCCCGGCCATTGGCGACCATGGCATCCCGCGCGGAGCGGAAGGCGGCGGCGATGCCCGGCGTCAGCATCGGCTGATCGGGGGCGGCATCGAGCGCCTCCTGCGCCGCGTCGATGAAGCTCTCGGCGCGGTCGCCCGCGGGCAGCACCACGACGCCGGGGTTGGTGCAGAACTGGCCCGCGCCCATCAGCAGCGAGGCGGCCCAGCCGGTCGCGATCTCGCCGCCGCGCGCGGCCAGTGCACGGGGCAGCACAAAGACCGGGTTGATCGAGCCCAGCTCCCCGAAGAAGGGGATCGGCTCGGGCCGCTGCGCGCACAGATCAAACAGCGCGCGACCGCCTGCGAGCGATCCGGTAAAGCCCACGGCGCGGATCAACGGATGGCGCACCAGCGCCTCGCCCACCGCGCGGTTGCCGCCCTGGATCTGGCTGAAGACGCCCGGGTGCAGCCCTTCGGCCACCCGCGCCGCATCGACGGCCTGCGCCACGATGTCGGCGACGCCGGGGTGCGCCGAGTGTCCCTTGACCACCACCGGGCAGCCGGCCGCCAGCGCCGCCGCCGTGTCGCCACCGGCGCTCGAAAAGGCCAGCGGGAAGTTCGAGGCGCCGAACACGGCCACGGGGCCGATCGGCCGCTGCATCAGCCGCAGCTCGGGGCGCGGCGCGGGCTGGCGCTCGGGCAGCGCCGCGTCATGGCGCAGATCGAGGTGCTTACCGGCCTCGACGTGATCTGCAAAGAGGTTGAGCTGGACGATGGTGCGCCCGCGCTCGCCATTGAGCCGCGCTTCGGGCAGGCCGGTCTCGCGCATGCCGATCTCGGTGATCTGGGCGCCGCGCGCCTCGATCTCCTGACCGATGCGGCGCAAGAAGGCCGCACGCTGCGCGCCGCTGGTGGCCGAGTAGCTGTCGAACGCGGCTTCGGCGGCCTCGCAGGCGCGGTCCACGAGCTCGGGCGTGCCCGCCTGAAACCGGTCGGGCGCGCCGTGGATCGGCTGGTTCTCGAAGGTCGCGGTGCCGTCGAGCCATTCTCCGGCGATCAGGTGTTGGGTCTTGAGCATGGATGGGCTCCTTGTCAGGTGTCGTCGAAGGGCGGCGGGGCCCGGCGCGGTCGCCTCGCTTGTGGATGCGGCCGTGGCTTCGGGGCGAAAAGAGGTGGTCGGCGGGCTCACGCGCGGCGCGGCGGGCCGTGAGGCTGGCAGACCGTGGCCCGCGAAGGCGGCCACGGCGCAAACCAGATACTCGTCACGACTTGGTCGGGGCCACCCCGGCGGGGCGGCCCCAATGGAGCATCACGAAAACAGCATGCCGCCGTTGATGTCGACATTGGCCCCGGTGATGAAGGCCGCCGCAGGCGACGCGAGGAAGACGGCGAGATCGGCCACTTCCTCGGAGGTGCCTTCGCGCTTGAGCGGCGTGTTGCCTGCCACCATCTTGCGCACCTCGGGCTTGGTGAAGATGTTGTGGAAATCGGTGTCGATCATGCCCGGGCAAAGCGCGTTGACGCGGATCGCGGGGGCCAGCTCCTTGGCCATGCCACGGGTCATCGTCATGATCGCGCCCTTGGCCGCGCCATAGGCCAGCGCGCCGCCGCCGCCGCCGTCGCGGCCCGCTTGGGAGGCCATGTTCACGATCGAGCCGCCCTCGGTCATATGCGGCAGCGCCGCCTGCACCAGCAGCAGCGCGGAGGTGACGTTGACGTCCATCACCGCCTGCCAATGCTCGACCGTCAGCTCGGGGATGGTCTTGCGCGCAATGAGCCCGCCGGTGATCGGCATGACCACGTGGATCGGGCCGTAGGCCTCGGCGGCGGCGGTGACGAAGGCCTTGACCTGCGCGGGGTCGGTCATGTCGCCCTGCATGGCGAAGGCTTTGCCGCCCATCTCTTCGATCTCGCGGACGGCGGACTCGGCACCGTCGCCGCTCTTGTAGTAGTTGATCGCGACATTGGCGCCCGCCTTGGCGAGGCGGATAGCGCAGGCGCGGCCGATATCGCGGCCACCGCCGGTGACGATCGCGGTTTTTCCGGTGAGATCCATGTCGTGTTCCTTGGATATGAGTGGATTGGCGCCGCCCGGACCCTCGGGGCCCGAGCGGCGAAGGGTGTCAGGTCCGGGCGAGCTTCTTCACCACGCGCTTGAAGGTGCGCTCCTCGGCGTCGGTGAAATACAGGTCGCAGTCGTAGCCCTGATCGTCGAGGAAGTGGAACACCCGCTTGGGCGCGTCGAGCCGGTAGGGCACGAGCAGCGTCGCGATCCGGTGGCGCGTCGCTTTGGGAAAGCGCGCGGTCAGGCAGGTGCTCTCGGGCAGGCCCTCGTACTCCTTGGGGTCGACCCCGGCAAAGCCGGTCTCCTGGCTCAGGCGCGGCATCCCCGCCTCGGACCAGACGACCTGCCCGTAAAAGCCCGCCGTCTTGCCCGAGTAGCGGAACGAGGCCTGCCCCAGCTCGTAGCGGCCATTGGCGTGCAGCAGCCAGTCGATTGAAACCGGAGTCTCGGCATCGATGCAATCGACGATGACGAAGTAGCTGTCATGCACGAAATGCACCTCGCGGGTGACGCTTGTCACCTCGGGGCTGAGCGAGCGGTAAGCCTCGGTGGCGTCGCCGTGGATATAGATCTCCTCGCCGCGATCCTCGGCGGTGATGATCTTGCCGGTCGCCGCCATGGCGCGCGCCTTGTCCTTGTCGGCGTATTGCCCCTTGCCGTCGATCAGGATCGCGTTCTTGGAACGCGTCTGCCGCCGCCAGCCTTGGTGCATGGTCGAGTTGAAGGCGACGTAATGCCCCGACTGGATCGCCAGATCTTCGCCGAAAGCCGAGAGGCAAAAGGCGTTCTGGTCGCCGTGGCTGTGGCTGATCGAGCCGAAAGGCGAGGATTTCATCACGAACTGCAGATGCCGCTCGGGGTCGTCCATGTGGCTCTGGATCGCGGCCCAGCCGATGCCCTTGAACCAGCGCAGCCGGTCGTTCGGCCCCGGTGCGGCGCCCTCGACCTGCGGCCAGTCGTGCCGGTACATCAGGTCGTCGAAATTGAGATCCCACCAGCCGTAGTTGTAGAACGCGCCCTCGGTGCCCGGATCGTTGCGGCAGATCTCGTCGAAGTACCACTGGTAGGCCGGGTTGCCGGTGACGCCGGCATATTGGCGCAGGTTATAGCCGATCTTGAGACAGGGCAGATCGCCCATGGTGCTGTCATCGCCGAAGGTGGCGCGGCGGGTGTCGGGCGCCTTGGTGTAAAGCGGGAAATCCCCGGTGTTCTGGAAGAAGGGCCGCTCGTAGAGGTTCAGGCCGGTGAAGGATTTCAGCAGGTTGGCCGCCTCGACCAGATAGGCCATGCCGGTCATCCAGTAATGCGGCCCCTCGGCCCAGCCGCCGTCCTTGTCGCCCCAGGGCGAGTAGACGGTCCAGAGGAATTCGATCGAATAGTCGAGCCACTCGCGCGCCTCGGGCTCTTCGTCGAGAAGTGCTATGCAGGCCGGGACCAGTACCGCCGAGACCGAGCGCACGGCGTGGCTGTCGTAGGGAAAGAGGTGGATGTGCGCGTGACGGATCACGTGGTCGGCGACCTCGCGGGTGCGGATCAGCAGGGCGGTGCGGACCCGCGTCTTCTCGTCCTCGTCGAGCACGTCGTGCAGCCAGTCATAGCCCCAGGCCAGTGCCACGGCGACGCGGAAGGCCCACTCGTCGGTGTAGCCGCGCGAGGTGGTGCCCGCCGGATCCCAGTCGGCGGCAGACAGCAGCCATTCCTTGGAACGCGCGACCATCGCCTCGTCTTCGAGCACCTTGCCCGCGATGGCGAGGTGGCGGATCGCGTAGATCAGCTCCTGACAGTCTATATAGGTCTGACGCCAGATCGGCGCGGTGCGGGTATTGTTGGGGTATGGCGCGGGCTCGGCCATGATCTCGCGGTCGAGCCACGGCGCGACCGACTTGTCGAAGAAGGCCTGCCAGTTGCAATGCTCGGGATCGGCGGCGACATCGCGGCGGAACGCCTTGAGCTCCTTGGGCCCGAGCCAGAGGCGCGGATGCGCCATGTCGGCCCGCGCATAGCGGTCGGCGCGCGAGGGCAGCGGCGTCTCAGGCAGGTCATCGGCCAGATCGAAGGCGCGCGACACGCTCCAGCGGCTGGCGGGGCGCTTGGCCTCGGCGTCCCACACCGCGTAGGACCAGTGGTAGCGGCCCGGCGGCAGCGCCGCGTCGGGCGTCATGAAATTGAGCGGCAGGTCGGTGAAAAGCTGCGTCGCGGCATCGCCATACTCGGGGTCGGTCGAGAGGCGCAGCACGTAGCGCGCTGCCTCGTCGACCACCGGCAGCCATGTGAAGCGCGGCGGGTTCTCGGCGATCTCGGCCCCCTCGTCGGGGGCATAACGGATGTTGAGCCGGCCGGCGGCAGGTTCGTCGAGATAGGCGGTCTGTTGATCGGCGGTCATGGTGGCCATGCGCTTGCATCCTTGGTCGAAGGGGTCGGACTGAGGTCCGGGAGGGCGCGATCGCCCCCCCGGAGCCGGTGCGTCAGCTGTCGTACTGGCGCTCGTAGGCGGAGTTCATCACCTCGAGCACGTCGCTCAGGCCGCGCTTGTCGAGCTGGGCCATGTAGTCGTCCCAATCGGCTTCGATGTCGCCGGTGCCCAGGATCCAGGCCTGCTGGCGCTCGAGCATGTAGGTCAGGATCGAGGGCCAGTAGCGATCATAGACCGCCTGCTCTTCCTCGTTGAGTGTGACGCCAAGGAATTGGTCGATCAGCAGGTCGTTCTGCTCGTAAAGCTCGATGCCTTCGCGCGCCGCGTCGGAGGTCCACTGCAGCTCGTAGGCATAGTCCATGTAGTAGCCGCGCGGGATGCCCGCCCCGATCTCCCACATCTGGCTGTTGACGGGCTGATCGGCGGTCAGCACCGCGTCGGTGAACACCGGCTCGCCGTCGACCATCTCGTAATGCTCGCCCTCGACGCCGAAGTTCGACAGGCGGCGACCCTCTTCGGTGAACCAGAAGTCGAAATACTTGATCGTCTCGACGGGATGCTCGTTGGCGTAGCTGATGGCCCAGCCATCGGGCTTGAGCGGGGTGCGGCGATGCTCTTCAAGACGGGTGCCGCTGATGCTCTCGGGCGGCAGCATCGGCGCGAAGTCGAAGCCGGGCACCTTTTCCTGAAGCGTCTCGTTGTAGCCCGCGGTCGAGGCGAACCAGTCATGGGTGATGCCGCCGAGGTTCTCCGACAGAAGGTACTCGCGCGCGCTGGTGCCGCGGGTGAAGACCTCTGGATCGATCAGCCCCTCCTCGTACCACTGGGCGATGTTCTTGATGCCCTCGCGGTAGCCTTCGGTGGCGTAGGGGTGCTTGATCTCGCCGTTGTCGACATAGAAGTCGTGATAGGTGTCAGAGCCCGTCGAGCGGCCGTCCCACAGGGTGACGAAGCGAATGAGCTCCTCCCAGTGGCGCAGGAAGATCGGAATCTCGTCCTTCTGGCCGTTGCCGTTGGGATCCTGATCGCGGAAGGCCACCAGCACCTTGTAGAGATCCTCGACATTGTCGGGCCGCTCCAGCCCCAGCGCGTCGAGCCAGTCCTGACGCACGAACCAGGCGCGGCCGAACTCGCCATCGGGCAGGTAAGGGATGTAGTAGATCTCGCCGTCCCACGACGCCATCGCGTCGCGCAGCTCGGGGCGCGCATCGAGCACGGCCTGGATGTTGGGAGCATGCTCGGCGATCAGATCGCCCAGCGGCAGGAAGGCGCCCTCGGGGCCGTACTGGTTGACCGGGTCCTTGATCCGGTTGCCGCCGACGATGTCGGGCAGGTCGCCCTGCGCCAGAAGCAGGTTCATCGCCTCGTTGTGGTCGGGCGTGTTGCGCCCGGCGGTCGCGTCAACAAGGTGGATGCCCGTCATCTCGCGCGCCGCCTGCTCGACCGGATAGTCCTCCTCGTAGCCCTGGTTGCGGGGCCAGTGGAAGTGGATGCTGAGTTCGAGCGGCTCTTCGACGATGCGCAGATGCTCGTCTGCGAAGCCGGGCTGGGCCAGCATGGTGGTGGCCAGGAACGCGGCGGACAATGTGGATTTACGCATGGTTCTCCTCCCAAATCGCGTGTTTGTCTTGCGGGTCATTCCTTCACGCCTCCCAGAAGGATGCCCTTGTTGAAGTACTTCTGGACCCACGGGTAGATCAGCAGGACCGGAATGATCGAACAGACGATGATCGCCGCCGTGACCGTCTCGACCGAGTAGGCCGCGCTGATCAGCGTGCTGGTGAACTCCTCGTCGTCCGACAGCTCGGCGATCAGCTGGCGCAGGTAGACCTGCAGCGGGATCTTGTCCTCGCTCTGAAGCAGCACCATCGCCCAGAAGAAGCCGTTCCAGCGCGCCACGATGCAAAACAGGGTGATCGTGGCGATGGCGGGCTTGGACAGCGGCACATAGACCTTCCACAGCACCTGGAACTCGTTGGCGCCGTCCATCCGCGCCGCCTCCTCAAAAGAGGACGGGATGGATTCAAAGAAGTTGCGCAGCAGGATGATGTTGAAGGCGTTGAGCGCGAAGCCGATGATGATGCCGAAGTAGCTGTCGAGCAGCCCGAGATCGCGCATGTTGAGAAAGAACGGGATGAGCCCTGCGTTGAACCACATCGTGAAGGCCACGAAGAGGTTCCAGAACCGCCTTCCGATCAGCTGCGGGCGCGACAGCGCATAGGCGCCGGGGATGATGATCAGCAGGCTCACCGCCGTGCCGCCGAAGGTGTAGATGAAGGTGTTGGCGTAGGAGCGCCAGAACTCCGGCTCGCTCAGCACGCGCTCATAGGCCGCGATGGTGAAGTTCACCGGGGTCAGCACCACCGTTCCGGCCGCCGCGGCAAAGCCCGAGCTGAAGGAGACGGCGGCGATGTAGATGAACGGGTAGAGCGTCGAGATCGTGAACAGCCCCACCAGGACCATGTTGGCGATGACGAACCATTTGTCGCCGCGGGAATAGAGATTCATCTTCATGGCTTTGCCCTCCTCACCACAGCGACGTGCGCGACACGCGCTTGGAGATGGTGTTGGCGGTCATCACCAGAACGAAGGCGACGACGGCGTTGAACAGGCCGGCCGCGGCGGCGAGGTCGTATTGCCCCTGCTGCAGGCCCTGGCGGTAGATGAAGGTGTTGATCACGTCCGCCGTCTCGTAGGTCGCGGGCTGGTAGAGCAGGATGATCAGCTCGAAGCCCACTTCGAGCAGGTTGCCGATGCGGATGATCAGCATGATGATGATCGTCGGCAGGATCGACGGCAGCGTCACCTTCCACACCATCTGCCAGCGGCTGGCGCCATCGACCACCGCGCTCTCGTAAAGCGAGGGGTTCACGCCCGCGATCGCCGCGAGATAGACGATCGACTGGAACCCCGCCTCCTGCCAGATGCCCGAGCCCACGAAGATCGGCCGGAACCATTCGGGCTTGGTCAGGAAGTAGATCGGATCCATGCCGAACCATTCGAGCACGGTGTTGACGATGCCCGCCGATGGCGAGAAGGCCGTCATCACGATACCGGCGATGATCACCGTCGAGATGAAGTGCGGCAGGTAGACGATGGTCTGCGCGGTGCGCTTGTAGGTCTGGTTCAGGATCTCGTTGAACATCAAGGCGAGGATGATCGGCGCGGGAAAGCCGAACAGCAGCGTGAAGAAGCTGATGACGACGGTGTTCTTGACCGCCCGCAGGAACTGGTCGTTGCCGAACAGCGTCTGGAAATGCTCGAAGCCGATCCAGGGGCTGCCGTCGATGCCGCGGAAGATCGAGTAATCCTTGAAGGCGATCTGCAGGCCGTACATCGGCTTGTAGAGGAACAGCAGGAACCACAGGATCGTCGGCAGGAGCAGCACGTAGATCTGCCACTCGCGCTTGAAGTGATCGCCAAGCCCCGTGGCCCGGCGGCGAACCCGATCGCGCAGCGCCTCTCGCGCCTCGACGACCAGCTCCTCGGTCGAGGGACCGATATGCTCTTGCTGGCTCATGCCGCCACCCCCATCCGGGCGGCTCCCAGCACCCGGCCGGTCTCGTGGTCGAAGACCTTGATCCGCTCGGGCAGCACGTGAAAGGCATCGACGCCGCTCAGATGCGCGGTGTCGCCGCCGGTCTCGGCCTTGATGACGAAGGGCACCTCGCCGATCGAGCTGTGAAGCAGCGCCTCGGAGCCCAGCGTCTCGATCAGGTCGAGATCGACCGGCACCGTGGAGGCGCCCGGCAGGGGATCGATCGAGGCATGCTCGGGGCGGATGCCGATGACGACGCGGCGCCCTTGGGCGTGGCGCAGGCTCTCGAGCGCCGGAAGCGCGATCCGCGCGCCGTTGGCGATGGCCACGGGGCCGCGATCGCCGGTCTCGACCACCGCCTCGAACTGGTTCATCGGCGGTGAGCCGATGAAGCCCGCGACGAAGGTGTTGACGGGATTGTTGAACAGATCCATCGGCGTGCCGATCTGCTCGATCCGCCCGTCGCGCATCACCACGATGCGGTCGGCGAGCGTCATCGCCTCGACCTGGTCATGGGTGACATAGACCGAGGTGACGCCGAGCCGCTTGTGCAGGCGCTTGATCTCGGCGCGCATCTGGGTGCGCAGCTTGGCGTCGAGGTTCGACAGAGGCTCGTCGAAGAGGAACACCTCCGGGTGGCGCACGATGGCGCGGCCCATGGCGACGCGCTGGCGCTGGCCGCCCGAAAGATCGGCGGGGCGGCGGTCGAGATAGGGGGTCAGCCCGAGGATGCCCGCGACCTCCTCGACCGAGGAGGCGATCTCGTCTTTGGGCGTGCGGCGGATGCGCAGGCCGAAGGCGATGTTGTCGGCGACGCTCAGATGCGGGTAGAGCGCATAGTTCTGGAACACCATCGCCACGTCGCGATCCTTTGGGGCGACGCGGTTCACCACCCGGTCGCCGATGCGACAGGTGCCATCCGAGATCTCCTCGAGTCCCGCGATCATGCGCAGGGTGGTGGACTTGCCACAGCCCGAAGGCCCGACCAGCACCACGAATTCCTTCGGCGCGATCTCGAGATCGATACCGTGGACGACTTCGAGCGCTCCGTAGCGCTTTACGATTCTATCGAGCTTGACGCCTGACATGTCCCCTCCCTTTCGGCCCCGGTGTGAAGCACTGGACAATGATGTAGCGGATTCGTCAGTCCCGATCAATACAAATATTGACAACTACCCGGCCATCGGGCAATCAACTTGTAACAAGCTGTAGCCGCACTGGAAAAACACGATGAAGATCCGCTCGGTAAGGATCACACCCGTCGCGGTGCCTGATGTTCCGCTGCTCAACCTCAAGGGTGTGCATCAAGAGGTGTTCCTGCGATCGATCATCGAGGTGACCTGCGACAGTGGCCGCGTCGGCATCTCCGAGAGCCATGGCGCGACGCGGACGCTGGACAGCCTGAACCGCGCCGCCGAAAGCCTTGTCGGGCTGGATATTTTCGATCTGAACGGGCTGCGCCACCGGATCAATGAGGCGCTGCCGGACGCCGGTGGCATCAACGTGCCGACCGCGCTTGCCGATCCCAGGCTGGTCGATGTGGTCTACGGCGCCTTCGAAGTCGCATGTCTGGACCTTCAGGGCCAGCACCTGGACCGGCCGGTCTGCGACCTGCTGGGCGGGGCGGTGCGCCGCCACGTCCCCTACGGCGGCTATCTGTTTTACAAATTCGCAAAACCGGCCGGACAACCGGGCGAAGACCTCTTCGGTGAGGTGATGACGCCCGAGGCCCTCGTGGCCGAAGCGCGGGCGATGGTGGCCGAGCACGGCTTTGGCTCGCTCAAGCTCAAGGGCGGCGTGCTCGAGCCCGAACTGGAGGTCGAGACCCTGCTGAAGCTGCGCGAGGCTTTCCCGAACGCGCCGCTGCGCATCGACCCGATGGGCGCGTGGTCGGTCGACACCGCGATCCGCCTGTCGCGCAAGCTCAAGGGCGTGCTCGAATACCTAAAGGATCCGACGCCGGGCCTGGACGGCATGGCCGCCGTCGCGCGGTTCAGCCCGCTGCCTTTGGCCACCAACCTCGTGGTGGTGGCGTTCGAGCAGGTGATCGAGGCGCTGCGCAAGGATGCGGTCGCGATCGTGTTGTCGGACCATCATGACTGGCAGGGCATGACCGGGGCGCTGCATCTGGCGCGGATGTGCCGCGCTGGCGGGCTAGGTGTGTCGATGCACTCGAACGCGCACCTCGGCATCAGCCTCGCCGCGATGACCCACACCGCCGCGGCGATGCCGAACCTGACCCATGATTGCGACACGCATTACCCATGGGTGCAGGACGAGGTGATCAAGGGCGGCAAGCTGCGCTTCGACAAAGGGCGTCTCGCCGTCCCGACGGGCCCCGGCCTCGGCGTCGAGATCGATCAGGAGGCGCTGGCGCGGCTGCACGCGCTCTACAATTCCGTGGGCCTGCGCGCCCGCGACGACACCGACGAGATCCGCAAATACATCCCCGATTTCGAATGCCGCGTGCCCAGATGGTGACGCGTGCGACACCCCCCGAAGAGGAGACGACAATGCAAGTGAACAGCGACACCCCCGACGCCTGGATGACCTCCGGCCCCGGCGCGCAGCGGCGCATCCTGTGCGAGGACGCCGACCTGATGATGGTCGAGTTCCGCTTTGAAAAAGACGGGGTCGGCCTGCCGCATCACCATCCGCATGTGCAAACGACCTATGTGACCTCCGGCCTGTTTCGCTTTACCGTGGCCGGTGTCACGCGCGATCTCGGCCCCGGCGACGCGATGCTGATCCCCTCGAACGCCGAGCATTCCTGCCTGTGCCTCGAGACCGGCGTGCTGATCGACGCCTTCACCCCGCGCCGCAACGATTTCATGGAAGCGCACGGCCTGCCGATGGGCTGAACGCGAAGGGCCCCCGCCGCGGCGGGGGCCCATCAACAGGCGGGGCGATGAACCGCCAGCACGATCAGGCGGGGCCGATGTCGCCTTCGAATACGCGCCTGCGGGCGTTCTCGATATGGCTGCGCATCGCGCGCCGCGCCGCCTCGCCGTCGCGCGCCGAGATCGCGGCGAAGATCGCGTCATGCTCGGCCTGCACCATCGCCAGCCGCTCTTGCGACTTGATGAGGGACAGGTTGCGGGTGAGGTTCAGGCCGGTGAGGATATTGGCCTTCATCGAGTTGCGCGCCGACATGAAGTAGTGGTTGTCGGAGGCCGCGCAGACGGCGACGTGGAACGCCTCGTCGGCATCGACGCCAAGCTCGCCGGTGCGCACGCAGCGGTCCAGCTCCTCGAGCGCGGCCTGGATCTGGCGCAGTTCGCGCTCGGAGCGGCGCTGTGCCGCGAGATAGGCCGCCTCGCCCTCGATCGCGGCGCGGAATTCGAAGGTGCGCTGGATGTCGGCAATCGAGCCGATCGGCGCGAAGTCGAGCACCGCCTCCTCGGGCTTGCGCCGCACGAAAGAGCCGGAGCCTTGGCGCGACACCACGACCCCGTCCTCGCGCAGCTGCTTGAGAGCCTGACGCAGCACCGGGCGCGATACCCCCATCTCCTCGCTCAGCTCATGCTCGGTGGGAAGTTTTTCGCCCACCGGGAACTCGCCCTGCACGATCCTGGCCAGCACGTTCTCATAGACCGTGTCGGCCAGCGTCCGATCGCCCGACTCGCGGGCGGCCCGAACCGGGGCCGCCTGCTTGGTCGCTTGCGAGAGCACAACTTTGGCCCCCTCGGGGGTCTCTTGCGGGGGGAGCTCTATCGCCCGTTTGCCTGTCGCCATGCGCTGTACTTCCCCTTGGTGGCCGGATCGGTCGGCGGATAGAGACCGAAGGTCGAAGCGCCCTTCTGAACCTCCTCCATCACGAAGTCCTCGAAAGAGGTCATCTCGACCGCCTCCTCGGCGACCTCATCAACAATATGCCTTGGAATGCATACTACTCCCTCGTTGTCCCCGACAATGACATCGCCGGGAAAAACCGACACGCCGCCGCAGGCGATCGGGTCGTTGACCGCCACCGCGTGGTGCTTGGTGAGGTTGGTCGGCGCGCTGGGGCGCGAATGATAGGCCGGCATCTCCAGCTCGGCGATTTCGGGAGTGTCGCGAAAGCCACCGTCGGTGACGATGCCCTGACAGCCGAGCTGTTGCAGCCGGGTGGCCAGAATGCAGCCCGCCGAGGCGGCGGTCGCATCCCCGCGCGAGTCGATCACGAAGACCGCCCCCTCGGGGCATTCCTCGACACCCTTGCGCTGCGCGTTGTTGCGATCGCCAAAGCTTTCGAGCACGTCGAGGTCCTCGCGCGCCGGGATGTAGCGCAGCGTATAGGCCAGCCCCACCATGTTGCGCCCCGCCCGGAGCCGCTGCGGCCCCTGCAGGTAGATGTTGCGAAACCCGCGCTTGAACAGCGCCGTGGTCAGCGTCGCCGTGCTGACCTGCATGAGCCTCGCGTGGGTCTGTGCCCCAAGCGCCGTCATCTCCATCGTCCCCTCCTGTCGCCACGCGGCCATTGTCTGAGTTGTCAGGGGCAATCTAGCGGGACAGGGTGCCTCTTGTCAACATTTGTAATTCTTATTTTGACAAGATGGGCCGGGAGACCAGTCTTAGTCATCGCCCAAGGGGGCACAACATCGCGATTTCAAGGCCTATCCCAAGGCATATACAAATTTTGTTGCTTGTTTTTGTAAATTTGACTACCGCTTAATAATTACAAGTTTGAGGGAGGAACCGAACATGTCCATCAAGACCGTCCTGACCGGCTGCGTCGCAGCCATCGCCCTGACCGGCACCATGACCACGCTCGCCGTGGCCGAGGAATGGCGCGGCTGGAACATCCACGTCGAGGATTACCCCGTCAGCCACGGCATGGAGCGCTTTGCCGAACTGGTGGCCGAGCGCACCGACGGCGCGCTCACCGGCAAGGTGTTCCACTCGGGCGTGCTCGGCTCGCAGCCCGACGCGATCGAGCAGCTGCGCCTTGGCGTCATCGACTTTGGCGTGTTCAACCTCGGGCCGATGGGCCAGGCCGTGCCGGAGGCCAACGTCACGCTGCTGCCCTTCATCTTCAAGGACATCCCCACGATGTACCGGCTGATGGACGGCGAGGTCGGCGAGGCGATCGGCGAGGGCATGCGCGCCCGTGGTATCGTGCCGGTCGGCTGGTACGACGCCGGCGCGCGGTCGTTCTACAATGGCGAAGGCCCGATCGAGAGCCCCGAGGACGTCGCGGGCATGAAGGTCCGGGTGATGAACAACGACCTGTTCGTCGGCATGATCGAAGCGATGGGCGGCAATGCCACGCCGATGGCCTTCGCGGAGGTCTATCAGTCGCTGAGCACCGGCGTCGTCGACGGCGCCGAGAACAACCCGCCCTCCTACGAATCGACCAACCACTACGAGGTCGCCAAGTACTACTCCCTGACCGAGCACCTGATCATCCCCGAGTGTCTGTGCATCAGCCTCAAGGCTTGGGACGCGCTGACCCCCGAGCAGCAGGAGATCGTCGCGGAGGCGGGCCGCGAGAGCGCCGAGCTCGAGCGCGAGCTGTGGCAGGAGCGCGAGGCGCAGAGCCTCGAGACCCTCAAGGGCGCCGGCGTCGAGATCAACGAGATCGCCGACAAATCCGCGTTCCAAGAGGCGATGGCCCCGGTCTACGAGGCCTATGTCACCGATAACCCCGAGATGGCGTCGCTGGTCGACATGATCCGCTCGGCCGAGTGACCGGCGCGGGCGGGGCATCGCCCCGCCCGGCCTTCCTAGTATCGGGACATTCCCCATGATCGACCGCCACCGCCTCACCGCCCGGCTCGATATCGCGCTGCGGCTCCTGCGCGACGCCTGCATCCTCGTGGCCTCGCTGTGCCTCGTGGTGCTGATCGCCAGCTTCGGCTGGCTGGTCTTCGGCCGCTACGTGCTCAACGCCACGCCCACATGGGTCGAGCAGCTGTCGCTGCTGCTGGTGGGCTATATCACCTTTCTCGGCGCCGCCGCGGGGCTGCATGACGATGGGCACTTGGGCGTCAGCTTTCTGCGCGACAGCTTCGGGCCGCGCGTGGCAGCGGTACTGCGCAGCGTGTCGGATCTGGCGCTGGCCGCCTTCGGGCTGGTGATGTTCTCGGCCTCGACCGAACTGGTCCAGTTCGGCTGGTCGTCGAACCTGCCGATGCTGAACCTGCCCGAAGGGATGCGCGCCATTCCCGCCGCGATCTGCGGCCTGCTCGCGGCGCTGTTCTGCGGCACCCGCGCCCTGCGCCGGCTCTTGGGCGACACGCCCAGCACCGACGCCTTTGCCCTGGAGGAGATCTGATGGGACTCGCGGTACTCTTGGGGGCCTTCGCGGCCACCGTTCTGCTCGGCGTGCCGGTGGCCTTCGCGATGGGCATCTCGGCGGCGCTGACCTTCTGGTTCGAAGGGCTGCCGTCGCTGATGACCTTCCAGCGCACGATCTCCGGCATTTCGGTGTTCTCGCTGCTGGCGATCCCCTTCTTCATCTTCGCGGGCGAGCTGATGCTGCACGGCGGCATCGCGCGCAAGCTGGTGCATTTCGCCGGCACGCTGGTGGGCCATATCCGCGGCGGGCTCGGATCGGTCAACATCCTGTCGAGCATGCTGTTCGGCGGCATCTCGGGCTCGGCCATCGCCGACATCTCGGCGCTCGGCTCGCTTTTGGTGCCCACCATGAAGGAACGCGGCTACCGCCCCGACTATGCGGTCAACGTCACCGTGACCTCCTCAATCGCGGGCATCGTGATCCCGCCCAGCCACAACATGATCATCTTCGCCATCGCGGCGGGCGGCGGCGTGTCGATCTCCAAGCTGTTCGTCGCGGGCGTGGTGCCCGGCATCCTGATGTGCCTGTGTCTGGCCATCGCGGCCTATGTGCTGGCGATCCGCCACAACTACCCGGCCGAGGCGTTTCCGGGCTGGCGCGCGGTGCTGATGTCGGCGGCCGAGGCGATCCCCGGCCTCGTCACCGCGATCATCATCATCGGCGGCGTGCTCTCGGGCGTATTCACCGTCACCGAATCGGGGGCCTTCGGCGCGCTCTATGCACTGGCGCTCACCGCGCTGGTCTATCGCAGCCTGAGCTTCGAGGATTTTCGCATCGCCGTGGTCAACTCGGTGCGCACCACGGCGATGGTGATGATCCTGATCGGCTTCGCGGGCTCGTTCGCCTATCTGCTGGCGCTCTATCAGGTGCCGACCCGGCTGAGTGAATTCCTGCTGGCTCTGACCGAGAGCAAGATCCTGATTCTGCTGATGATCAACGCAATCCTGCTGCTGCTTGGCATGATCATGGACATGGCGGCGCTGATCCTGATCTGCACGCCGATCTTCCTGCCGATCGCCAAGAGCCTCGGCATGGAGCCCGAGCAGTTCGGGATCATGCTGCTGATCAACCTCGGCCTCGGCCTGTGCACGCCGCCCGTCGGCACCTGTCTCTTCGTGGGCTGCGTCGTGGGGCGCATCCGCATTGAAGAGGCGGTGCGCACGATCTGGCCCTTCTACATCGCCATCGCCGGGGCGCTGCTGCTGGTCACCTATGTGCCATGGGTGTCGCTGGGCTTGCCCGCCCTGATGGGGCTGTGACCCGAAGGGGCTGAGACCGTGCTCCCCCGCACCGCCGGACGCGCCCTTGAGGCGTCCGGCGGTGCCCTTGGTTCAGTGCGGCCTCACCTGCTCCAAGGATTGCGCTATGTCTTCGGCCAACAACCTCAGCGCTTCGGGATCGCCGCCCCGATGCGCCTCGATCCGCAGCGCGGTCATGTCGGCCTGATAGCGCCGCGCCAGCCGGGCCGGGTCGGCCCCCTCGGGCAGCTCTCCCGCCGCCCGCGCAGCATCGAAGATCGCGACGATCTCCGCCGTCATCTCATCGAGATAGCCGCGCGCCCGCGCCCCGATCACCGCGTCCTGCTCAGTCACGTCGAGCAGCGTCTTGACCAGCATGCAGGCGCGATGGCCGGATACCTCGGCCTGTTGCCGACCGAAGCCGCGCAGATGATCGGCCAGCGCCCCGAGCGGCGAGCCGCCCCGCGCCGCCAAGGCGCGAAGCCCGTCGCGGTTGCGGTGGAAATACCGCTCCAGAGCCGAGAGATAGAGCCCCTCTTTGCTCTTGAAGGCCGCGTAGATGCTGCCAGGCTTCATGCACAGCACGCCTTCGAGATCCTTCAGCGACGTCGCATGATAGCCCTTCTGCCAGAAGAGGTTCAGCGCCGCGTCCAGCGCGATGTCGCGATCATAGGGTCGGGCTCGTGTCATGGCTCAGAAGATAGGTCTTCGAATGCGGTTTGTCCCGCCTTGTCGATGCCAAGCCAAGATCACGCTTGAGTGATCGCTCAAATCGGGCATTGAGCGATCACTCAAATGGGTTATGTTGCCGATCATCCCGGGTCGCATGGACCCCGCCAGGACAAGGACACCGACATGACCGAATTCACCTTCCACGACGAAACCACCGCCCCCGAGGAAAGCCGGCCGCTGCTGGAGAAGTCCAAGGCCGCCTTCGGCCGCCTGCCCGGCCTGCACAAGGTGATGGCCGAGGCGCCCGGCCTGCTCGAAGGCTACCAGAAGCTCCATGAGCTGTTCGTGAACTCCAGCTTCGACAAGGACGAGCTGACCGTCGTGTGGCAGACCGTGAACGTCGAGAACGCCTGCCATTACTGCGTCCCCGCCCACACCGGCATCGCCAAGAGCATGGGCGTCGACGACGCGATCACCGACGCGCTGCGCGACGGCACGGCCCTGCCCAACGCCCGGCTCGAAGCGCTGCGTGACTTCACGCTCAAGCTGGTGCGCCAGCATGGCAACGTCGCCGACGCCGACGTGCAGGCCTTCCTCGACGCGGGCTTCACCAAGCGCAACATCCTCGAGGTGATCCTTGGCTACAGCCAGAAGGTGATGTCGAACTACACCAACCACCTCGCCGAGACGCCGGTCGACCAGCCGTTCCAGAAGTTCGCCTGGGCGCCTGCCTCCAAGGCCGCCTGAACCGCACCGCCAAAACGCGACAGGCCCGCACCAAGCGTGCGGGCCTGTTATCCACCGTTGCCCGTCATAGGCGGCCTTTGGTCAGTGCCTCGGTGTCTCGAACGGCAGGCCGCGCGGCTTGGGCTCCACCGCCGGGGCCTCGTCGGCCAGCACCTCGGGCAGCACGAGGTTCAGGATGATGGCGAGGAAGGCCGCGGGCAGCAGGCCCGAGGTCAGCAGCACCCGCGCCGTCTCGGGCAGATACTGCACCGCGTCCGGCTCGAGCTGAAGCCCGAGACCGAGGCTGAGAGAGACCGCGAAGATCACCATGTTGCGGCGGTTCCAGTCGACATCCGACAGCATCGACACGCCCGCCGCCACCACCATGCCGAACATCACGATGACGCCGCCGCCCAGCACCTCGATCGGCACGGTGCGGATCACGCCCCCGACCTTGGGCACCAGACCGCAGATGATCAGGAAGATCGCGCCGCAGGTGACGACGTGGCGGCTCATCACGCCGGTCATCGCGATCAGCCCGACGTTCTGGCTGAAGGACGTGTTGGGCAGGCCACCGAACACGCCGGCGAGCGCGGTGCCCAGACCATCGGCATAGGTCGCGCCCTCGATCTCGCGATCCGTGGCCTCCCGCCCGGCCCCGCCCTTGGTGATCCCCGACACATCGCCCACGGTCTCAACCGCCGAGACGAAGGCCATCAGGCAAAAGCCCAGGATCGCGGCGACGGTGAAGTCGACGCCATAGCGGAACGGGTCTGGCAGCGCGAAGGCCGCCGCGTTGGTCCAGGAGCTCGCGATCGCCTCTGTCGTCAGGATCCCCACGGCCAGAGCGTAGGCGTAGCCCGCGAGCAGCCCCACCAGCACCGCCGACACCGCGAGCATGCCGCGCGCGAAGAACTTGAGCCCCAGCGTCACGAGGATCACCACGAAGGCCGCCGACCAATTGAGCGCCGAGCCGTATTCCGCAGCCCCTGCCGCCTTGGCTGGCACGCCGCCCGCCGCGTATTGAATGCCGACCTGCACCAGCGCCAGACCGATCAGCGTCACCACAAGGCCGGTGACCAGCGGCGGCAGCGCGAAACGGATGCGGCCGATCACGAGGCCGAGGCTGCCATGGAACAGACCGCCCACGACGATGCCGCCATAAAGCGCGGCCAGCCCGTCGATGCCCTTGCCCGCCACAAGCGGGATCATGATCGGCAGAAAGGCAAAGCTGGTGCCTTGGACGATCGGCAGCGCAGCACCAACGCGGCCCACGGTGATCGTTTGCAACAAGGTCGCGATGCCGGCGAACAGCATCGACATCTGGATCAGGTAGAGCAGTTCGGGAAAATCGGGCGAGTTCGAGCCAAAGCCGAAGCCCGCCGCCCCCGCCACGATGATCGCGGGCGTGACATTGGCCACGAACATGGCCAACACGTGCTGGATGCCCAGCGGGATCGCCTTGTAAAGCGGTGGGGTATAATTGGGGTCGCGCAACTGCGCGGGCGTTCCGATCGAGGCGTCGGCCATTCCTGTCTCCCTGATTTGGAGCGACCCCGGTCTTGGTGCCGGATGCCGCGGTCAGCCGGTGACGTGCCAGGGCACGCTGAACCGGTGTTCTTCGAGGTTGGCACCCGGCCCGATGCGGTCGACCACCGCAAAAAGACCGGGGGCGGCGAGCGGCGTCAGCACACCGTGCCATGTGTTGCGCAACAGGTTGACGCCCTGACCGGGCGTCGTCACGAAGGCGCGGGGCCGACCGGGCACACCGTTCTCGTCCGGGGCCACGATGACCAGAAAAGAGGCAAGGCTGAGCGGAAGAAAGGCTTGGCTGCCATCGGGGTGCCGCTCCACGAGGTCGAGCGTGTAGGGCAGCGCGCGCGGCTCGGCGTCGAACACCGAGATCCCGGCGCGGCCTTCATCGCCAAAATCGAGCCGCGCGAGATCGTGGTGCCGCCCGCAGAGCCCCGCGTTGATGATCTTGTCCGGTGCCCCCGCCGCTTCGATCACGTCGCCGAAGGGGGCGAAGGCCTCACGCGTCAGCGGCTCGGTGCGGATCTCGCCGCTCATGACAGCATCGCCTTCAGCCGGTGCATCGCAATCCTCTCGACCTGATGGCAGGCCTCGGCGAACTCGGTGTCGCGGCTGCTGTCAATGCGCGCCTCGAAGGCTGAAAGGATGCCGGCCTTGTCGTGATCGCGCACCGCGATGATGAAGGGAAAGCCGAACTTGGCCACATAGGCGTCGTTCAGCTCTGTAAACCGCGCGCGTTCGGTATCGGTGAGCGCGTCGAGCCCGGCGCTGGCCTGCTCGGCAGTGCTCTCCGCCGTCAGTCGCTTGGCCGCCGCGAGCTTGCCAGCGAGGTCGGGGTGGGCGGTGAGCACGCCGAGCCGCTCCTCATCCGACGCCGAGCGAAACGCCCGCGCCAGCGCGTTGTGCAGGCCCAATGCCGTGTCATGCGCGGGGCCAAGCTCCAGCCCGTGCGCACGCTCGGCCACCCAAGCCGAATGCTCGAACACGCCGCCAAATCGGTCGACGAAGGTCTCGCGGTTCATTTCGGAGGGCCGCTCGCGCGACACGGGCGGATGCACCTTGGCCCAATGCTCGGCGATCTGAAGCCGGGTGGCGAACCACACGCCCTCATGGCCCTGCGCATAGTCGATGAAGCGCCTGAGCGCCTGCGCCCGGCCCGGCCGCCCGACAAGGCGGCAGTGCAGGCCTACCGACATCATCTTGGCCGCGCCTTCGGCCCCTTCGGCATAGAGACAGTCGAAGCTGTCCTTGAGATAGGAGAAATACTGATCTCCCGAGTTGAAGCCCTGCGGCGTGGCAAAGCGCATGTCGTTGGCGTCGAGCGTGTAGGGCACGATGAGCTGGTCGCGGTCGCCGAAGCGCGACCAGTAGGGCAGGTCGTCGGCATAGGTGTCGGCGGCATAGGCAAAGCTGCCGTTCTCGGCCACCAGACGCACCGTGTTGTCCGAGGACCGGCCCGTGTACCAGCCGCACGGGGCCTCGCCCACGACCTCGGTGTGCAGGCGGATCGCCTCTTCCATGTCGGCGCGCTCGGTGGCCTCGTCGGCGTCCTTGTACTCGATCCACTTCAGACCGTGCGACGCGATCTCCCAACCGGCATCCTTCATCGCCGCCACCTGTTCGGGGCTGCGCGCGAGCGCCGATGCCACGCCGTAGACGGTAATGGGCAGATCCTTGAGCATCCGGTGCAGCCTCCAGAACCCGGCGCGCGCGCCGTATTCATAGATCGACTCCATGTTCCAATGCCGCTGACCGGGCCAGGCCGCGGCGCCGACAATCTCGGACAGGAACGCCTCCGAGCCCGCGTCGCCGTGCAACACGTTGTTCTCGCCGCCCTCTTCGTAATTGAGCACGATCTGCAGCGCGATCTTCGCGCCATCGGGCCACTTCGGATCGGGGGTGTCGGCGCCATAGCCGATCATGTCGCGGGGGTAGCGGTTCACACGGGTTCTCCTGTTCTTGCCGGAACCATACCGTCCCGGAGCCGGTCGAATTCTAAGAATTAATTTGAAGGAGTGTCGCGGCACGGCACCCACGGCGTCGCGGCGGTGTGCACCCTACCACCGCTTTTGGATCTTCAGCATCTCGCGCACCTCGCTCGGCCCCATGACGCCCACGTTCATCGCCGAGAGCATCGTCGCCGCGCGCTCGACCAGCGCGCCATTCGTGGCCGGGACGCCGCGCGACAGCCAGATGTTGTCCTCGAGCCCGACCCGCACATGCCCGCCCGACAGCACCGATTGCGCCACATAAGGCAGCTGCATCCGGCCGATCGAAAACGCCGAGTGGATCCAGCCCTTGGGCAACTGCGCCAGCATCGCGTTCAGCGCGGGCAGCTCGGCAGGTGCGCCATAGGGGATGCCCATGCACAGCTGCACCAGCACCGGATCGTCGATCAGCCCCTCTTCGACCAGAGTCCTAGCCAGCCACAGGTGGCCCAGATCGAAAACCTCGATCTCGGGCTTCACGCCCGCGGCGCGGATGCGCCGGGCCATCGCGCGCAGCATGCCGGGCGTGTTGGTCATCACGTAATCGGCCTCGGCAAAGTTCATGGTGCCGCAGTCGAGCGTGCAGATCTCGGGCAGCAGCTCCTCGACATGGGCGAGACGCTCGGCGGCGCTGGCCATGTCGGTGCCGGCCCCGAGCGGCAGCGGCGCCTCGGGCGGGCCGAGCATCAGGTCGCCGCCCATCCCCGCCGTGAGGTTGAGGATCACATCCGTGCCGCTGTCGCGCACCCGTGCCACCACCTCGCGGTAGAGCTTCGGGTCGCGCGCGGGCGCGCCCGTCTCGGGGTCGCGCACATGGACATGCGCGACCGCGGCTCCGGCCCCGGCCGCCTCGACGCAGGCGGCGGCGATCTGCGCCGGGGTCACCGGCACACGGTCGCTGCGCAGATGGCTCTGCCCCGAGCCGGTCACGGCGCAGGTGATGAACGCGTTCCAGTTCATGTCGATGCTCTCCCCAGGCGACGACCGCCCGGATCGACGCTAGGCCCGCGCACCCCGGTTGCGCAACCGCGTGCGGCGCCAAGGACACCGGGGCGATCATCATCGCGTGTCTCTGGGATACCGGGCTGGCGCGGTCCTAGATCGACACGTCGGGAAGCGCGTCGAAGGCGATCCTGAGCGCGTCGCTCCAGCCGCCCGAGATCGCGAGATACTGCGCGTCGTCGCCCTCGATCCGGTGCGTGCGCCCGGTCTCGAAGCTGTCGGCCTCGTAGATCTGCAGATCGAGCGGCAGCCCGACCGAGAGGTTGGCCTTGATGGTGCTGTCGTAGCTCACCATCAACAGCTTCACCGCCTCGTCGAAGCTCATGGCCGGGTCGAACACCCGCACGAGGATCGGCCGGCCGTACTTGGTCTCGCCGCTCTGGAACCACGGCATGTCGTCGCCGGCCTCGATGAAGTTGCCCTCGGGGTAGATCAGGAACAGGCGCGGCGCGCTGCCGCGCACCTGTCCGCCGAGGATCAGCGTTGCGCCGAAGGTGCCCGCATCGGCGGACATCTGCCCCTCGCCCGCGCGCGCGATCTCTTCCTTGAGCAGGTCGCCCACCATCCGCGCCACCGCGAACATCGAGTTCTGGCCCAGGATCGACGGGTGCCGGTCGGCGGGCGATTTCAGCCGCTCGTCGATCATGCTCACCACCGCCTGCGTCGTGGCGAGGTTGCCCGCCGTCAGCAGGGTGATGGCCGAATCTGCATCCGTCCAGCTGAACATCTTGCGACAGCTCGAGATGTTGTCGACACCGGCGTTGGTGCGGGTGTCGGACATGAACACCAGCCCCCGGTCGAGCCTGAGGGCACAGCAATAGGTCATGATCGCTCCATTCAGTCCTGCCGCACTTCGAGCGCGACACACAGATCCTCATTGGCCGTGCCATAGCGAAAGCCGTTGACCGGCGCGGCCTCGGCATAGTCGAGCCCGGTCGCCACCCGCACATAGCGCGCGTCCGGCGAGATCGCATTTGAAATGTCGAAGCCGACCCAGCCCAAGCCCTGCAGATGCGCCTCGGCCCAGGCGTGGGTCGCCTCCTGCGCCACGCGATCATCCATCATCAGATAGCCCGAGACATAGCGCGCGGGCACGCCCATGGCGCGCGCGCAGCTGATGAAGATATGCGCGTGATCCTGGCACACGCCTGACCCGGCGGCGATCGCGTCTTCGACCGTGGTGCGCACGTCGGAGCTTCCGGTGCGGTATTCCACCGCGTCGCGGATCGCCTGCGACAGCGCGTGCAGCCGCTCGAGCGGTCCCATCTTGGGCGCCAGCCCCGCCACCAGCCGACGGCAGCCCGCGCCGGGCCGGGTCAGCGGCGTCTGCCGCTCGAACAGCCACAGCGGCATGTGCCCCGCATGGGCGCCGTGCACCCCGTGGTGATCCTCGATCTCCAGCTCGCCCTGCGACATGATCTCGATTTCTCGCGTGCCCGGATCGACCGAGATCAGCTCGACCGTGTTGGCGTGGTGATCCTCGAAGCAAAGCTCGCGCCGCCCGCCCGTCACGGTGGTCGTCCACGACACCACGCGCTGCGCGCCGCTCGACTTCGGCGTCAGCCGCAGCTGCTGCAGCCCGAAATCGACGGGACCGTCATAGCTGTAGGTGGTGCGGTGCGTGATGCTCAGGCGCATGGGGGCGCTCCTGCAAGTAGGGGGCGGCTCATCGGTAGAACCTGTAATCGATCTCGATCTGCCGGTTCAGATGGCCGATGCAGCCCTCGAAATCGACGAGGAACTCGTGCAGCCCGGTCTCGAAAATCGCGTCGATGGGCCGGGCCAGCAGCTTTTCGTTCATCTGGTCGGCGATATCGTGCGATGGCAGCCTTTCGCCGTAATCGGTGGCGAGGTAGCCGAGGTTCTCGCGCAGCTTGTGGGCGCAGAAGGCAAGGCTGCGCGGCATGGTCCGGTCGTGGAGGATGAACTGCGCGATCTCGCGCGGGCGCAGCTCCTGACCAAAGCGCATCTGATAGGCGCCGACGCCGGAGACCGAGCGCAGGATCGTCTCCCACTGGATGTCGTCGAGCCGCGATCCCACGGCCGAGGCCGAAGGCAGCAGCACGAAATACTTCACGTCGAGGATCCGGGCGGTGTAATCCGCCCGCTCGCAGAACATGCCGAGGCGGCAGAAGTCGTAGATGTCGTTGCGCAGCATCGTGCCGTGGGTCGCGCCGCGCACGAAGGCCGCGCGTTGCCGGATCATCCGCAGCACGTCCTGCAGGTCGCGGTCCGCCACCCGTCGCTTCATCGCGGCGGCGAGGCTCATCCACGCCTCGTTCACCGCCTCCCAGACCTCGCGGGTGAGCGCGGTGCGCACCACGCGGGCGTTGTCACGCGCGGCCTTGACCACCGACAGCACCGACGACGGGTTGTCGGCATCGCGCAGCATCCAGTCGATGGCATGGTCGCGGGTCACCGCCTCGTGCTTGGCCATGTAGCCCTGATAGGTGCCCGAGGCCTGCAGCACGCTGGCCCATTCGTCGTCCGCCGAGGACCGGGTAAGCGCGATGCGCTGGCCGACCTCGACCATGCGGGCGGTGTTCTCGGAACGCTCCAGATACCGAAACATCCAGTAGAGCCCGCCCGCCGTCTTGCCCAGCGTCGTCATTCTTCAAGCACCCACGTGTCCTTGGTGCCGCCGCCTTGGCTCGAATTCACCACCAACGATCCTTTCTTGAGCGCGACCCGCGTGAGGCCGCCCGGCGTGATCGACACCCCCTCGGGCGAGACCAGAACAAAGGGCCGCAGGTCGACATGGCGTGGCGCCAGCCCCGCGCGCGTGAAGATCGGCACGGTCGAGAGCGACAGCGTTGGCTGCGCGATGTAGTTGCCGGGCCGGGTCTTGAGCTTGTCGCGAAACGCCGCGATTTCCTTTTTCGAGGCCGTCGGCCCGATCAGCATGCCGTAGCCGCCCGAGCCGTGCACCTCCTTGACGACGAGCTCTGGCAAGTTGTCGAGCACGTAGGCCAACGCGTCCGGCTCCGAGCAGCGCCACGTCGGTACGTTCTTCAGAATGGCCTTCTCGCCGGTATAGAACTCCACGATCTCGGGCATGTAGGAATAGATCGCCTTGTCGTCGGCGATGCCGGTGCCCGGCGCGTTGGCCAGCGTCAGCCGCCCCGCGCGGTAGACATCCATCAAGCCCGGCACGCCAAGCGCGCTGTCGGGGTTGAAGTTCATCGGGTCGATCCAGTCGTCGTCGACGCGGCGATACAGCACGTCGATCGGGGTGTAGCCGCGCGTCGTGCGCATCGCCACGCGCCCGTCGATCACCCGCAGGTCGTGGCCCTCGACCAGCTCCACCCCCATCTTGTCGGCCAAAAAGCTGTGCTCGTAATAGGCCGAGTTGTAGCTGCCGGGCGTCAGAATGCCGACCACCGGCTTGGACCCCGCGCTCGCGGGCGCGCAGGCGCAGAGCGAGCGGTGCAGCTGCGACGGGTAGGACGAGACCGGCCGCACCCGCGTCTTCATGAACAGCTCGGGAAACATGTGCAGCATGGTTTCGCGGTTTTCGAGCATGTAGCTGACGCCCGAGGGCGTGCGGGCGTTGTCCTCGAGCACGTAGAACTCGTCCTCGCCGGTGCGCACGAGATCGGTGCCGACGATGTGGGTATAGACCCCGCCCGGCGGGTCGACGCCGATCATCTGCGGCAGGAACGCCTCATTGCGGGCGATCGCCTCGATTGGCACCCGTCCGGCGCGGATGATCTCCTGCCTGTGGTAGATGTCGTGCAGAAAGGCATTGATCGCGCGCACCCGTTGCTCGATGCCGCGCGACAACCGGTCCCATTCGCGCGCGGCGATGACCCGCGGCACGATGTCGAAGGGGATCAGCCGCTCGCCCGCGTCCTGCTGTCCATAGACGTTGAAGGTGATGCCGGTGAGGCGGAACAGGTCCTCCGCCTCGCGGGCCTTGCGGCGCAATCGCCCCGGATCCTCGCCCTGAAACCAGCCGTCGATGGCGGCGTAAGGGGGCCGGAGGGCGGCGTCGCGGCCCCACATCTCGTCGAATGTTCTACTGTCGCTCATGGCTTGACGATACGCCGCCGCGCGACCGCGCCAATCGCGCTTCGTCGCCGCCGCGCTGCATGGCCCGATCACGGGCAGGCGCGATGCATCGCAGCCTAATCGCGAGGCATCTGGAGCGTTTTGCAGGCATCCGGCAAAGTCTTGCCCCCTGTGAGGCAGTGCATCGCACCGCGGGTCGGACCCCTACAGGCGTTGGGGGCGTCCCTTACGGGGGCGTCTAGCCGGCGGAGGCACTGATATGGGCAAAATCGGAAAGCGCGCTGCCATCGCTTGCGCTCACCCCTTGAAACCGGCCATACACCATCCATATGGATGGCACACGGAAGGAGAACCGCCAATGAAGGAGCGCATGGCCGACAGCGAGAAGATCACCATCAACCTCGGCCCGGTCGATCTGGGCCGGATCGACCTGCTGGTGCAGGAGGGGTTCTTCTCGAATCGGACCGATTTCATCCGGACGGCGATCCGCACCCAGCTCGCCGCGCAGTCGGCCGAACTGGGCCGGTCGATCGAACGGCACCGGCTGGAGCTGGGCCTGCACGATTTCACCCGCGCCGATCTCGAGGCGCTGCGCGACGCGGGCGAGGTTTTGCATGTCCGCGTGGTCGGGCTGGCGCGCTTCGCCCCCGATATCGACCCCGAACTAGCGCGGCAGACCATCGCCTCGCTGACCGTCCTAGGCGCGCTTCAGGCGCCCGCCGCCCTCAAGGCGGCCTTGGCGGACCGTATTGCATGAGGCCCGATGGGGCCGTTGAGAGGACGACGAGATGAGGCATGACATGAGCGCAATGATGCAGCGCGCGATGGCCGCGCTGCGGTCCCAGGACCCGATGGCCGCCACGCGCGAGATACAGGCCGGGCTCAGCGGCAAGGGCACGGCCGCGCAGCCCGCCCCCACCGACAAGACCGCGACACCCGACGCGCGGAGGGGCAAGGTGGACATCCTGCCGCCCGACGGATCGCAGACGCAGAGGTCCAAACCGCAGGCTCGCCCCCAGCCCCGCGCCGAAGACGCCGAGATCCTCGACGAGACCCCCTCGCGGCGCTCACTCCTGCAGCGGCTACAGGCGCATCTGCCGGGCTGCGCCGATTGCGGCACCGCGTCACCGGGAACGGCATCGCCGCTGTCGGGTCTGGCGTCATCGGGTCTGGCGTCATCGCTGTCGGGGCTGGGCACCTCGCTGCCGGGCATGGCCCGACCCGCGACCGAAATTCCCCTGCCCCCCGGTGCCCGCTTCGAGCGGCGCTCCCACGCGGGGCCCGAAGGCGGCCGCGACTACCGCCTCTATGTCCCCTCCTGCGGGGCGGCTCAGGTGCGTGGGCTGATCGTCATGCTGCACGGCTGCACCCAGACGCCCGAGGATTTCGCCAGCGGCACCGGCATGAACGCCGTGGCCGAGGCCGAGAACCTCGCCGTGGCCTGGCCCGAGCAGACCCGCGCGGCGAACATGCAGTCGTGCTGGAACTGGTTCGAGGCCGCGCACCAATCGGCGGCGCAGGGCGAGCCTGCTATTCTCGCAGCCCTGACCCGCGCGCTCTGCGCCGAATTCGGCGTCGGCCCCGAAAGGTGCTTTGTCGCCGGGCTGTCGGCGGGCGGGGCGATGGCCGCGATACTGGGTGAGACGCATCCCGACCTCTTTGCCGGGATCGGCGTGCATTCGGGCCTGCCCGCCGGGGCCGCGCGCGACATGGTTTCGGCGTTCTCGGCGATGCGTGGACAGGGTGGAGGCCGGGCCGCCGCTGCAACGGGGCCACGTCTCTTCGTGATCCACGGCGATGCCGACCGCACGGTCGACGTCTCGAACGCCCACAAGCTCATGGGCGAGGCGCGCGGCGAGGCGGCCCCCGCCACGGCCACGGCCACGGGCCGCGACGCCCGACGCCAGCTCTACCGCGACGCCTCGGGCCGGGTGCGGGCAGAATTCTGGATCGTCGCGGGCGGCGGACACGCATGGTCGGGCGGCAGCCCGTCGGGCTCCTACACCGACCCGCAAGGTCCCGACGCCTCGCGCGAGATGGTCCGCTTCTTCCTCGATGCCGAATGACGCGGATGGGGCCGCCCCTCGGGGTGGCCCCGTTTTGCTTAGCCGCGCCCGATGAAGGGCATCTTGGTCGCCATGACGTTCATGAACTGCACGTTGGCCTCGGGCGGCAGCGACGCCATGTGCAACACCGCATCCGCCACATGGGCCACGTCCATCACCGCCTCGACGGCGTTCGAGCCGTCGGCCTGCGGCACGCCGCGGGTCATCGCCACCGCCATGTCGGTGAGCGCGTTGCCGATGTCGATCTGCCCGCAGGCGATATCAAACGGCCGCCCGTCGAGCGACAGCGTCCGCGTCAGCCCGGTCACCGCGTGCTTGGACATGGTGTAGGGGGCCGAGCCCGGGCGCGGCACATGCGCCGAGATCGAGCCATTGTTGATGATCCGCCCGCCCTGCGGCGCCTGTCGACGCATCAGCCCAAAGGCCCCGCGTGCTGCCAGAAACATTCCGGTGATGTTGACGTCGCAGACCTGTTTCCAGTCGGCCACCGGGATCTCGTCGATCGGCCGCCCTGGCGCGTTGGTGCCCGCGTTGTTGAACAGCGCGTCGAGACGGCCCCATTCGGCCTCGATCCTCGCATAGAGCGCATCGACCGACGCCTCGTCGGTGACGTCGCAGGGCACGATGAGCGCAGAGGCGTGGCCCGCCGCCGTCTCGATGAGCGGGTCCTCGCGCCGTCCGGTCAGCGCCACGCGCCAGCCCGCCTCGAGGAACCGGCGCGCCGTGGCGCGGCCGATGCCGCTGCCCGCGCCGGTGATCAGGATCGTCTTACTCATCTCATGCCTCAATGGTTGTCGCGCGGCAGGTCGCGGCCGACCTTGTGATAGGCCGTCGCCAGTTCAAGACAGCCGCCATCGGCGAGCTGGCCCACGTTCTTGCGGTAGATCTCCTGCCACGGCGTCTGGTTGCGCAGCTCGGGCGGCGACCACGCGGCGCGGCGCGCGTCCCATTCGGCGTCGTCGACCAGCGCGTCGAGACGGCAGGCCGCGAGGTCGAGCCGCACCCGATCGCCGGTCTTCAGCAGCGCCAGCCCGCCACCGACCGCCGCCTCGGGCGAGGCGTTGAGGATCGAGGGGCTCTCCGAGGTGCCCGACTGCCGTCCGTCGCCCACCGTCGGCAGGTGGTCGATGCCCTGCATCAGCACCGCGTCGGGCGGCTGCATGTTCACCACCTCGGCCGAGCCGGGGTAGCCGACGCAGCCGACGCCGCGAATGAACAGGATCGTCTCGGCGTCGATCTCCAAGGACGGGTCGTTGATCCGCTCGTGGTAGTCCTCGGGTCCCTCGAACACCACGGCGCGGGCCTCGTAGATGCCCTCTTGGCCAGGGCGCGAGAGGTACCGCTCGCGGAAGCCCTCGGAAATCACGGAGGTCTTCATCAGCGCGCTGTCGAAGAGGTTGCCCGAGAGCACGAGAAAGCCCGCGTTGATGCGCAAGGGCGCGTCATAGGTCAGGATCACATCGGTGTCGCGGCTCTCCCAGCCCTTGAGGTTCTCGCCCATGGTCTGACCGCTCGCGGTCATCGCGCCCTCGTGGATGCGGCCCGCCTTGCGCAGCTCGCCCATCACCGCCGGGACGCCGCCCGCGCGGTAGAAGCTTTCGCCGAGGTATTTCCCGGCGGGCTGCATATTGGCCAGAAGCGGCACGTCGAAGCCCACCTTCTGCCAGTCGGTCACGTCCAGCTCGACCCCGGCGTGCCGCGCGATCGCCTGCAGATGCGGCGGCGCGTTGGTCGAGCCGCCGATGGCCGAGTTCGTGACGATGGCGTTCTCAAAGGCCTCGCGCGTCAGGATGTCGGAGGGTTTGAGATCCTCGTGCACCATGGCGACGATGCGGCGGCCCGTCTCATAAGCCATCGCCATCCGCTCGCGGAACGGGGCCGGGATCGCCGAGTTGCCGGGCAGCGTCATGCCCAAAGCCTCGGCCATCGCGTTCATGGTGCTGGCCGTGCCCATGGTGTTGCAATGGCCCAGGCTTGGCGCCGAGGCGCAGACCCGGCCCATGAACTCGTCATAGTCGATCTTGCCCTCGGCCAGCAGGCGGCGGCTTTCCCAGATGATCGTGCCGGAGCCCGCCCGTTCGCCCTTCCACCAGCCGTCGAGCATCGGCCCGCCGTTGAGCGCGATGGCGGGGAGGTCGACCGTCGCCGCCCCCATCAGCATCGCGGGCGTGGTCTTGTCGCATCCCGTCGTCAGCACCACCCCGTCGATCGGATAGCCGTGCAGCACCTCGACCAGACCGAGATAACTCAGGTTGCGGTCGAGCGCCGCCGTGGGCCGCTTGCCGGTTTCCTGAATCGGGTGCACTGGAAATTCCATCGGGATGCCGCCCGCGTCGCGGATGCCCGCCTTGATCCGGTCCATCAGGAACACGTGGATCTTGTTGCAGGGGGCCAGATCGCTGCCGGTCTGCGCGATGCCGATGACGGGCCGCTCGCTCTGCAATTCGCCCTGCGTGTAGCCCTGGTTCTGATAGCGTTCGATATAGAGCGCAGTCATGCCCGGGTTATTGGGGTTGTCGAACCATTCCTGGCTGCGGAACTTGCGCTTGGCGCGGGTGTCCATGGCCGTCTCCTCCCTCGTGCGGCGCCCAAACCCGGTGCCGCCTATCTGCTTGTGGCAGGATCGTTAAATGGTATACCAAATGCAAGAGCCAATCCGCCCCCTGCCGCATCGTGACCGGAGCCTCCCCATGCCGCCGCCTCGCCACCCTTTTCGCGCGGGCTTTCGCGACTGCCTGCCCTTCGTGTTGATCGTGATCCCCTTTTCGACCCTGTTCGGCGTTGTTGCCCGCGACGCTGGCCTCGACCTTTTGCAGGTGATGTCGATGTCGGTGATCGTCATCGCGGGCGCGTCGCAGTTCACGGCGCTGGCGCTGCTGCAGGACGGCGCGCCGGTCTTCGTGGCGCTCTTGGCGGCGCTGGCGGTGAACCTGCGCATGGCGATGTATTCTGCCGCCCTCGTGCCGCATCTGGGCGCGGCTCCCTTGGGGCTGCGCGCCCTCGCGGCCTATCTCATGGTCGATCAGAGCTTTGCCGTGGCGGTGCGCCGCTACGAGGACAGCCCCGAGATGACCCTGTCGCAAAAGCTGCGCTACTACTTCGGCTGCATGGCCGTGGTCTGCCCGATCTGGTATGGCTGCACCTTCGCGGGCGCGCTGATGGGACAGGCGATCCCGGCCTCACTGTCGCTCGATTTCGCGGTGCCGGTCTGCTTCATCGCCCTGCTCGCGCCGCTGCTGCGCAGCCTACCGCATCTCTTCGCGGCGCTGGTGTCGTCGGTCGTCACCATCGGCTTTGCGTGGCTGCCGTGGAACCTCGGCCTGCCGATCGCCGCCACCGCCGCGATGATCACGGGCGCGCAGGCGGAGCTGTTCCTGCGCCGCCGCGCGGCGCGGCGCGCGGGGTGCCCGGCATGATCGGCGCGGTCGAATTCTGGAGCCTGACGCTGGCGCTTGGTCTTGGCACCTTCCTGATCCGGTTTTCCTTTCTCGGGCTGTTGGGGGGCAAGCAGCTTCCCGACTGGCTGCTGTTGCACCTCAAATACGTGGGCGTCGCGGTGTTCCCGGCGCTGATCGTACCCGCCGTGCTCTGGCCCGCCGCGACGGGCGGCGAGACTCAGGCCCCGCGGGTGATCGCAGCGCTGATCGCGGTGCTGGTCGGGCTGCGCTACGGCCCGGTGGGTGCGATCGTCGCGGGGCTCGCCACGCTCTACGCGGCTCAGGCGCTGCTCTGAGCCACCGCCGCTTCGAGGTCGAGCCCGTTCAACGCGGCCACGTGATCGGCGAGCCAAGGCACGTAATCGCCGCCCTTCCCGGCCGCCTCCATCTGCGCAAAGGCGTTGCGGATCGCCGCGCCCAGCGGGTTCGCCATCCCCGCCTCGGTCGCCATCGCGGCGGCATAGCGCGTGTCCTTGGCGGCATTGGTGATGGTAAAGCGGTGCACGTCGCGCTCGCGGGCGACGGCGGCGCGCATGAAGGTGTCGAAGAAGCCGTTCGACAGCCGTGAGCCGCCGATCACCTCGCGCACCGCCTGCGGGCTCAGCCCCGACTTCACCCCCATGGTCAGCGCCTCGGCGTAAAGGGCGGCGTAGCCCATGGAGATGAAGTTCATCACCAGCTTCATGCGGTGACCCGAGCCGGTGTCGCCGACATGGGTGATGTTGCCGGCCCAGACCTCGATCACCGGCTTCACCTTGGCAAAGGTCTCGGCGTCGCAGCCGACCATCGCGTCGAGCGTGCCCTCCTCTGCCTCCTTCGGCGTGCGCCCCAAGGGCGCGTCGACGAGGGTCATGCCAGCCGCCGCCATCTCGGTGGCGAGAGCGGCGGTCGACACCGGGTCGGCGGTGGTCGTGTCGATCACGATCAACCCCTTTCGCCCGCTTGCCAATATCCCGTCCTCGCCCCGGATCACCGCCTCGACCTGGCCTGAGTTCGACAGGCACAGGTGGATGATCTCGCAGCTTTCGGCCATCTCGCGCGGGCTCGGCGCCTCGACAGCCCCTTGCGCCACCAGCGCCTCGACCGGCGCGCGGTCGCGGTTGCCCTTGACCATCATCGGATATCCCGCGCGCGCGAGGTTCGCCGCCATGCCGCGCCCCATGAATCCCAGCCCGATGAAGCCGATCTTTGCCTTGTCCGTCATTGTCCCTCCCGCGCCGCACCGGGCGGCTTGATGCATCGCGAAAATGGTATACCAATTGGAGCGGAGGACAAGCGTGGGCTGCGAGGCCCGCGCCGGGAGGACAGATGCAGACCATTCATCCGGCCGCCGCAGCGGCCATCGCGGCGCTCGCGCCGATTTTCGGCGACCGCCTTGCCACCTCGGCTTCGGTGCGCGCGCAGCACGGCGGCAACGAGGCGCATTACCCCGAGGCCCCGCCCGACGCCGTGGTCTTTCCCGAGACCACCCAAGAGGTCGCGGCCCTGCTGCGCATCTGCCGCGCGCAGGGCTGCCCGGTCACCGCCGTCGGGGCCGCCAGCGCGCTCGAAGGCCACCACCTGCCGATCCACGGCGGCATCAGCCTGAGCCTCGCGCGGATGAACCGCGTGCTCGCGGTCCACCCGCAGGACATGGACGCGGTGGTGCAGCCCGGCGTCACCCGACGCCAGCTGAACGAGGAGCTGCGCGCCACCGGGCTGATGTTCCCGGTCGATCCCGGCGCCGACGCGAGCCTTGGCGGCATGGCCGCGACCCGCGCCTCGGGCACCACGGCGGTCCGCTACGGCACGATGCGCGACAACGTGCTGGCGCTCGAGGTGGTGCTGGCCGACGGGCGCGTCATCCGCACCGGCAGCCGCGCGCGCAAATCGAGCGCGGGCTTCGATCTCACCCGGCTGATGATCGGCTCCGAGGGCACGCTCGGCATCATCACCGAACTGACGCTGAAGCTGCACGGCCAACCCGAGGCGGTCTCGGCCGCGACCTGCCGCTTCGGTTCGGTCGCCGAGGCGGTCGATTGCGTGATCGCGACGATCCAGTCGGGTCTCGCGGTGGCGCGTATCGAACTGCTCGACGAGATGATGCTGCGCGGCTTCAACGCCTATCAGGGCAGCGACCTGCCGGAGGAGCCGCATCTTTTCGTCGAATTCCACGGCTCGCCCGCGAGTGTCGCCGAACAGGCCGAAGCCTTCGGGGATCTGGCGGGGGAATACGGGGCCTCGGCGATGCGCTGGACCGACCGCGCCGAGGAATGCCGCGAGCTATGGCACATGCGGCATCAGGCGCATTACGCGACCGGCGCGCTCGATCCGGGCAAGCGGACGCTTGCCACCGATGTCTGCGTGCCGATCTCGCGGCTGGCCGAGGCGGTGACCCACGCCCAATCCCTCGCCCGCGAACTGAACCTCACCTCGACCATCGTCGGCCACGTCGGCGACGGCAATTTCCACTGTGGCCTGCGCGTCGATCCGAATGATGCGGAAGAAATGGCCCGGCTGCACCGCTTTACCGACGCGCTGGCCGAAAACGCGCTGCTCTTGGGCGGCACCGTCACCGGCGAACATGGCGTGGGCCTTGGCAAGATCGCCTACATGACCGCCGAACACGGCGAGGCCGTCGCGGTGATGCGGTCACTCAAATCCGCCCTTGACCCCAAGGGCATCCTCAATCCGGGCAAGATGCTGCCCCCCCAAGACGAAGGCTGACCGATGCTGCCCCAAGACCATTCCCGCGCCCTGCTCGTGGGCCGCGTGCAACGCGCCCATGGCCCCGCCCTCATCACCCTGCGCGACGGCCGGGTGATCGACATAACGTCGCGCGAGGCGCCGACCATGCGCGACCTTATGGAGCGCGACGATCTTGCCGCCTTTCTGCGGGACGCGCCGGGCGAGGATATCGGCGGCATCGACGAGATCTTCGCCGCCTCGACCGAAACCCCCGGCGCGCCGCACCTCCTCCCGCCCGCCGATCTTCAGGCGATCAAGGCCTCCGGCGTGACCTTTGCCGAAAGCATGGTCGAGCGGGTGATCGAGGAGCAGGCGGCGGGCAACGCCGACCGCGCGCAAGAGATCCGGGCGCGGGTGCAGGGCGTGATCGGCGACAGCCTGTCGGGCATCGTGCCGGGCTCGGACAAGGCCATGCAGGTCAAGGCAGTGCTGCAGGCCGAGGGGCTGTGGTCGCAATATCTGGAGGTCGGCATCGGCCCGGATGCGGAGGTCTTCACCAAGTGCCAGCCCATGGCCGCCGTCGGCTGGGGCGCCAGCGTCGGACTGCACCCGATGTCGAACTGGAACAACCCCGAGCCCGAGATCGTGCTGGCCATCGACAGCCGGGGCCGAATTCGCGGCGCGACGCTTGGCAACGACGTCAACTTGCGCGACGTCGAGGGCCGCTCGGCGCTGCTCTTGGGCAAGGCCAAGGACAACAACGCGTCGTGTTCCATCGGCCCCTTCATCCGGGTGTTCGACGAACACTACACCATGGACGACATGCGCGCCGCCGAGTTGAGGCTCACGGTGACGGGCGAGGATGGCTTCGCGCTGCAGGGGCGCTCTTCGATGTCGAAGATCAGCCGCGACCCCGAGAGCATCGTCGCCCAGACCATCGGTCGGCATCACCAGTATCCCGACGGCTTCTTGCTGTTTCTCGGCACGCTCTTTGCCCCGGTGCAGGACCGCGATGCGCCGGGACAGGGCTTTACCCACAAGACCGGCGATGTGGTGGTGATCGAGGAGGCCCGCTTGGGCGCGCTGCGCAACACGGTGCGGCTCTCGACCGAATGCCCCGAGTGGCGCTTTGGCACGGGGGCCTTGATGCGCAACCTCGCCGGACGCGGGCTGCTCTGACGGTTTCTCGCGCCCGATTGTCGAATTGTCTGGCAATCGGGCGCGGCTCTTGGCAGGGTCCGGGTGGAGGACTTCCAGGGAGGGAACCATGAAGATCATCTCGACACTCGCCACCGCCACCGCCGGTCTCGCGCTGCTCGCCGGTGCTGCCGCCGCGCAGACCACGACGCTGCGCATCCAGACCCAGCAATCGCCCGAGTCGCCCGCGGGCCAACTTGCCGCCGAATGGGTGGAGAATGTCGAAGCCATGTCTGGCGGCGATATCGACATCGAGATGTTCTACTCCTCGGCAGTGGTCAAATCCGCCGAGACCTTCGACGCCGCCGCCAATGGCATCCTCGATTGCGACATGACCAACGGCTCCTACCAGACCGGCAAGAACCCGGCCTTCCAGTTCGTGGCCGACGTGATGGGTGGCTACGACTCACCGCTGCAGTTCCTTGCCTGGATCCAGCACGGCGGCGGGCGCGAACAGATCAACGACCTCTACAACGCCAACGGCATGGAGTTCGTCGGCGCGTGGCTCGGGGGCCAAGAATCGCTCAACTCGACCAAGCCGTTGGCCGGCATCGCCGATCTGCAGAACTTCAAGTTCCGCTCGCCGCCGGGCATGGAGTCCGAGATCTTCGCCGCCTTGGGCGCGAAGCCCGTGGTGATGGATTTCACCGAGATCTTCACCGCGCTGGAGACCGGCATCATCGATGGTGCCGATGCCTCGACGCTGGCCAACAACGTGGGCCTTGGCATCTACGACATCGCCACCCACACCACCTATCCGGGCTTTCACTCGATGTCCTCGGATCACCTCGCCTGCTCGACCGCGACATGGGAGGCCATGCCCGAGCCGCATCGCGAGATCCTGCGCGTCTCGATGGACAGCCTCGCACTCGGGCTAATGACGCGGGTCATCGTCGACAATGGCGAGGCGCTCGACGCGCTGCCCGAAAAGGGCGTGACGCTGCATGACTGGTCCGACGAGGATCGCGCCACCTTCCGCAAGGCCGCGACCGACACATGGGAGGGCTGGGCCGAAAAGACCCCCGAGGCCCGCGCCATCGTCGACAGCCACATCGCCTTCCTCGAGCGTATCGGCCTCGGCGACTAGGCCCGTGATCGCCGGGGGCGCACCCGCCCCCGGCTCCTCCCCATTCGTGCGAAAGACACCCAAATGAACATCCTGATCATCGGCGGCGGCGGCTTTCTGGGCCAGAAGCTGGCGCGCCGCCTCATCGCGCGCGGCGAGCTGCGCGGCCGCGAGATCGCCGGGCTGACGCTGGCCGACATCGCCGCGCCCGCCTCTCTCGACGCGCCCTTCGAGGTCGCCACCACCGCCTGCGACATCACCGACCGCGCTTTGGTCGACGCGCTGATCGGCCCGGGCTTCGACGCGATCTTCCTGCTCGCCGCCGTGGTCTCCTCCCACGCCGAAGCCGAGTTCGAGGACGGCATGAACGTCAACCTGCACGGCGCGCTCAACGTGATGGAGGCGGTACGCCAGCAGGGCCGCGCCCCGATCCTCGTCTTCACCTCGTCGCTCGCCGTGTTCGGCGGCGAAGTACCCGACCCGATCCGCGACTGGACCATTCCCAATCCGCAGACCTCCTACGGCACGCAAAAGGCGATCGGCGAGCTTCTGGTCAACGACTATTCGCGGCGGGGCTTCATCGATGGCCGCACGCTGCGCCTGCCCACCATTTCGGTGCGCCCGGGCAAGCCCAATCGCGCCGCCTCCTCCTTCATGTCCTCGATCATCCGCGAGCCGCTGAACGGGGAAGAGGCCATCTGCCCGGTCGATCCCGATTTCGAACATTACTACCTGAGCCCAAGGCTTTGCGTAGAGAACCTCATCCGTGGCGCCGAGATCGAGGCCGCCGATCTGGGTCAGAGCCGCACCATGATCATGCCGGGCCGCAGGCTCTCGATCCGCCAGATGATCGAGGCCATGACGGCAGTGGCGGGGCCAGAGCCCGCAAAACGGATCCGGTTCGAAGATGACGCCGCGATACGCGACATCGTGTCGGGCTGGCGTTTCGACTACGATCCTGCCAAGGCGCTGGCGCTCGGTCTCGAAGCCGACGAGAGCTTCGAAGAGAACGTGCGCTACTATCTCGAGGACGACAAGCCCGCCTGACCACGGAAAGCATCGCGTGAAGCCCATCATCCAGACCCCGCGCTACCGTCTCGTCGCCGACGAGATCGTGGCCGCGATCCGCACGGGCGACCTCGCACCCGGCGCCAAGATGCCCGCAGACAAGGATCTGGTCGAGCGTTTGGGCGTCAGCCGCACCACGGTGCGCGAGGCGATGATCGCGCTCGAGCTGATGGGCTATGTCGTCACCCGCTTCGGGGCCGGGGCCTTCGTTACCGAAACCCTGCCCGAAGCGCCGCGCGAAGCCCCGGCGCAACCCGGCTTTTACGAGCTGGTCGAGGCGCGTTACCGGATCGAACCCGAGATCGCCGCCGCCGCCGCACCCTTCATCGGTGCGGCGGACCTCGCGCATCTGCGGGACCTCGTCTCCGGCATGGCCGATCCCGCGCTCGGCCTCTCGCAGGTCGAACGCCTCGACCGCGACTTTCACGTCACCATCGCGCGCGCCACCGGCAACTCGGTCTTCGTCTCCATCGTCGAAGAATTCTGGCGCGCCCGCCGCCGCTTTCCCGAATGGACCCGCGCCAACAACCGCCGCGACGCCGCCGACGTGGCGCGCTTCTACGAGGCCGAGCACCTCGCGATCCTCGACGCCTTTGCCGCCGCCGACGCGGAGGCCGCGCGCCGCGCCATGCGGGTGCATTGCCGCAACTCGGGTCAGCCGCTGCTCGACCGCTGGCGCGAGCGCGAGGAGGGCGGCGCGCCCGATGCCCGCGTGGCCGACCGCATCCGGGCTTGGGGCGCACCCTCTTGAGCGCGCCGGGAAGCGCGAGCTAGCGCCGCTCGCGGTTCCAGATATAGGCCCCCGCCGCCACGATGATCGCCCCGCCGAGAAGCGTCCAACCCGTGGGCCAGGTCGCAAAGACGAGGATGCTCGCCAGCGAGGCGAAGACGATCTGGATATAGACCACCGGCGCCAGCAGCGAAGCATCGGCAAAGCGGTGCGCCACGGTCGCGAAAATATGCCCCACCCCGCCGAACAGCCCGATCGCCACGAGGATCACCCCTTCGAGCAGCGTCGAAGGCCACTGCCAGACCGGCAGCACCATCGGCGCGATCACCAAGGACGACAGCCCGCTCGACCAAAGCTGGCTCGTCGCCGTGCTCTCGGCCCCGGCGATCATCCGCGTCAGCACGAAATAGAGCGACGCGCAGCACAGCGCGCCCAGCGACAGGATCATCGCCGGATGGAACGCCGCCCCCCAAGGCTGCACCACCACCAGCACGCCCGAAAACCCGACCAGCACCGCCGCCAGCCTGCGGATGCCGACCCTCTCGCCCAGGATCGGGATCGACAAGAGCGTCACCGCGATCGGGCCCGCGAACATCACCGTCGTGGTGATCGTCAGCGGCAGGTAATTCAGCGCCGTGAAGTTGAGAAACGTGCTGCCCAGCAGAAAACCCGAGCGCAGGAATTGCAGCAACGGGTGCGCCGAGCGAAACCGCGCCAGACCACCGTTCGGCATGTAGAGCGCCAATGACAGCAGCAGATGCCCCGCGTAGCGCGCAAAAACCACCTGCAGCGCTGGAAACCCGGCGAGGATCAGCCACTTGGCCGATGTGTCGACGCAGGTGAAGAACCCCACCGCGCCGGCCATCAGCACCAGCCCGAACCCCGTCCGGTCCTCGCGCGGGCGCACCGCCTCCATCAGCCGTTGGCCCAGCCGCCGTCGATGATATGCGCCTGCCCGGTGGTAAAGCCCGACTCCTCCGAGCCCAGATACACCGCCAGCGCCGCGATCTCCTCGGGCGTGCCGATCCGGCCCATCGGCTGGCGCGCGATGAAGGCCGAGAGTGCGGCGTCATAATCGCCCGTGGCGCGCAGCCGCTCGTGCAGCGACGGGCTGTCGACGGTGCCGGGGCAGATCGCGTTGGCGCGGATGCCTTGGGTCACGAAATCCTTGGCGACCGATTTGGTCATCGCGATCACCGAGGCCTTGGTGGTGCCATAGACAAAGCGGTTCGGCGCCGAGAGCAGGGAAGAGCAGACCGAGGCGATGTTGACGATCGCGCCGCCGCCGCGCTCGACCATGCCGGGCAGCGCCGCCTGCATCGAATGAAACTGCGCCCGCACGTTGAGCGCGAAGGCAAAGTCGAGATCGTCGTCGGTCGCCTCGAGGACCGAACCCGCATGCACCACGCCCGCGCAATTGACGAGGATGTCGGGGGCCGCCGCGCGCACCGCCGACTGCAGGGCTGCCTTGTCGGTCACGTCGAGCGCCGTGCCGCCGATGTCCGCGACCTTGGCCCCGTCCACATCCGTGGCCGTAACCGCCGCGCCCTCGCGCGCATAGGCAAGCGCGATGGCCCGCCCGATCCCCTGCCCCGCCGCCGTGACGAAGGCCTTCTTGCCCGTCAGTCTCATGATCTTACCCTCACATCACCGCCCCGACCTGCCAGGGCACGAATTCATAATCGCCAAGCCCCTGCGCCTCGGACTTCGACGCCTCGCCGGAGGCCATGCGCAGCCACATCTCATAGATCTCGCGGCCCACCTCCTCGACCGTAGCACCGCCCGACAGGATGCGGCCCGCGTCGATGTCCATGTCCTCCTCCATCCGGGCGAACATCTCGGAATTGGTAGCGATCTTCATCGACGGCGACGGCTTGGCCCCGAAGGCCGAACCGCGCCCGGTGGTGAAGGCCACGAGGTTGCAGCCCGACGCGATCTGTCCCGTCACGCTGGCCGGGTCGTAGCCGGGGCTGTCCATGAAGACGAAGCCGGTCTCGGTGATCGGCTCGGCATAGCGGTAGACGCCATTGAGCGGCGTCGTCCCACCCTTGGCCGCCGCGCCGAGCGATTTTTCGAGGATCGTCGTCAGCCCCCCCGCCTTGTTGCCAGGCGAGGGATTGTTGTCCATCGAGCCGCGGTTGCGCGCGGTGTAGTCGCGCCACCACTCGATCAGGTCAATGAGCTTCTGACCGACCTCCGGCCGCGCCGCGCGCGCCGTCAGCAGATGCTCGGCCCCATAGATCTCGGGCGTCTCGGCCAGAACCCCGGTGCCGCCCTGCGCCACCAGAAGATCGCAGGCGTAGCCGACCGCCGGGTTGGCGGTGATCCCCGACCACGCGTCGGATCCGCCGCATTGCAACGCCACCATCAGATCCGAGGCTGGGCATTCCTCGCGCCGCGCCGCGTTGACGACGGGGAGCATTTCCTCGATCGCCGCCACCCCGGCCTCGACCGTGCGGCGCAGACCGCCCACATCCTGGATGTTCATGGTGCGAAACAGCGGGCCGGGGGTGAGGCCGTAGGCCTCGATCAGCCAGTCGATCTGCATCATCTCGCAGCCCAGACCCGCCATCAGCACGCCGCCGACATTGGGGTTGCGCGCATAGCCCCAAAGCGTGCGTTGCAACAGCTCGAACCCGGTGCCGTCGCCACCCATGGCGCAACCAGTGCCATGTACGAAGGCCACGACCCCGTCGACCTCCGGATAGGCCGCGAGCCGCTCGGGCGTGAATTCCTGCGCGATGAGCCGCGCGGCGGTGGCCGAGCAGTTCACGCTTGTCAGCACGGCGATGTAGTTGCGCGTGCCGACCCGCCCCGTGGCGCGGCGGTAGCCCATGAAGTGATCCTTGCACGCGGGCGCGGCGGCGGGCCGCAGGTTCGAGCCGAAGGCATGGGCGTGGTCGATGTCACGGAATGCAAGGTTGTGCGTGTGCACATGCGCCCCCGCCGCGATGTCCTCGGCGGCATAGCCGATGACTTGCGCGTATTTGGTGACCGGCGCGCCCGCCGCAATGGGCCCGAGCGCCATCTTGTGACCCCGCGGCACCGGGGTGCTTGCCCCCTCCTCGCCGGGCTGGAGCGTGCGGCGCGCGGTGGCGACGTTGTCGGCGGCGTCGAGGCGGATCAGGGCGGACATGAGAGCGAACCTTGGGGGAGAAATGGGAGGGCGGGCCATCGCGGCCCGCCCCGAAGCGTCAGAGGAACACCGACACCAGCGGCGGCCAGATCAGCAGCAGCGACAGGGCCACGAGCTGGATCGCGATGAAGGGCAGGAAGCCACGGAAGATGTCGGTGAGCGATATCTCGGGCGGGGCCACGGATTTGAGATAGAAGGCCGCCGGGCCGAAGGGCGGGCTGAGGAAGCTCACCTGCATGTTCATGCAAAACACCACCCCGAACCAGATCGACAGATGCGCCGGGTTCAGCTCTCCGAACAGGCCGATTTCCTCGATCGGCAGCCGCAGGATGATCGGCAGGAACACCGGGATCACCAGAAGCACGATGCCGACCCAGTCCATGAAGGCGCCGAGCACGAGGAAGATCGCCATCATGATCAGGATCACGCCCATGGTCGGAAGATCGCTGCCGACGATGGTCGAGGCGATGAAGGTGGGGCCACCAGCGATGGTATAGGCGCCCGCCAGCGCCGTGGCACCGATCGTCACCCAGATGATCGTGCCGGTCGATTTCAGCGTCCGTTTCAGCGCCTCGGCCAGCAGGTTGAAGCTCATCTCGCCGCGCAGCGTCGCGATGACGCCCACCGCGATGACGCCCATGCCGGCGGCCTCGGTGATGCCGGTGATGCCGCCGTAGATCGAACCCAGCACCACGCCGATCACCACCATCGGCCCGACCAGACCCTTGCCCATCGACCACGAGGTGCGAAACCGCTCGCGCCCCATCACCCCGAAGATCAGCGCCACGGCTGCGAGCACCACCACCCCGAAGATCACCACATAGACGGGTGTGCCGAAGGCGATGTCCTCGACGCCTTCGCGCGCGGTGTTCTGCCCCGTGAGCGTCAGGAACAAGGCCCGCAGGAACAGCGCCGCCGCAAAGCCGCCGACGAGGGTGAGAAGGAAGGTGCCGAAGAGTTTGCGCTTCTCGGCCAGTTCCGGCTCGCCGATCTCGAGTTCGGGCAGAGGCGCCAGACCTGGGTTCAGCCTCGTGCGCACCACGATGTAGAGGATGAAGAACGAGGCGAGGATGAAGCCCGGCAGGAACGACGCGGTGAACAGCGCCTTGATCGAGGTCTCGGTGATGAGGCCATAGATGATCAGCACGATCGACGGCGGGATCATCGTGCCCAAGCTCCCGCTGGCGCAGATCGTGCCGATGGCGAGGTTGCGGTCATAGCCGAGCCGCAGCATCTGCGGCAGCGCGATCAGGCCCAAGAGCACCACCTCGCCGCCGATGATGCCCGACATCGCGGCCATGATCACCGCCATGATCGAGGTGACGATGGCGATGCCGCCGCGCGTCCGGTTGAGCCAGACGTTGAGCGAGTTGTACATCTCGGCGGCGATGCCGGATCGCTCCAGCAGGTTCGCCATGAAGATGAAAAGCGGAATCGAAATCAGCACGTAGTCGGTGAGCAGCCCGTAGATCCTCTGCGCGAGGATGTTGAGCGGCCCGGTGCCGAAGCTGGAAAACAGCAGGTCGGGGCCGAACTTCATCACCAGCACACCGACGGCGAGGATCGCCGAAGCAAAGCCCAGCGGCATGCCGATCGCCAAAAGCCCCAGCATGGCAAGCAGAAGCAGGGTGGAAATGGTTCCGATATCGAACATCAGTCGTGTCTTCCCTGTTCATGCTGCGCGCGCGCGGTCTGGATCATCTCCTCGACCTCGCCCTCGTCGATCACGCCGTGGGTTTCAGGGCCCTTGCGCCAATCGGCGATCAGGTTGGCCACCGCCTGCAGCGCCACCAGCACCATCACCAGAAGGATCAGCGGCTTGAGCGTCGCGGGGATCGGCGGGTCGAAGGCGGTGCCGAAGGTCTCCCAGCGCAGGAACTTGTCGCGCGCCTCGTTCCACGAGCCCCAGATCATCGCCGCGGCAAAGAGACAGATCAGCGCGGTCGAGATCACGTCGCAGACCCGCTGCACGGAGCGCGGGAACACGTCGTAAAGCAGATAGATGCGGATATGGCTGCGCTGCTGCATGGCATAGAGCCCCGACAGCAGAAAGATGAACCCGGCCATCCACAGGCTCATCTCGTTGGCCCAGAGCGTCGGGCGCTCGAACACGTAGCGCAGCGTCACCTCGTAGGCCATCACCGCCACGAGGATCACCACGAGCAGCATCGTCACCCGGCCCAGAAACAGGCTCAGCCTGTCGATCGGCGTCTCGATCTCGCCCTCACCGGCGGTGGTGCGCACCGAACGCAGCCCCATGACAAGCGCGATCACCGCCCCCGCCATCAGCGCGAAATCGACCGCGCCCGCGGTCATATAGCCCGAGTTGAGGTTGTCGTTGGCCAACCCCGCGTAAATGATGAAGCGCGGAAAATACCAGACCAGCCAGACCAGGCAGGCGATGAACGCCGCAGGCCAGGCCATGTCCCCGATTGTCGTCTTTGCCTTGCTGGCCACGGCCCTCTCCCCCTGCGGCGTGTCGTCGTCTCTCGTGCGCAGCCCCCGGACGAACCGGGGGCTGTGCTCTTTTCAAGGCCTGCGGATCACTCGCCCGCGATGAGGCCGAGCTGCGTCATGAAGGCGATGTGGCTGTCGACCAGCGCCTTGGTTTCGGGCGTCCTGGTCGCCCAGTCGGCCCAGGCCGCCTGCGCTGCTTCGCGGAACACCTTGCGGTCCTCGTCGGACCAGTCGTAGAGCGTGACGCCCTTTTCGCGCAGCTCCGCCGCCGCCTCGTTGTTGGCGACCTCGAAGGTGAGCGCCGTCTGGAACGCCAGCTTCTGCATCGCGGTGTCGATGATCCGCTGATGCGCCTCGCTCAGGCCTTCCCACTTGTCGAGACGGCAGGCGAGGTGGTCCGACGGCATCGAATGAAAGCCCGGGAAGGTCGCGTGCTCGACCAGATCGTACAGGCCGAGACCGACGTTGTTGGCCAGACCGGAGGCGTCGGCGCCGTCGATGATGCCGGTCTCGAGCGCGGTGAAGATCTCGGTGAAGTCCATCACCACCGGGGAGGCCCCGAGGTTCGCGAAGATCTCGGTCTCCATGCCCGGAGGCGAACGGAACTTCCAATCCTTGAGATCGGCGGGCCCGGCGATGGGCTTGGACGAGGACATGGATTCCTGGCCGTAGATCCACCAGCCCACGAGCTTCATGTTGAACTCGTTGTAAAGCTCGTCGGCGGTCTCGAAGCCGCCGTTGTAGAGCCAGGCGTATTGCTGCCACGGCGTGTCGTAGCCGCCCATGATGTCGCCCACGAATTGAAAGGCGGGGTTCTTGCCGGTCTGGTAGGCGCCACCGGTCATGTCGCAATCGAGGATGCCATTGGCGGCGGCGTCAAAGGCCTCGACCGTCTTGACCACGGACGAGGAGAAGAACATCTCCACGTCGATCTCACCGTTCGACATTACCTCGATGTCGTCGGCGAACTGCTGGGCGAGCTTGCCCGATTCCGTCTCGGGCGCGTAGTGCGTCTGAATCCGGAGCGTTTCCTGCGCCACGGCCGGCAGGGCCATCGCCGCCACCAGTGCTGTGGAGAGACATACGATACTGGTCTTCATCACTTTCCTCCCTTGGCGGTTCTGCCCGCCTGTCCCGCCGCCGGACCCCCCTCCTCCCAGAGATGGTATACCAGCCGCTACGTCACGCTAGCGACGGCGATCTCGACAGACAAGAAATTTTTGGTATACCAGATGGGATTGCCGCCCTTTGCCGCGCCCTGCCGCTCCCTCCTGCCCAAGAAACGAACATGATGACCGCGTCCACCTTGCCCGAGCAGATCGCCCTGAAGCTGCGCCGCGACATCCTGCGCGGCGTGCTGGCCCCGGGCGATCCGATCAAGGAGCGCGACAACGCGCTCGAGATGGGAGTGAGCCGCACGCCTTTGCGCGAGGCGGTGCGCATCCTTGCCAAGGAGGGGCTGGTGTTGCTGCGCCCGTCGCGCAGCCCGGTGGTGGCCAGCCCGAGCCTCAAGGAGGTGCGCGACTCGGTCGTGGTGCTGCAGGCGCTCGAGATCCTCTCGGGCGAACTGGCCTGCCGCGAGGCCTCCGACGCCGAGATCGCCGAGATCCGCGCGCTGTTCGAGCAGCACCGCGACCTGAGCGAGACCGCGGAGGGCGACGCGCTGATCGAGCTGTTCGAGATCGACATGGCGTTCCACACCGCCATCGCGCGCGCTTCGCACAACCCCGCGCTGGCCGAGACCCACGCCGCCTATCTCGCGCGGATGTGGCGGCAGCGGTATCTCTCGGCGGTGCAGCGCCGCGCCCGCGAGCGGGTCCGCTCGCAGCACGAGAACATCGTCGCGGGGCTGGAGGCGCGCGACCCCGCCCGCGTCACCGCCGAGATCGACGCGCATCTCGCGGCGCTCATCAACAACCTCACCCGCCTGTTCGAAGCACAAGAAGCGGGCCGAAACACGACAGACAACGAAAGGGACATCGAATGAAACTGCTGCGCTACGGCCCCGTGGGCCAGGAAAAGACCGGTCTGCTCGACAGCGAGGGCCGCGTGCGCGATCTCTCGGCCCATGCGCCCGACCTCGCGGGCGAGGCCGTGTCGAAGGACGCGCTCGCGCGCCTCGCGCAGATCGACCCCGACAGCCTGCCGCTGGTCGAGGAACCGGGCCGCATCGGGGCCTGTCTCGCGCGCGTGCCCAACTTCTTCTGCATCGGTCTGAACTATGCCAAGCACGCCGCCGAAACCGGCGCGCAGCCGCCTGCCGAGCCGATCATCTTCTCCAAGGCCTCCTCGGCTCTGTCGGGTCCCTTCGATCCGGTGCAGATCCCGCGCGGCTCCGAGAAGTGCGACTGGGAGGTCGAGCTCGGCGTCGTGATCGGCCGCGAGACACTCTACGTCTCCGAAGACGAGGCGCTCGACCATGTCGCGGGCTATTGCACCATTAACGACGTCTCCGAGCGTGCCTTCCAGATCGAGCGCGGCGGCCAGTGGATCAAGGGCAAGTCGGCCCCGACCTTCGGCCCCATCGGCCCGTGGCTGGTGACGGCGGACGAGATCGCCGATCCGCAGGCCCTGCGCGTCACGCTCGATCTCAACGGCGAGCGGGTGCAGGACGAGACCACGGGCGACATGATCTTTACCGTGGCCCAGATCGTCAGCCACATGTCGCAATTCATGAAGTTGATGCCCGGCGACGTCATCGCCACCGGCACGCCCTCGGGCGTCGGCATGGGCATGAAACCGCAGCGCTTCCTCAAGCCCGGCGACGTGATGGAGATCGAGGTCGAGGGTCTGGGCCGTCAGCGTCAAGACGCCGTCGCCGCCCAGTAAGCCCGAGTGATCCTGCGCGGCCCCGCCCCAGGGCGGGGCCGCCCCAGATCAATGCCCGGCGTGATCGCAGGTCACGGCCGGGTTCATCGGCTCCAGATCGCCCGACGGGTTCGCCCGGAACAGCCAGATGTGCTGATCGTAATGCGGCATGAAGCCATGCGCCTCGTCGGCGTCGGTGGCCGCATCGTCGGCCATCGCATCCCACAATCGCCCGTTGACCTCCGGCGGCCCGCTGTGACCGGCTTCTTCCCAGGCCTTCATGAACACAAGGTTCTCGACCCCCACCAGCTCTACCGAGCCATCTGCCTGCGGCTCGTAGAGCAGGATCGCGGGCTGCATGAAATCGGTGTGCGTGCTGGCCCCATCAACCCGCTCGCCCGGCTCTGCAAGCTTGAGCATGGCCGGGTGCAGGTAATGGATCCCCATCGCCCCCAGCTCGGGCGGCAGCCCCTCGGCCGCCGCCGAGACGCAATGACCCGAAGGGTCGGGGATGTAGCCATCGGCCAGCGCCACCTCGACATCCTTGTATTTCTCGGTCGCGGCGCGCAGCGCGTCGAGATCGTAGGTTTCGGCAACGGCGGGTGTCACCAGTAGCCCGAGGGCCACCACCGCACAAGCTTCTCTGAACATCGAAAATCTCCACGATTCGCCCGTCTCGTGCCTGGGACGGACGCCGAAGATTATATCACAACCGGCCCGGACCAAGCGGAATATGAGCGGTCGAACCGGCGCTCAGTTCACCGGCGTCAGCAGCTCCCGGCCTTCGAGAAACGCCGCGATGTTGTCGCGCTGAAGCTGGCCCATCGCGGCGCGGGTCTCGTGGGTGCCCGAGCCTTGGTGCGGCTGCAGCACCACCGAGTCCAACGCCTGAAACCGCGGGTCTACCTTCGGCTCGCCTCGGAACACGTCGAGCCCTGCGCCGCCAAGCCGCCCCGCCTCCAGCGCATCGAGCAACGCGCCCTCATCCACCGTCGAGCCGCGCGAGATGTTGATCAGCACGCCGTCGGGCCCAAGCGCCGCGATCACCTCGGCCGAGACGTAGTTCTCGGTCTCAGGCCCGCCAACCAGCGCGACGACGAGGTAATCGACCGCGTCCGCTAGCGACACCGGATCGGCGTGGTAGGTCCAGCCCGGCGTCTGCTTTTCCGAGCGCGCGTGGTAATGCATCTCCATCTTGAAGGCCGCCAGACGATCCGCGATGTCGCGCCCGATCCGCCCCAGCCCCATGATGCCCACGCGTCGCCCCGAGACCTTGCGGTTGAGCGCGAACTCCGCCCCCTGACCCCAAGCCCCCGAGCGCACATGCGCGTCGCCCTGCCGCATCCGCCGCTGCTGCATCAACAGCATCGCCACGGCGAGATCGGCAACGTCGTCGTTGAGCACATCCGGCGTGTTGGTGACCCGCACTCCCGCCGCATCCGCCGCCGGCACCTTGATCGCATCATAGCCGACGCCGTAGTTGGCGATCACGCCGAGGTTCGGCAGCAGGGCCATCTCGGCCGCGTCGAAATCATGGTGCCCCTTGTAGGCCACGGCGCGCACCTCGGCCCGCGCGGCCTCGTCCATGCCGCGCATCGCGTCGAGGCTCTCGACCACGACGGCCCCCATCTCGCGCAAGCCCGCCAAATCCGTTTCGGTATAGCTGCCGATGGCCAGTATTTCGCTCATGTCGTTCCCCCTGCCCGCTCCTGCGGGAATGCGTCCATCCATCCAAGACCGTCCTCGGTCCGCCCCGACCGGGGCCTGTACTCCGCGCCGATCGGCGCGTCCCAGCCCATCTTGCGGAGCGCCGCGATGAGGTTGGGGAAATGCAGCTCGCCGCCATCGGGCTCGCCCCGGTCCGGCACGCCCGCGATCTGCACATGGCCGACCATCTCCCGGTGGGTCTCGAACCGCCGGATCAGGTCGCCCTGCATGATCTGCAGGTGATAGCAGTCGAACATGATCTTGAGCGTATCAGAGCCGACCGCCGCCACCGTCGCCGCCGCCTGCTCGACATGGGACAGGTGATACCCCGCCACGTCGCGCCGGTTGATCGGCTCGATCAAGAGCCCGATGCCGCGTGGCGCGGCCAGATCGCAGGCCGCGCGCAGCGTGCCGCGAAACAGCGCCTCGGCGGCCTCGAAATCGCCGGTCCGCCCGGCCATGACATGCACGTTTCGCGCGCCGATCTCGGCGGCATAATCCAGCGCCTGCTCGATCGCCGCCTGCGCCTCGCGCTCGCGCCCCGGCACCGCGGCCAGACCGAAATCTCCCGTCGCCGTGTCGCCGGGCACGGTGTTGATCCCGAGCATCTCGAGCCCGGTCTCGTCGAGCGCGGCGCGCACCTCGCGCGCCGGGGTCTCATAGGGAAAATGACACTCCACCGCGCCAAAGCCGTGGCGTTTGGCCGCGCGGATCGCGTCGGGGAGCGCGCGGTCGGTGAACAGGAACCCGAGGTTGGCCGAAAACATCAATCCCACTCCACATCGAAGGTCGTCACCACATCACGGATCTGCGCCTCGCTCAGCATGCGGGGGTTGGCCCCGCGCAGCAACATGGCGAGCTTCGCGGTCTCCTCCAGCTCTTCCATCGCATAAACCGCCGCCTCCAGATCCTTGGCCGCCACCACGGGGCCGTGGTTGGCCAGCACCACCGCGCTCCGCCGCCCCGCCAGCCCGCGCACCGCGTCGCCCATCGCCGGATCGCCGGGGCGATAGTAGGGCAGCAGCTTCACCTTGCCCAAGCGCATGATCGAATAGGCGGTGAGCGGCGGCAGCATGTTGTCGGGGTCGGTCTCCGGCAGCATCGACAGCGCCACCGAATGCGTCGAGTGCAGGTGCACCACCGCCCCCGCCGTCCCCCGCGTCTCGTAAAAGGCCGCGTGCAGCGGCATCTCCTTGGTCGGCTTGTCACCCGAGACCTGCCGCCCGGCCGCGTCGAACTTTGCCAGCCGCGCAGGATCGAGCGCGCCAAAGCTCGCCCCCGTGGGCGAGACTAGTAGCCCGCCATCCTCGCAGCGCGCCGAGATGTTGCCCGAGGCCCCTCCGGTCAATCCGCGCGCGAAGATCGACGCGGCATGCGCACAGATCGCCTCGCGCAGCCTCGTGTCGCTCATGCCCCGCGCCCCAGCAGCGCGTCGGCCTCGGCAAAGAACCCCGGCCCGCCGAAGTTGCCGGATTTCAGCGCCAGCACGAGGTCCGCTCCGGCCCGCAGGCAAGGCACGCCCGGCGCGATCTCCGGCCCGATCTCAAGCGCCCCCGGCGCCAGCGCCTCGACCACAGCACCGGAGGTTTCGCCCCCCGCCGTGATCAGCCGCGTCACGCCGCCCGCGACCAGCGCCCGCGCCGTCTCGGCAAAGAACGCCTCGATCCGGCCCGCCACCGCCTCGCGCCCGAACCGCGCCTGCGCCGCGCGCACCACATCCGGGTCGGCCGAGGAATAGACCAGCGGCAGGCCGTCTTGCGCCAGCGCCCAATCGGTCACCTCTTGGGGTGTCACCTCGCCCGCCATCAACGCCTCGGCCGTGACCTCGCGCCGAGGCCCATCGTGCCGCGCCACCTGCTCGCGCGTGGCGGTCGAACACGAACCCGACAGCACCGCCGCGCGGCCCCCCTGCCCGCGCCATGCCCCCGCAGTTTCCGACAATTGGCCTTGGGCGCGAAAATTCTCGGGCAGGCCCATCGCGATGCCCGAACCGCCGGTGACGAGCCTCAGCCCCGCCGCCGCCGTCCCGAGCGCCATCAGATCCGCGTCGCGGATCGCGTCGCATACGATGAGCCGCGCGTCCGACGCGTCGAGCCGCGCCCGGATCGCCGCGGCGCCTTTGAGCACCACCTCCGAGGGCACGTGTCCGACCGCGCCGCTGACCTGCCGCGCCAGCCAACGCCGCAGATCCGGGTCGGTCATCGGCGTCAGCGGGTGGTTCTCCATGCCGCTCTCGCTCAGAAGCCGATCGGCCACGAAGAGATGCCCCTGATAGACCGTGCGCCCCGCGCCCGGAAATGCCGGGCAGACGATGACCCGATCCGCGCCGAGCCTCTCGGCCAGCGCCTCGGCCACCGGGCCGATGTTGCCCTCGGGCGTCGAATCGAAAGTCGAGCAATACTTGAACAGGATCTGCTCGCAGCCCTGCGCCAGCAGCCAGTCGAGCGCAGCAAGCGAGGCCCGCACCGCCTCCTCCACCGGCACCGAGCGCGATTTGAGCGCGACGACACCGGCCTCGACGCCCGCCTCGGCAGGGCCATCGGGCACGCCGACATATTGCACCGTGCGCATTCCCGCCTTGGTGAGCGTGTTGCCCAGATCGCTCGACCCGGTAAAGTCGTCGCCGATACAGCCCAGCAGCATCACGCCTCTCCCGGCAGCTTGAGACCGGCGGCGCGGGTATAGACCCGTGTGACGGCGGCGTCGTCCTCGGCGCCCCAGCCCGCCTCGACCGCCTGTTCGAACTGGCCCAAAGCCGCGCGGGTGAGCGGCACCGGAAGCCCGGCCCCCGTTGCAATGCCCGACACGATCCCGAGGTCCTTGGGCCAGATCGTCACCGCCGAGCGGGGCGCGTAATCGGCCTCGACCACATGCGGCGCGCGGTTTTCGAACATCCACGAATTGCCCGCCGAGGCGCGGATCACCTCGACCGCGCGGCCAAGATCTAGACCTTGGCTCGCCGCCAAAGCCAGCGCTTCGCCCATCGCGGCGATATGCACGCCGGCGAGAAGCTGGTTCACCGCCTTCATTGCCGATCCGGCGCCCGCGTCTCGGCCCAGATCATGCACCGTCTCGGCCATGGCATCGAGCGCCGGGCGCGCCGCTTTGAGCGCCGCCTCCGTGCCGGAGGCCATGATCGACAGCTTGCCCTGCGCCGCCTTGGCCGCCCCGCCCGAGATCGGCGCGTCGAGGTAATGCAGCCCAAGCGCCTCGGCCCGTGCAGCCATGTCGCGCGCAATGCTCGGGTCCACCGTGGCGCAAGAGAGGATCACGCCCCCCGCCCGCATCGCTGGCGCGCAACCCTCGTCGCCGAACAGCACCGCTTCGGTCTGCGCCGCGTTCAAAACGACGCTGACCACGATATCGCTCTCGGCGGCGGCCTTTGCGGGATGCCCGGCCTCGCCGCCCTCGGCGATCAGCGGATCCGCCGCGCCGTCGCGCAGGTCGCAGCCGATCACCCGGTGCCCCGCCCGCCTGAGCGACAACGCCATGCCAAGACCCATCGATCCCAGACCGATCACCGTGATCACCGCCATGCCCGCTGCCCCCTCCGGATTTTGGTATACCATTTGCTCCCACGGATCGCCCGGCCTGTCAATCGGTGGGCGAAGGGGAAAAAGACAATGGGCGCCGCAACCCTGTCCGGTCACGACGCCCTGCCCGCACCTCGCGCGCGCCTCAACCGCCGAAGCGCTCGCGCAGCAGGTTCTTCTGGACCTTGCCCATCGTATTGCGGGGCAATTCGTCCAGTATCTCGAGGCGGCGCGGCTGCTTGAACCGCGCAAGGCTGCCCTGCAGTGCCGCCATCACCGCATCCCGGTCGATCTCCGCTCCCGGTCGCGGCACCAGAACGCCGACCACGCTCTCGCCGAAATCGGCGTCCTTCACGCCGATCACCGCGCTTTCCAGCACACCGGGCTGCTCGTCGAGCACCAGCTCGATTTCCTTGGGATAGATGTTGTAGCCGCCCGAAATGATCAGATCCTTGTCACGGCCAACGATGCTGACATAGCCGTCCGCGTCGATCCGCCCCAGATCCCCGGTGAGAAAGAACCCGTCCTCGCGCAGCTCCGCCTTGGTCTTCTCGGGCATCTGCCAATAGCCCTTGAACACGTTGGGCCCGCGCACCTCGATCAGCCCGACCTCGCCTTGTGGCACCTCTTCGCCGGTCTCGCGATCGGTGATCTTTAACTCGACCCCCGGCAGCGGAAAGCCCACCGTGCCCGCCCGCCGCTCGCCCTCATAGGGGTTGGAGGTGTTCATGTTGGTCTCGGTCATGCCGTAGCGCTCGAGGATGCGGTGCCCGGTGCGCTTTTCGAACTCGACATGCGTCTCGGCCAGAAGCGGCGCGGAGCCCGAGATGAACAGCCGCATCCCCGCGGTCAGCTGCTTGGTGAACCTCTCCTCGCCCAAGAGCCGCGTGTAGAAGGTCGGCACCCCCATCAATGCCGTGGCTTTCGGCATCAGGTCGATCAGCGCGCCCACGTCGAACTTGGGCAGAAAAATCATTGCCGCCCCCGACACCGCCGTCACGTTGGTCGCAACGAACAGCCCGTGGGTGTGAAAGATCGGCAACGCGTGCAGCAGCACGTCGTCTTGGGTAAAGCGCCAATGCTCGGCCAGCGTCACCGCGTTGGAGATCAGGTTGTCCTGGGTCAGCATCGCCCCCTTGGAGCGTCCCGTGGTGCCCGAGGTATAAAGAAACGCCGCGAGGTCGGAGCCCTCCCGCGCCACGGTCTCGAACCGATCCTCGTGCCGCGCCGCCTGCGCCATCAGCCCGCCGTGCCCATCGGCCCCGAGGGTCAGGATCTGCGCGCCGAGCCGGTCGCACAGCGGCGTCAGCCCCGCCTCTCCGACGGGATCGCAGATCACCATCCGCGCGCCGCTGTCCTCGATGAAATACGACAGCTCGTCGACGGTGTAGGCGGTGTTGAGCGGCAGGAACACGAGGCCCGCCTGCGCGCAGGCCGCATAGAGCGCCAGCGCCTCGGGCGATTTCTCGACCTGTGCGGCGACCCGGTCGCCGGGCTTGAGACCCGCATCGGTAAGCGCGTGGGCAATGCGCGCGGCGCGGCCCAGAAAATCGGCGTGGGTGATCTTCGCGCCGTCGCGCAGCATCAGAAAGGGTGTGTCCTTGCCGTCGTGGCGACCGAACAGCGTGTCGTAAAGCGGGTTGGCCATTCTCATGCCCCTTCCTTGCGGGCCCGCCCGTTGCGACCGAGGAGCGCGCGCACGGCATCTGACGCCGCGACCTCCTGCCGCTTGGCAAAGCCTTCGTGGTTCTGCGTTATCTTGCCCAGATCATAGAGGTAGTTGACCATCGCGCCGCAGCTTTCGGCGCGGCCCTTGGCCGAGATGTCGGCATTGGCGTGGATCGCATGCAGCTGCGCGCCGTTGCCGAGGTGAAACCGCGCCACCGGGTCTAGCGGCATGCCGCCATCGCGCTTGGCCGTCAGCAGATAGGTCGCCGCCGTCTTCCTGAGCGCCTCGTCGTCGAGCCGCGTCGGATCGATCTTTTCCGCGTCCATCCAGCGCCGCAGGCCGGGGATCGGCGACAGCGTTACGAAGGTCTTGAGCCCCGGAAGCTCCGCCGAAAGATCCGCCACCACCTGCTTGATGAGCGAGTTGCCGAACGAGATCCCAGCCAGCCCCTCCTGGCAGTTGGAGATCGAGTAGAACACCGCCGTGTCGGCCAGCGCCGCCTCGCCCTCCTCGCGCCCCTCGGCCAGAAGCCCCTGAACCGAGCCGGGGATGCCGCGCGTCAGCGCCACCTCGACGAAGATCACCGGCTCGTCCGGCATCGCCGGGTGGAAAAACGCGAAACAGCGGCGGTCCGTCGGCTCCACCCTGCGCCGCAGATCCTCCCAGCTGTCGATCGCATGCACCGCCTCATAGGCGATGATCTTCTCGAGGATCTGCGCCGGGCTTTCCCAGCTCACCGGACGCAGCACCAGAAAGCCGCGGTTGAACCAGCTCTGGAACAGGTGGCGAAAATCCTGATCGAGTGCAGCGCGCGGGTCGTCGCGTTTCAAAAGCCGCAGCAGATCCTCGCGCATCGACACCAGCTTGGCCGTAGCGCCCGGCACGCGGTTGAGCCGGCGCACCAACTCCTGACGCGGCGGCTCGGCCGCCTCCAGAAAGGCGCGGTAGGTCTTCGGCCCCGGCTCGACCTCATAGGCGTCGAGAGCGCCGCGCACCGCCTCGGGGTCGATGTCGAGCTTTTCGGCGAGATAGGCAAAGAAGGCGATCTTGCCCGCCGCGTCCTTGGCGGCAAAGCGGTCGAGCAGCTCGCGCGCCGAGGTCAGCCCCGACACCTCGCCCGCGTTCGACAAAAGGTCCGCGATCAATGCCTCGTCCGAGCGATGGTCGGCCTCGCGGCCCGGCTGCCACGGGTAGCGGCGCTCGAGGATCGTCGAGAGAACGTCCGACAGGATGCTCATATCGCCGTCCCCATCACCGCGTCGGGCAGCCATGTCGCCAAGCCCGGAAACAGCGACAGCAGGACGATCGCCGCGATCATGCAGCCGACGAAGGGCATAGAGCCGAACAGCACCTTCTTGAGCGAGATGTCCGGCGCGATGCCGTTGATGACATAGAGGTTGAGGCCGACCGGCGGCGTGATCAGGCCGATCTCCATGTTGATGGTGACGATCACCGCGAACCAGTAGGGATCAAAACCGGCGGCGGTGATGATCGGAAGCAGGATCGGCGCCGACATCAGGATGACGGCCACCGGCGGCAGGAAGAAGCCCGCGACCAGCAGGAACAGGTTGACGATCGCCATCAGCACCCAGCGGTTCACGTCCAGATCGCCGATCCATGCCGCCACCGACTGGGTGATGAACAGCGACGACAGCATGAACGAAAACACCCCCGCCGCGCCGATGATGAACAGGATCATAACGCTCTCGCGGGTGCTGTCGCGCAGGATCGCCCAGAGGGCCTTCGGCTGGACCATCTTGTAGATGATCATCACCACGACGATGCACAAAAGCGCGCCGACGGCGGCCGTCTCCGACGGCGTCGCAATGCCGCCGTAGAGCGCATAGAGCACACCGACGATGATCGCGAGGAAGGGCAGCACGCGCGGCAGGATCTCGAACTTCTGGCGCCAGGAATACTTGATCCCCGAGAGCGCGACGCCAGCCGCACCGCGCCGCCAGGTGTCGAAGATCGCCCAGGCGATGAACAGAAGCGTCAGCAGCAGGCCCGGGATCACACCGGCGAGGAACAGCCGCCCGATCGAGGTCTCGGTTGCGATGCCGTAGACGATCATGGTGACCGAGGGCGGGATCAGGATGCCCAGCGTACCGCCCGCGGCGATGGAGCCCGCCGCCACCTCGTCGGGATAGCCGCGCTTGCGCATCTCGGGGATGCCCATCTTGCCGATTGCGGCGCAGGTGGCGGGGCTTGAGCCCGACATCGCGGCGAAGAGCGCGCAGGCTCCGAGGTTCGACACCAGAAGGCCGCCCGGCACCCGGGTCAGCCAGCGCTCCAGCGCCTCGTAGAGGTCAGGCCCCGCACGGGACGACGAGATCGCGGCGCCCATTATGATGAACATCGGGATCGACAGCAGCGCAAAGCTGTTGAGCTCGCCGAAGAACAGCTCCGGCAGCGCCTCGAGCGAACGCGCGCCGTCGACGAAGAACAAAAAGCCCGTGGCGACGACCAGAAGGCCCGCGCCGACCGAGATGCCTGAGAACAGCACGAGGACAGTGAACAGCGCGACCAGCGCGCCGAGGGTGAGCGGCTCCATCAGTGTCTCCGGTCTTCGGGGGCGACGTCGGGGTTGACGTCGTCATGGCCGGTCGCGACGGCCCAAAGGTCGGCCACGAGCTGCAGTGCGAACAGCGCAAAGCCCAGCGGCACGGCGAGATAGGGGATCCAGAGCTTGATGCCCCAGACGGATTCCGAGCGCCAGTTGCGCTCCCAGGCGAGGTGGAACATCTCCCAGCCATAGCCCAGCATCAGCGCGATCATGAATATGGTGGCAAGCAATACGCCGACGGCCAGCATCTTGCGCGCGCCCGCCGGCAGCATCCCCGGCACCAGATCGACGCCGACATGGCCGCGCAGCTTTTGCACATAGGGCAGGCCGATCAGCGTCGCTCCGATCATCAGGTAGATCACCGCTTCGGTCTGCCAGACCGTCGATTGCCCCATCACCGCGCGCAGAAAGATCATCTGGCAGGTGATCAGCACGGAGGCGAAGATCATGAAGGCGGCCACGACCCCGCACAGGGTCGAGACATGGCCGATCGCACGGATCGCGGCGGGATCGTCCCGCCGGGTCAGCTCGGTCATTGGATGTCCTCGGAGATGAAAATTGGCCCCCGCGCCGTGCACGGGGGCCTATGCGCGGTCACTCGACGGCAAGCGCCTTGTCGAGCAGCTCCTGGCCGTTCGGTGTCTCTTCGACGAACACCTTGAACGCGGTCTCCATCGCCAGCTCGCGCCAGGCGTTGAAGTCCTCTTCGGTCATTTCCGCGATCTCGACGCCGGCCTGCTCGAAGGTCTCTCGCGCCACGTCGTCGCCTTTCTTGCCTTCGGTGAGGTAGTATTCCTCGGCCTTGGCGGCGGCATCGGTGAGGACCTTCTGCTGCTCTTCCGTCAGCTCTTCGAAGGTCGTCTTGTTCATGATCATCGGCTGATACATGAACCAAAGCGCCGTATCGCCCGCGGGCGTATAGCACTTGAGCTGCTCATGGAGCCGGTAGCTCACGAAGCTCTCGGACGAGGTGTTGGCCGCATCGAGCACCCCGGTCTGCAGCGCCGGGTAGATCTCGGACGAGGCCATAGAGGCGATCGAGGCCCCTGCCCCGGCCAGCATTTCCTCGAAGCTCTTGCCTGCCGCGCGAATCGACACGCCCTTCACGTCGTCAGGATTGGTGATGCAGCCCTTGTTCGAGCCGAAGCCCCCGGCGAGATAGCCGTCGACCAGCACCATCACATCGTCTTCGGCCATGGTCTCGCGGATCGCATCGCCGAACTCGGACTTCGACAGACGGTTGCCGTGCTCGAGGTTGCGGATGAGGCCCGGCATGAGCGTGAGGTTATAGGCGGGCTGCTGGCCGCCCGCATAGCTCAGCGGCAGCACCGTCATGTCGAGCTGGCCGCGCGACAGAGGCGTGTACTGCTCGCGCGCCTTGAACAGGGTCTGGTTCGGAAAGATCTGGATTTCCAGATCCACATCGGCGGCCTTCACCTCGTCGGCCACCATCTGCGCGACCTGATGGCGCACGTCGCCCTCGGCCCATTGATGCGACAGGCGCAGCGTCTCGGCCTGTGCAGCCAACGGCGCGAGCAGCGCGGTCGACGCCGCGAGCAGGGTCATCTTGTTCATTCTCGTCCTCCCAAACGACGCGCCGCGATGCTCCCCCACCCGACGCTCCGCCACGCTGCGCGGGATTGTATTTCGAGTCAAGCTTTCGTATACAAGAACTGAGTTTCTGCATATGCAAAGGGATCGGCGCCATGAGCCGCAGCCGCAGCGACCTGATCGCCGAGACCCTCGAGGACGAGATCCTGCGCGGCCGGTTTTCCCCCGGCACCCGGCTCGACGAAACCCGCCTCGCCGAGGAGCACGGCGTCTCGCGCACGCCGCTGCGCGAAGCGTTCCAGAAGCTCGCCGCCGCCGGCCTGATCGAACAGCAGCCGCGCCGTGGCGTCTTCGTGCGCGAGGTCGGCGCGGTCGAGCTTCTCGAGATGTTCGAGGTGATGGCCGAGACCGAGGCCTCCTGCGGTCGTCTCGCGGCGCAGCGGATCACCGACGCGGCGCTGGCCGAGCTCGACGCCGCCAACGACCGCTGCCGCGCCGCCATGGAGGCGGGCGAAAGCGACAGCTACTACCGCGAGAACGAGGTGTTCCATCACCTGATCTACGAACAGTCCGGCAACCGGTTTCTTGCAGCCGAAGCCGGGCGGCTGCACCGCAGGCTCAAGCCGTTCCGCCGGATGCAGTTGCACCTGCGCGGCCGCATGGCGCAATCGATGACCGAACATCTGGAGATCGTGGAGGCCCTGCGCGCGGGCGAGGCCGATCGTTGCGCCGCGTTGCTGCGCACCCATGTCGCCGTGCAGGGCGAGAAGTTCCACCACCTGATGGCCGGGCTGCGCGCCGCGCAATAGGGTCTATTCCGGGGGAAGCTCGGGCAATCCCTCAAACAGCCCCGGCTGCATCTCCTCCCAAAAGCCGAAGATCGCGCGGGCGTTCAACGCGCTCTCCCAGCCGTTGCGGCGAAAGTCCTCGCGCTCCAGCTCGCCGTCAAGCTGGCTCAGCATCAACCGCCGGTCGGCGTCGCGCTGGGTCGGGTTGCGGCGGCGCGCGGCCTCGGCCACCGCGCCGAACCGCGCCACCCGCGCCGCCCGCCGCGCCGCGCGGCTGTCGATCTCGGCCTCTTCTTCGGCTTTTTGCGCCGCGCGCGCTTCGGCGGCGGCGCGCGCCTCGGCCGATGGCTCCGATGCGGGTACGGCTTTAGGCGCGGCCCCCTCCCCCGCCGCGTCCCAGCCCTTGTCGAGCGCCGCGCGCAGGAACCCGACCGGGCTGCGCACGCCTTCCTTGGTCGCGACCCAATCGAGCTTGGCCGTCACGTCCTCGGCCCCGTGCTCGGCGATCCACTGCCGCGCCAGCCGGTCCGACACGCCCTGCCCCCGCAGCCGCTCATAGACCGGCTGCGACCGCACCGCCTGCCCGTCGTCGATGTCGAGCATGGCCAGCTGCGGATTCTCGCGGATCAGGAACCGCAGCTCCGTGACCGAGCGCCCCATGCGCTTGAACTCGGGCTCGATCATGATGTTCGACGACCGGTTCACCTCCTCGACGCTGGGCTTGATGACCTTGGCGTTGAGATGCTTGAAGCTGCGGTAATAGTCGCTGTCATCGACCCCCATCAGGCGGCGGAACACCTCGAGTGGCCACCAGCCGGTCGAGCCGGTGCGCACGAAGCGGTAGCAGTTCTCGTAAAGCGCCAGCCCGTGCCCGGAGGTGAAGCGCCGCTGGATGTCGAGATTGATCAGCGCAAAGACCCGTGGGTCGTGCAGCTTCTCGGCCAAAGCGGGCGAATAGGCATAATCGCAGACCCCGTCGCGCAACCGCGCATGCGCCAGAAGCGCCGAGACCCCCCATTCCTGTCGCCCCTTCTCGTCCAGCATGTCCCACTCGGCCACGGTCTCGGCCAGCCCGCGCAGCGCATCGCGCAAGCTGTCGATGTCGTTCGAGTTGTAGCCGATCATCAGGCACAGGGTGCGCGCGTCGATGCGGTGGACCTGATTGCTCAGAAGCGTGTCATAGGCGTTGAGCAGCAGCACGTTCGACAGCTTGCGCTGCAGCAGCGTCAGCTTGCCACCGATGTGGATCGCGGCGACGCTCTTCTTGACGGTGCCGCGCCTGAGCGCGCCGCTCAGCCCTTCGGTGTCGATCTGCACCGGGGCCCCTGTCCCGCCCGCCTTGCGCGCCGCCCGTGTCGCTTCGCCCGCCATCGTTCTTGCCCCGCACCATGATGCCCCGCCCGGCATCGCCCGCAAGCTGCCAAGTATGGCACCTTCGCGCAAGTCCGATCTGGGTACCTTTCCCGTGACCGTATCCTATCCCGTAAAGGGGTACCTTTGCGTGACACCGGCGCGCGGTGGTCCCGATCCGGCGCGCAACACCCGCCGTCCTGAGTCCCCCGCCTCGAATCATCGGCGCACGGGGAGTCGTTTGGTGACGTTTCCGGCCTGAATAGCCGCGATTTTCGCCCGAAAGCCTCGGTTTCGCGGCAGCGCGATGCCCCTGAGTCTTGGGACCATTGCTCCCGAACTTGGGTACCTTTGACCCCGAACTCGGGTGCCCTTCGTCCCGAAGATGGGTACCCAATGCCCGTTATGCCTCTGTCAGCTAAGTATTTTTCGGACCCAAAGACTCTAAAGTTCCTAAATCATAACAAACACTGCCCGTGCGGTTCGATCATGAATTGGCAAGAAGAAAGCGGCTAGGTTTCGCCGCGAAACCCGTAATGCCACAGCGTCACCGCAAGACGATCCGCTGTATTCCGCTTCTCAAGTTGATGTGCGATGGTTCTCCCGACAACCGCCTGATCGGCGCACATGACAGAAGGTTTCGCATGAACAAGCGCGCGGATACGATCTCACCGCCCTTCCACAACATCGACCCGGCCAAGGCTGCGGCCCGGCTCGGTCCCCGCGTGGATACCACGCGATTCGCCAAGGCCGCCACCTTTTGCGCGCGTGGCCGCGACGACATGGCCCGGCGCGGCTATGCCCCCGACGGCACCAAGACGCTGCGGCGGTTCTCGATCTGGGAGATCACCCGCTACCTGATCCCCGTCGCCGCCGCCCACCTGCGTCGCGTGCTCAAATCTCACCCCGACTTGCCGCAGGGCGAAGGCGAGGCCGGGGCCAAGTGGTTCAGCCTCGACGACGTGCTGAAGCTGCGCCGCCACTTCTCCGAAGAAGGTGCCGCCAACAAGGAATACCGCCCTTGGCGCCCCGAGGGTCTGCCCGCCAAGATCGCCGCCGTCGCCAACTTCAAGGGCGGCTCGGGCAAGACCACGACCTGCGTGCACCTCGCCATGGCCGCCGCCCTCGACGGCTACAAGGTGCTGGTGATCGACCTCGACAGCCAGGCCTCGATGACCTCGCTTTTGGGCGGCAAGGTCGCCGACGAATGGCAAACGGTGTTCCCGCTTCTGGCGCGCGACTATGCCCGCGCGGTGCAGCAGGAAAACCTCGTGCGCGAGGCCGAGGGTCAACCCCCCCTGCCCCTCGATGAGACGCTGACCGAAGCGCTGGAGGTTTCGCCGCGAAACCTGATCCAGTCGACGCATTGGCCCAACATCGACCTGATCGGCGCGCAGCTGAATCTCTACTGGTCCGAGTTCCAGATCCCGGTCTGGCGCATGGGATTGAAGTCTTGGTCGCTCTGGGACGCGCTCAACAACGCGCTGAACGAGGAGGGCCTGCTCGACGAATATGACATCGTCTTCCTCGATACCCCTCCCGCACTTGGGTACCTTACGATCAACTCTCTCTCCGCCGCCGACATCCTACTGGTGCCATTGGGGGCGTCGTTCCTCGAGTTCGACTCGACGGGTCGGTTCTTCGACATGCTCTACTCGACGTTTGCCTCGATCGAGGATGGCGAGAACGCGCAGCGCCGCCGCGCCGGCCTGCCAGAGATGCGGTTCGAATGGGACGTGGTGCGCGCGATCATCACCCGCTACGACGCCGGGCAGCAGACCGATCTGGCCAATGTGATCCAGGCCTATTTCGGCGACTTCATGACCCCCTACCGGCAAGAGTTCACCGCGCTGGTCGGTCAGGCCGGAGAGCAGATCAACGGCATCTACGAGGCCGATTACCGCGACTTCAATCGCGAGACTTATCTGCGCGGGCGCGAGGCGTTCGATCGGACCTATGCCGAATTCAAGGAGCTGCTGCTGGGCAGCTGGTACCGCGACATGATGGAAGAGCAGGAGGAAAACGATGGCCCGACGCAGGACGCTTGAAGCCCCCGACGCACGCGCGCTCGCCGAGATCGAAGCCGGTTTCGCGGCGAAACCGGCCAGCGGCCCGGCGGCCCTCCATGCGCCCATAGCGCAGGTCGCCTCCGAGGCCGCGCAGGGCCGCGACGCCCGCCCCGCGACCGACCGCGCCACGGAGGCGCGCACCACCGCCGAGGCTGCCTCATGGCGTGACGCGCGCGCCGAGGGACGGGTGATCGAGACGCTGCCGCTGGAACGGATTCAGGTGAACCACCTGACCCGGGACCGTGTCGAGACCGATGCCGAGGCGATGGAAGAGCTCGTCGCCTCGATCCGCGCCAATGGCCAGCGCCTGCCAATCGAGGTGATGGATCTGGGCGAGGGGCGCTACGGCCTTGTTTCGGGCTGGCGGCGGGTGCGGGCGCTGGCGCTCATCGGGACCGAGGACGGCACGCCGCCGGTGGCCCGCGCCATCGTACGCCCCGCGGTCGAGGCCGGGGCCGCCTATGCGGCGATGGTCGAGGAGAACGAGGTCCGCGCGCAGCTTACCCCTTATGAGCGCGGGCGCATCGCCGCCGTGGCCGCGCATCTGGGGGCGTTTCCTTCGATGGAGGCCGCGGTCGATGCGATCTTTGCCGCCGCGTCCAAGGCCAAACGGTCCAAGATCCGCTCCTTCGCCACGGTGCATTACGAGCTGGGCGACCTGCTGACGCATGGGCGCGACCTGACCGAGGCGGCCGGTCTGCGGCTGGCGGCGGCGATCCGGGGTGGTTTCGCGGCGAAACTGCGCGATGTGCTGGAGCAAGGCGCGCCGGATGACGCGGCGCAGGAATGGGTGCTGCTCGAAGCGGTGTTGGACCGGATGGAGGAGACCCCCAAACCCGCGGCGCGGGGCGGCCGCCCGCGCCGCGAGACCCCGCCGCCGCTGGCCGAGGCCGTGCTGCCCAACGGCGCGCGCGCGGTGGTGCGCAGCGACGGAGCCAAGCTGGTGTTGACGCTGGACGGGCAGGGGGGGCTGAGCGAAAGCGCGCGGCGGGCGCTGGCCGAACGGCTGCTGGCGGCGCTGTCCGAGGGCTGAGGGCTTCCTTAGGACTGAAGCGGAAGTCGCTGAAATCGCAGGTCTTCGCCGCGTGACCGAACGGAAAAGGCGGTGTCGTTCGGTTCGGGCCGAAATCTGTGGAGGATCGGCACCAGTCGCAAACAAAAAAAGCGGGGCACGAGGCCCCGCTTTTCAGATCGTCGGATCCGTCGCTCAGGCGAGAGCGAGGTTCACGGCCGATTCGCGGCCATCACGGCCGGACTCGATGTCGTAGGACACCTTCTGGTCGTCGGCGAGACCGTTCAGGCCCGAACGCTCAACGGCAGAGATGTGGACGAAAACGTCCTTGCCGCCGGTGTCGGGCGCGATGAAGCCGAAGCCTTTGGTGGTGTTGAACCATTTCACGGTGCCAGTGGCCATATCCGTGTCTCCTGTCTAGTACACTGCCCGCGACATGCGGGTAGCCCGGCGTTGCAGTCTGGATCGATCAACTGAGCCGGATGAACGGAGACAGTAGGGTCGAAAAAGCGAACGTCAGCCCCCCGAATATGGGGCATCGCGCTTCGATTGCAAGTCTGGATCGGCCAACCTGTCGCCGAGGCCGCCGCGTTCGGCGGCCCCGCTGTGGCGGATCACATGTAGATGGTGCCGCCGAAAATCTTGCGCACCATTTCGGCGCGGGTGGTGCCGAGCGCTTCGAGATCGGCGTCGCTCATCTCGTTGAGGCGCTGGACCTGCTTCATGCGCGGACCGGCTTCGGCCATGGCAACGAGCGTGCGACCGATAAAGGCGAAGGGAGCGACCACGAGGCCGAGAAGACGGGAGGGAGCGGTGGTGGACTGCGCCATGTCACTGGACTTTCTGTGTTTTGCCGTGTTGGACCAGATATGCGCCTCACCTGGCCCGGCGACAACCGACGATGCGGTCTGGCCGGGTTGCACTCAGTGCAAGGCCGGGGGCTGCGGGTTCAGCCGTCGCACAATGCCTCGGCCGCCGCACGGCCCGACATGAGCGCCGCCTCGAGGGTGTCGGGCAGGGGGCCGGAGAGCCAGTCCCCGGCAAGCGCGAGGTTGGCATAGGGGCGAAGCTCTGGCCGCGCCTGCCGGGCGGCGGGCGAGGCATCGGCGGTGGCGCCGCGGGCGCGGATCAGCCGGGAGGCGAGGGGCGGCGCGTCGGTGCCTGCCGCCTGCGCCACCTCGCGCCAGATCCGCGCCTCGGGATCGGCCTCGCCGTTCAGGCAGCTCTCGGCGGCGGAGACGGTGACAGAGAGCACGTCGCCGCGGCGAAACACCCAGTGCGACAGGCCCGACACCAGACCCAGCACCGGCGGCATGGCGGCCGCCACCTCAGGTGCTACGCGGAAATGCGCGTTGAGGATGCTTTGGCCCGCGCCCGGCATCGGCTGGTCGAGCAGCTTCGCCAGTGCCTCGGGCGGGAGGGCGAGGATCGCCGCGTCATCGGGTCCGAGCGCCACTTCGGTTGAGGCGAAGCGCAGCGCCGTGACCCGGCCGCCCCGTGTAGCGAGGCCGGTGAGCGGCTGGCGATAGGCGGGGTGGACGCCGCGCCCGGCCAGAAGCGCCAGCGCCGGATCAACGAGCGTGGCCCCAAGCCCGTGCGGCATGGTGACCGGACGGCTTGCCGCACCACCGCGCAGCAGCGTGCGGCGCAGCACCTCGGCCAGCGGGGCCGCGGCGGCGCTCTCGGGCGGGGCGTTGAGCACGGCGAGGCTCAAGGGTTCCCAGACCCGGTGCCACGCCGCGCCGCGTCCGGGGACGGCTTGGGCGACGGTGGCGCGCGGCCCCGCGCGCAAGAGGCGCAGCGTGTCGGCGGCCAGGGACAGGGCGGTGCCGGGCGGCACGCGCAGCCCGCCCCGCGCCAGATCGCGCAGGCCCGAGGGCAGGCGAAGCCGCCAGCGTTCTCCCTGCGCGAGATCGAGGAACGGCAATTCGGCATGAGGGGCGATGTCGAGCAGCGCCTCGGTGCCGATGCGCGCGCAATGGGCGAGAACCTCGGCGTTGCCCGACAGCACGAGGTGGTTGCCGTTGTCGATCACCCGGTCCAGCCGCGCGTCGTGAAAGCTCCAGGCCCGGCCACCGGCGCGGTTCACCGCCTCGTGCAGCACGACCTCGGTGCCGGGTCGTTCGGACAGGCGCATTGCGGCGGCGAGGCCCGCAAGCCCGGCCCCCACGACATGGACGCGCCTCACCGCGCGGCGCCGCTCAGCGCCACGCAGGCCAGACCGTCGACGAGCTTGCGCCAGCGCGCGCGGGGCGCAGGCGCGCGGTGCGCGTCGGTTTCGATCTGGCGTAGCATCCTCTCGTAGGGGCCCATCATCAAAAGCGCCGGCGCGATGCGCAGCCGCGAATGCGCGCCGATCTCGCGCGCGGCCTCGCCGTAGGCGGCGCGGGCGCGGCGGGCGAGGCGGCGGCGTGCCTCCGGCAGGCCGGGGGCATGGGCGATGGTGTCGGGGCAGGGCGCGATGCCGGTTTCGGCCAGAAGTTCGGCAGGCAGGTAGATCCGGCCCAAGCCCGCGTCCTCCTCGACGTCGCGCAGGATGTTGGTGAGTTGCAGCGCCTCGGCCAGAGACAGGGCGAAGCGGCGCGACGCCTCGCCGCGCCAGGCGCCGAAGACATGCATCGACAAGATGCCCACCGCGCCCGCGACGCGGCGCACATAGGCGTCGAGCCTGGCCGCATCGGGCGCCACCATGCCATCGAGATCCATGCGCATGCCCTCGAGCACCAGCGCGAATTCGTCGAGCGGCAGGTCGTAGGCGCGCGCGGCATGGGCGATCTCGCGGCCCACCGGGGTCTGCGCGCGGCCCTCTCGGACAAGCGCAAGCTCGGCCTCCCACGCGTCGAGGCCCGCGCGTTTCTCGGCCTCGGGGCCGGGGGTGTCGACCACGTCGTCGACGACGCGGCAAAACGCATAGACCGCGAGGATCGCGCGGCGGCGCGGCGCGGGCAGCACCCGCATTCCCGCGCGAAAGCTGCTGCCGGAGCCCGAGACGATCTCGGTCACGCCCATCTGCATCGCGTCGCTCATGCGGCGCGGGCCGGGACGATGAGGGCGAGGCCGCCGCGCAGCCCGGCGCGCCACCAGTCGGCGCGGGCCGGGCGGATGCGGGTTGCGAGCGGATCGGCCTTTGCGAGGCGGACGTGCAGCGCGCGGGCCAGCGTCTCGATCACCCGGATCTCCGCGCGCAGGCGGCGCGCGCGTACGAGGCCGGGCAGGGTGGCGGCCCGGTCGAGCAGCGGCACGCAGGCGGCGAGCGCGCGATCGACCACCGCCCGAAGCTCGGGCGTCAGCGTCGCGCCGCCCAGATCGCCCACGTCGGCCCCCGCCTCGCGCATCCAGTCGAGCGGCAGGTAGACCCGCCCCAGATCGCGCCAGTCCTCGCCCAGATCCTGCAGGTGGTTGAGCACCTGAAGCACGGTGCACAGCGCGTCCGACGCGGCATGGGTCTGTGGCCCCTCGCCGTGCAGGTCGAGCAGGAAGCGCCCGACCGGGTTGGCCGAGGCCTCGCAATAGCGCGTGAGATCGGGCCAGCTGTCGCAAGCGCGCGCGGCCACGTCAGCCCGAAAGGCGGTGAGCATGGCGATGGCGTGGGCTTCGGCCCCGCCGTGACCACAGCCCCTGAGAGCGGTGCGCAGCGCGTGGCCGCGCGGATCGCCTGCGTCATCCGCGCGCAGCCCGGTTTCGATCGCGTCGAGCCGGGCGAGCTTGGCTTCGGCGCGCAGGCCCGGGTCGTCGGCGATGTCGTCGGCGGCACGGACCACGGCGTAGAAGGTGCGTACCGGCGCACGCAATCGCGCGGGCAGCAGCAGCGAGCCCACGGGAAAGTTCTCGGCCTTGGCACCACGCGCCCGGCGCGGCGGGGCAGGGGGGGGGGCGGCGGGTCGTGGCCGGATCGCTTCGATTTTTTGCATGTCCTCGCCCATCCGCGCCCTAATTGGTTCAACGCCCTCCCGTGGGCAGTTACCGAGAGAATGACACAGATGGTAGATACGCAGCACCCCTTGGCAATCCATTCCGTTCAGGCAGGCCGCGCATCGGTCTGCCGCAACCGGCGGGGGGATTGATCGTGGACGGGGGCGCAGAGATTTCCGGCGCGATGGACGCCATGCGGCAGGCCACCGCCAAGAAGGTGTTGGTGATCGGCGCGGGGCCGGGGGGGCTTGCGACCGCGATGCTTTTGCGCGCGGCGGGGGCCGAGGTCACGCTTTTGGAAAAGGAAGACCGGCCCGGCGGGCGCACCGGCGCGATCCGAAAGGATGGCTATACCTTCGACATCGGCCCGACCTTCTTTCTCTACCCCGAGATCCCGCGCGAGATCTTTGCCGCCTGCGGCTATGACTTTGACAAGGAGGTCGAGCTGATCCGCCTCGATCCGATGTACCGGCTGCAGTTCGATGACGGGCGGATGATCGACGCGACGGCGGATGTCGACCGGCTGACCGAGCAGGTGGCGCGGATCGACGCGGCGGATGCGAAGAACGTGAAGGGCTATCTCGAAGAGAACCGCGCCAAGTTCGAGGCGTTTCGCCCGATCCTGCAGCGGCCCTTTGCCAGCCTACGCGATCTGGCGCAGCCCGACATGCTGCGCGCGCTGCCGAAATTTCGGCCCTGGTCGACGGTGGACGGCGAATTGCATCGCTGGTTTCGCAATCCCGACGTGCGGGTGGCCTTCTCGTTCCAATCGAAATACCTCGGCATGTCGCCGTTCAAATGCCCGTCGCTCTTCACCATCATCGCCCATGTCGAATACGGTTTTGGCGTCTGGCACCCCAAGGGTGGCTGCAACGCGATCACCGCAGCCATGGCGCGGGTGGCGGGCCGCATGGGGGTCGATATCCGCCTGTCCGAGCCGGTCGAGCGGCTCAAGCTCGACGGGCGGCGCGCGGTGGGCGCGGTGACGGCCAAGGGCGATCATGACGCCGACGCGGTGGTGATGAACGCCGATTTCGCCCATGCGATGACCTCGCTCGTGCCGGATGCTGCGCGAAGGCGCTGGACCGACAAGCGCATCAAGTCCAAGAGCTACTCCTGCTCCACCTTCATGCTCTATCTCGGGATCGAGGGCGAGCTGCCGGATATGAGCCACCACACCATCGCGTTTTCGGGCGATTACCAGCGCAACGTGGCCGAGATCGATGCGGGCAAGGCGCCGGTGGAGCCGACGATCTACGTACAAAACGCGAGCCGCACCGATGACAGCCTGGCGCCTCAGGGGCATTCGGCGCTCTACGTGCTGGCCCCCGTGGGCAACCTCACCGGGGGCGAGGATTGGTCCGCACTTGCGCCTGCCTACCGCGAAAAGATCCTCGATCGGGTGTCGAAGCTCGCGGGGCGCGACATTCGGCCCATGATCCGCACCGAGATCATGTTCACGCCCGAGGACTGGCGCTCAAAGCTCGCGGTTTACAATGGCGCGACCTTCAACCTTGCGCATAATCTCGGCCAGATGCTGCACTACCGGCCCCGCAACCGGTTCGAGGATATCGACGGGGTCTATCTTACCGGCGGTGGCACGCATCCCGGCTCGGGCCTGCCGACGATCTTCGAGAGCGCGCGCATCGCGGCCAAGCTCTGCGCCGAGGATCTCGACCTGCCGGGCAACGAAGATCTGACGACGGAACTGCCGATGGAGGCTGCGGAATGAGCGTGACGGGGATCATCGGCGGCGGGCTTGGCGGTCTGGCCGCGGCCTGCACGTTGGCGGCGCGCGGCCACAAGGTGGTGCTGTTCGAGAAGAACGACTGGCTCGGCGGCAAGGCGGCGGTGCTGGAGGAACAGGGCTTTCGCTTCGATATGGGGCCGACCATCCTGACCATGCCGCGGGTGCTGGAGCGGATATTCGGTGAGGCGGGGCGCGATCTGCATCAGGAACTGGACCTGCGACGGCTCGACCCGCAGTGGCGGTGCTTTTACGACGACAAGACCGTGCTCGACCTGCGCGACGACCCCAAGCTGGCCGCCCAGGAGATCGGCAAGCTGTCGCCAGACGACCGCGCGGGCTTTGAGAGGTTCATGGAGGTGGCCAAGCGATTGTCCGATGTTTCGGACAAGTTCTTCTTCTGGAAATCGGTCGAGGATCTGCGCGACACGATGGATCTCAAGGCGAACATGAGCCTCGAGACGCTGTCGGACGTGCTGGCGCTTCGGATGCACCGCACCGTCGCGGGGCAGATCAAGCGCGACGTGAAAGATCGCCGCGTGACGCAGATGCTGGAGCATTTCATCCAGTATGTCGGCTCCTCGCCGCTGGCCTCTCCGGCGGTGCTCTGCGGCATCGCGCAGATGCAGCAGGGCGAGGGCGTGTGGTATCCGATGGGCGGGACGCGGGCCGTGCCGCTGGCGCTGAGCCGTCTGGCCGAAAGCCTCGGGGTCGAGATCCGCACCGGCACCGGGGTGGATCGGATCGAGGTCGAGAAGGGCCGCGCGCGGGCCATTATCACCGACACCGGCGAGCGGGTCGCCTGCGACCGCGTGGTGTCGAACATGGACAGCGTGCGCACCTATGCCGAGCTGGTCGGTGGCGCCGAAGGCCGCGCCTTTGCCAAGACGCGCAAGCGCGAGGCGGCTTGTTCGGGGGTGGTGCTCTATCTAGGGCTCGATCGGGGCTACGAGCATTTGGCGCATCACAACTTCGTCTTTTCGCGCGACCCCGAGGAGGAGTTCGCGGCGATCTACGACGAGGGCGAGCCCGCGCCCGATCCGACCGCCTATCTCGCGGCGCCTGCGCGCACCGAAGCCGGCGTGGCGCCCGAAGGCGGCGAGGCGCTCTATGTGCTGGTGCACACGCCCTATCTGCGGCCCCATCACGACTGGAAAACGATGCTGCCGGGCTACCGCGAGGTGATCATGGACAAGCTCAAGCGCACCGCCGGGCTTGGGGACATCGAGGAGCGGATCGTGGTCGAGCGTTCGCTCACCCCGCAGGACATCCATGAGCGTTACAAGGTGCTCGACGGCGCGATCTACGGGCTGGCGAGCCATGGCAAGGTCTTGGGCGCGTTCAAGCCGGGCAACCGGTCGCGGCAGGTCGAGGGGCTGTATCTCGCGGGCGGCTCGGCGCATCCGGGGCCGGGGATGCCGATGGCGCTGATGTCGGGCTGGATCGCCGCCGATGCGGCCGACCGGGATGCGGGTGGCAGGGCCAGGGACGGGGCGCGGGATGTCGCGGCGGAGTGACGACCCCGTAGCGCTGCGCTCGGAAGGGATGGTCCGATTCTTTTCGGGGGTGATGCGGCGTCAGCTCGGGGGCAGCTTTCGCGCGGTGCGGATCGCGCGGCCCGGCCTGCCGGATCTGCCGCCCGACCGGCCCGTGATGGTCTATTGCAACCACCCGTCGTGGTGGGACCCGGCGGTGGCCATCGCACTGCACGACCGGCTGTTTCCGACCCGCGCGGGCTTTGGCCCGATCGAGGCGGCGATGTTGGAAAAATACCCGTTCATGGCGCGGATCGGGCTCTTTGGCGTGACGCCCGACCGGCGCGGGGCAGCGGCGTTTCTGCGCACGGCGGGCGTGCTTCTGGCCCGGCCCGACCGGGTGATCTGGATCACCGCACAGGGCCACTTTGCCGATCCGCGCGCGCGGCCCCTCGATCTGCGCCCAGGTGCCGCGCATCTTCTGGCCCGCGCGCCGGGGCTGATCGCGGTGCCGCTGGCGCTCGAATACCCGTTCTGGTCGGAAAAACGCCCCGAGGCGTTGCTGCGGTTCGGCGCGCCGGTCGAGACGCGCGCGGGTGAGGCGACCGCCGATCTCGCGGTGCGGATGGAGGCGGCGCTGACCGGGTGCTGCGACGATCTGGCGGCGCTGTCGATGGCGCGCGATGGGGCCGCGTTCGAGACGGTGATCGGCGGCGCGCGCGGCACAGGCGGGGTTTACGGGGTGTGGCAGCGGGGGCGGGCGATGATCTCGGGGCGGCGGTTCGCGCCCGATCATGCGCCTGATCAGGAGGCCGAGCGATGATCCTCGCGCTGTCGATCCTCGGGCTGGCGCTGGCCGTGCTCTTTGCGGTCATGTGTCTTGTCAATCTGTCGGTGCTGCGCGCGCCGGAGGCGGGCGGCGGCGCGGCGGTGTCGATCCTGATCCCGGCGCGCGACGAGGCGGGCAACATTGGGGCCGCGCTCGACGCCGCATTGGGGCAGGCGGGGGTGACGGTCGAGGTTGTCGTGCTCGATGACGGATCGACCGACGGCACCGACCGGATCGTGGCGGCGCGGGCCGAGGCCGATCCGCGGCTGCGGCTCATGCGCGGCGCGGTGCTGCCCAAGGGATGGATCGGCAAGACCCACGCCTGCTGGCAGCTCTCCAAGGCGGCGCGGCACCCGGTGCTGCTGTTCGTCGATGCCGATGTGCGGCTGGCCCCCGACGCGGCCGCGCGGCTTTCGGGCGAGATGACCCGGCTCGATCTCGACGTGCTGAGCGGGTTTCCGGGGCAGGTGACGCCGACATGGGCCGAGGCGATCGTGATCCCGCAGATCTTCACCACGCTTCTAGGCTATCTGCCGCTGCCGATGGCTCGCGCCCGGCCCGATCCGGCCTTCGGCGCGGGCTGCGGACAGCTCATGGCGGTGCGGCGCGCGGCCTATGACGCCATGGGCGGGCACGCGACTTTTGCGGATCGGATGCACGATGGGCTGGAGCTGCCGCGCCGGGTGCGCGCGGCGGGGGGGCGCAGCGATCTGTGCGATGCGACGGATCTGGCCGCCTGCCGCATGTACGACACGCCCGCCGGGATCTGGCACGGGTTTTCCAAGAACGCGACCGAGGGCATGGCGACGCCGCGCGCGCTGCCGGTCTGGACGCTCTTGCTGTTCGGCGGGCATGTCCTGCCGTTCCTGACGCTGATCGCGGCGCTGGCCCTTCATGCGCCCGTGTCGGCGGCGCTCTCGGCGCTGGCCTGCGCGCTGGTCTTGGGCGCGCGCGTCGTCATGGCGCGGCGGTTGCGGCACCCGTGGCTGTCGGTCGTGGCCCATCCTTTGGGCGTCATGGTGGTGCTGGCGATCCAGTGGAGCGCGCTCATCGGGGCGCGGCGCGGGCGGCGGGCGGTCTGGCGCGGGCGCGATTACGGCATGAACTAGGGCCTAGCGGATCAGCGATTTCAGGATGCGGTCGATGTTGCGCCCATAGGGCGGGCGGACGAGACGGGCCAGCGAGGGCCGCGCCGTCAGCACCGAGCGGGGCCGGGTGAAGGCGCGAAACCCCTCTGCGCCGTGATAGGCCCCCATGCCGGAGGCCCCGGCGCCGCCAAAGGGCAACTGCTGAACGCCTACATGGATCACCGCCTCGTTGATCACGGCGCCGCCCGAGGGCATCGCCGCGACCTCGGCCCGGGCGGCGTCGAGATCGCGGCCATAGACATAGAGCGCAAGCGGGCAGGGGCGGGCGTTGACGAAGGCGCGGGCGGTCTCGGGCGTGTCATAGGGCAGGATCGGCAGGATCGGCCCGAAGATCTCCTCGCGCATCAAGGCGTGATCGGGGGCCGGGTCGATCACCGCGAAAGCCCCCATGCGCGGCGCGGCGGGCGCGCGCGCCATGAGCGGCACGGCGTCGAGCCCGTCGAGCAGCCCGGTGAGGCGGTCGTGATCCGCGGGGCGGGCGATGGCGGCGTAGTCGGGGCCTTCGGGATCGGGATAGAGCGCGGCGGTGGCGGTCTTGAGCGCGGTGACCAAGCGCGGCAGCATCTCGCGCGGGACCAGCGCGTAATCGGGCGCGACGCAGGTCTGGCCCGCGTTGAGAAGCTTGGCCGCCATGATCGAGCTTGCGGCGGCCTCGAGATCGGCGTCGGGCCGCAGGATCGCCGGGGATTTGCCGCCCAGCTCCAGCACCACCGGCACGAGGTTCTCGGCTGCCGCCGCCATGACCCGGCGGCCCGTCGCGGTGGAGCCGGTGAAGAACAGCCCGTCGAGCGGGCGCGCGGCCAGATCGCGCGCCACCTGCGTGTCGCCGGTCACGACGCGGGCGCGGTCGGGCACCGCGCGCGCGACGATCCGGGCCACGACCTCGGCGGTGCGCGGCGTGTGCTCGGAGGGGTGGACGATCGCCCGGTTGCCGCCCGCCAGAGCCGCGACCAGCGGCACCAGCGTCAGCTGGGCCGGGTAGTTCCACGGCCCGATGATGCCGACGAGGCCCAGCGGCACGCGCGTGACCCGCGCGGTCGAGGGCCACAGATGCACGGGCAGGGCGACACGCTCGGGGCGCATCCAGCGGCGCAGCCCGCCCGCGGCGTGGCGCGCGGCACCGATCACCATCGCCACCTCGGTGAGCAGGGTCTCGTGGCGTGGCCGCCCGCCGAAATCGGCGTCGATGGCCTGCGCGATTTCCTCGGCGGCATCGCGCACGGCGCCTTCGAGCGCCTTGAGATGGGCGCGGCGCTCGGCGCGCGAGGGGGCGGGTTGCACCCCGGCCAGATCGGCGAAGGCGCGATCAAGCGCTGCGGTGTCGGCGGCGGCGTCCTTCATGGGCGGGTCTTTCTGCGCGGCGGAGCCTTGAGGCCAGCGTGCGGGCCATTATGGGGGGCAAACAGGCGTCCGGTCCAGTCGCCGTAGATCACCCGGTTGCGGGCCAGAAACCGCACCAGCAGGCCCGACAGCGGCAGCCGCGTGCCGCGCCACAGCCGCCGCTGCGCCGCGATGGCCCCGTAGGTGGCGCCCGCGATGTTGGCGGCGATGTCGCCCATGGTGTCGGGCAGGCCAGAGCGCTGCGCGTTGGTGCCGAACAGCGCGTCGATGCCGAATTCGAACATCTCCCACGCCGCGCCGACGAGGGCGGCAAAGCCGACGCCGAGCAGCCCGAGGATCCACGGCGCGGTGCGCGGGGCGGCCCCCGCCGTGGGCAGCAGGGCCAGCGCCACGCCAACCAGCGCCAGCACCGCCGAGGCCAGCGCGTGCAGCGCCGTGTCCCACAAGGCGACGTCGCGGTAGAAGCCGCCCGCCTCGCCAAGCCCGAAGGCGCAGAGACAGTAGACGAGAATACCGGTGGCGAGCCCGCGCGGCATCACGATGCCCGAGACGCGCGTATAGAGCGGCAGCAGCCCCGCCAGCACCATCGCCCCCACGGCACCGAGCGCCGCCACCGCGAACCCGGCCAGCAGCGCCCAGACCGCGAAGAGCATCGCCCCGCCCCAGATCGCGGCCCGCGCGATCCGGGCCGGTTCTGGTGAGGGGGTGCTCGTGATGCGGTTCATGGTCGGTCCTTCGGGCGGCGGCCCCCCTGATCTAGGGCGCGCGCGCGATGGCCCAAGGGCGAGAGGGATTGACCGGGGCCAACCGGGGCCGTGGCGGATCTTCGGCCTAGCTGCGCGCGATGTTGGTGATGTCGACGATGGTGACCACGACGCCGCCGATCGCATGGTTGCCATCGCGGTAGGGGGCGAGACGGATCAGGTAGTGCTTGTCATCCTCGCCGGTCGTGACCCGGTATTCCGAGCCGGTCCCGGTGTCGAACACCGCGCGCACCTGCGCTTCGAGATCGGGGTTGTGCAGGCGGCTGGCCAGTTCGGTCAGGGGGCGGCCGATGTCGGTGTCGCGCAGGCTGAAGAAGGCCGAGGCCGCCGGGGTGTAGTTGCGGATCACCAGAGCGCCGTCGAGAAAGATCGTCGCGATCTCGGTGGCGGCATAGAGGTTCTGCAGATCGGCGTTGGCGCGGTCCAGATCCTCGACCGAGACGGTCAGCTCGGCGTTGATGGTGGTCAGCTCCTCGTTCAACGATTGCATTTCCTCTTTCGAGGCCTCCAGCTCCTCGTTGGCGGATTGCGCCTCCTCGTTGACCGAGACCAGCTCCTCGTTCGAGGATTTCAGCTCTTCGAGCGCCGTCTCGTATTCCTCGATCGTCGATTGCAGCCGCTCGCGCAGGTCGCGCATCTCGCGCTCGACCGCATCGCGCCCATCGTCGGGGGCGGCGGCCTGGATCTGGTCGAGCAGCGGCTGCGCCTCGGTCAGGTCCTTGAACAGGACGAGATACATCTGCTCACTCCAGTCGGGCACGTCGAGCGGTTCGACCCGCAGCTCCACCACCATGCCGTCGTGGCCGTCGCGGTCCATCACCAGCACCTGCCGCGTGGCGGGGCGGCGGCTTTCGAACACCTGCCTGAGCGCGGCGCGCAGATCGATGCGCAGTTCGCGCCGGGCCAGTTCGAGGATCTGGTGGCTCGGCGCGCCGCGCGGCGCTTCGAGATAGCTGCCGGTGTTGTTCGAAAAGAACACGATCTCGCCTTCGGCGGTGATCGCCACATGCGCCGGGGCATGCCGCTCGAGCACCTGCGCCTCGACGACCTGACGCAGATGCCGACCACCGGCGTCGAGGCCGCGCCGTTCTTCGGCGCGGACGCGGGTGCGCGTGGCGGTGCCCTCGACCGCCATCGGCAGCCGCCGCGGGACGCTGCCGTGGCCGCGGCTTTGGAAGATGCGTCGCTTCTTGTCGATGGCGCCGAACAGATGCGCGTGACGGCTGACGCCCTCGGAGGTGCCGAGAAACAGGTAGCCGCCGGGGCGCAGCGCGTAGTGGAAGGTCGGGATCACCTGATCCTGGAGCGCCGTGCCCATGTAGATCAGCAGGTTGCGGCACGAGACCAGATCCATCCGCGAGAACGGCGGATCGCCGGTGACGCTGTGCGGCGAGAAGATGCACATCTCGCGCACCTCCTTGCTGATGACCTCGCAGGCGCCGTCCGCGCGAAAGAAGCGCCGCCGCCGTTCGGGGCTCAGCCTTTCGAGCAGAGCGGCGGGATAGCGTCCGGCCCGCGCCACCATCAGCGCCTGTTCGTCGATGTCGGTGGCGAAGATCTGCACACGCGGGCGCTGGGTCATCGCGTCCATGTGCTCGCGCAGCAGTATGCCCAGCGAATAGACCTCCTCGCCCGTGGCGCAGCCCGGCACCCAGAGCCGGATCGTGTCGCCCGCCCCGCGTCCCTCGAACAGCGCCGGAAGCACCTGCGTGCGCAGCGCCTCGAAGGCTTCGGGGTCGCGCAGGAAGCTGGTGACGTTGATCAGCAGATCCTGAAACAGCGCCTGCGCCTCGTTCGGGTTCCGTTGCAGCAGATCGAGATAGGCCTCGACGTCGGTGGTCTCGACCACCTTCATGCGCCGGGTCACGCGCCGCATGAAGGTCTTGTTCTTGTAGCCCGCGAAATCATGCCCGGTCTGGGCCCGCAGCAACTCCGAGATCTCGGTCTGGAACCGCAACGCCTGCGCGCTGTCGGCCAGTGCGTCGGCGGGGAGGGCCAGGCCTTGGGCGATCTGGGCCAGGCGGGCGGGCATTTGTTCGACCGGCTCGACGAAATCGACCAGCCCGCTGGCCACAGCGTTGTCGGGCATCTCGGGGTTGCGGGGGTTGGAGCCGTCATGCGCCTGCGCCAGCGTCATGCCGCCGCCCTGCTTGATCGCGCGGACCCCGAGCGTGCCGTCGGAATCGCCGCCCGACAGCACGATGCCGACCGCGGCCTCGCCCCGGTCGCGCGCCAGCGAGGCGAAGAACGCGTCGATCGGCTTGCGCTCGCGGTGCAGAGGGTCGTCGGGGCGCAGCCGCAGCCGCCCGGCTTCGACGGTCAGGACGCGGCCCTCGGGCATGACATAGACGTTGTCGGGAGACAGCTCTTGGCCGTCGGTCGCGACATGGACCGGCAGCTCGGTGTAATGACCGATGATCTCGTGCAGCAGGCTGCGACGGTCGGGATTGAGATGGGTGACGATGACGATCGCCATGCCGCAATCGGCCGGCAACGCCTTGAAGAAGCCTTCGAGCGCCGGAATGCCCCCGGCCGAGGCCCCGAGGCCCACCACGAGGAAGTCGTCTGTTGTCATGACACGGTTCCGTTGACCATGGCGGACGCCCCGGTGTCCATGGCAGACCCTCGCTGGCCGCCTTGCACGCCATTCGACGCCCTCCGCGCCACCCTACCCCTGCGCGGGTCGGGCATCGAGTCGAATGATGCAGGGCAAGAAACGGCCCGTCGCCGCCGTTGCGCGGCGCTTCATCCCACACAGGGATGCATTCTGCTGCTATCATGGCCGTAAACCGCGCCTCGCGGTTCCCCCGGCCGGAGCGAGCAAGACCATGCTGCACGACCCCGCCTGCACCAATGCGCTGCTGCACGGGCTGCGCCCGATCTGGCCCGAGGGCCTGCAACAGGCGCTGGAGTTCACCGAACTGCCCGCGAAGCTGATGCTGGAGCGCCGGGGTCGGCCATGCACGCATGCCTATTTTCCCGCCTCGGGCATCGCGTCGCTGGTGGCGCGCGAATGCGACGAGCTGACGCTCGAGGTGGGGCTGGTGGGTCGCGAGGGGATGATCGGGGTGGGGTTGATCCTTGGCGACGCGCCGAGCCTGACCGACGCGGTGGTGCTGGTGCCGGGGGTGGGCTGGCGGATCGAGGCGGAGGCGTTTCGCGCGGCGATGGTGGATGCTGGGTTTCACGCGCGGATGCTGCTCTATCTGCGGGCGACGATGGCGCAGATCACCCATAACGCGCTGGCCCATGCGCGCTGTCGTCTCGACCTGCGGCTCGCGCGGTGGCTGCTGATGTGCCACGACCGGATCTCGAGCAACGAGATCGCGCTGACGCATGGCGCCATCGCGCTGTTGCTCGGGGTGCGCCGCGCCGGGGTGACGGTGGGGCTGCACGAGCTTGAGGGGCACGGGCTGATCCGCTCGACCCGGGGCCGCATCGTGATCCGCGACCGGGCCGGGCTGCGCCGCATGGTGGGCGACCTCTATGGGGGCCCCGAGGCCGAATACTGCCGGCTTCTGGGCCGCCCGGTGACGGCATGCCGCTCGGGGGGCGCGAACGGCGGCGGGATCGCGCCGGGGTGACACCGCGAAGCGTTCGATCCAGCCGGACCGGGCCGCATGATCCGGCGGAAGGTCGCGCAAGGGGGCGTTGGCAGCTGCGCGGGGCGGCCGCGCTCTCATTTTGGGCGAAATGTTCTCGATTGTGTACAACCTGAAGGATGCCATGCAACATGCTGTATGTCTTGCACGATTTGCCGCAGTTCGGGCGTTCGAACTTCCATGGACCGCCGCTCATACGTATCCCGCTTTCCTTGCGTCACTTCTTCCCTTCGTCTGCCCGAAAGAAGGCAGGGCGGATCTCGGATCGTGGATCGAAGGGGGTCGCCGCGACACCGTGTTGTAGTTGGCGCGGATCTTGGTCACATATCCGCCAATGACGGGCCGTCGCACCCGGCGGCGCAGCGATGGGCTGCGTCGGGCAGGGCGACAGAACTCCCGCCGCGCAACCGACCAGACCGAGGAACCCACCGCCATGTCCGAGCCCCAGACCGTCGCTGCCGAACTGGTGCGCGCCATCGAGGAGCATGCGCCCCGTCCCGCCATGTCGGACGAGGCGGGCGGTCTGACCTATGGGGAGCTGGGCCGGTTCGTCGAGCGGATCGGCGGGCCGATGCAAGACGCGCCTGCGGTGGGCATCTTCGGCGCGCCGGGTCTCGTCATGGGGGCGAGTGCGGTGGCCTGCGTGATCCACGGGCGGCCCTTCGTGCATCTCGACCCGGCGATGCCGCAGACGGTGCTGCACAACATCCTGTCGGAATTGGGCGTCACGCTGGTCGTCACCTGCCAGAGCGTGGCCCCGGGTCTGCTGCCGGAGGCGTGCGACAGGCTGGACGCGCGCGCGCTTCTGGAGGGGATCGAAGAGGCCCCGCGCGCGGCGCTCCGCGCTGCTCCGGTGGCGCCGGGGGATGCGATCTATCTCGTGGCGACCTCCGGCACGACGGGGCGGCCCAAGTGCATCCCCGTGACGCAGGACGCGGCCTATCTGTCCTATGACTGGCGTGACGAATTCACGCCCTATGCGCCGGGGATGCGCATCGGCATCTACATCTTCGCGATCTGGGAAATGTTCCGGCCGCTGCGCCGCGGCGCCGAGCTGTGGTTTCCCGATCCCAACACGCTAATGGCACCGCGCGGGCTGGCCGGGTTCCTGATCCGGCACGAGATCGACGAGATGCTGTTCACCCCATCCTTCTACGACACCTTCCTCGGCACGATCGACCGCGACACCGCCGCCGCCCTGCCGCTGCGCCGGGTCGTGCTCAATGGCGAGGTGGTGAGCGACGCGCTGATTGCCGCCTCGCGCGACAAGCTGCCCGGGGCCGAGCTTTGGAACCTCTACAGCATCTGCGAGACGCATGACGTGTGCATGTCGCGGCTGACCGCGCCGTCGGGCGACGGGCCGGTCTCGGTGGGTGTGCCGATGCAGCATTTGCGCGCCGTGATTCTCGATGAGACCGACCTGCCCTGTGCGCCGGGCACGCCGGGACAGCTGCATTTCGAAGGGCCGCGCATGCTCGGCCCCGGCTACGTCAACCGCCCCGAGGAGACGGCGCTGCGGTTTCGCGAGCTGACCATCGAGGGGCGCGAGACGCGGCTTTACGACACCGGCGATCAGGCTTGGGTCGACGCGGACGGGGCGCTGCACATCATCGGCCGCGTGGCGCATATGCTCAAGCTGCGCGGGTTCTCGATCCAGACGCGCGAGCTGACCGATAGTCTGCGCGAGCGGCTGGAGTTTGCGCAGGCCGTGCCTTGGGTGGGTGAGGTCGGCACGCGTGGGCAGGCGCTGATCTTCTACTATGCCGCCGATGCGGAACAGGCGCGCGCCAACGCCGATCGCTGGGGCATCGCGCCCGGCGCCAACCCCATGCCCGCCGCGCTGGCCGCCGAACTGCGCGCGGTGCTGCCCGCCTATTGCGTGCCCGCCTATCTGGTGCAGCTCGACGCCATCCCGCTGCATCCGGTGTCGGGTAAGGCCAACTTGCGGGCGCTGCCGCCGGTGACCGAGGCGGTCGCGCAGACCGAAGGTACCGGAGCCACGACCGAGGACGCGGTGATCGCCGCCGCCGCGCGCGCCATGGGCTGCACGCCCGACCGCATCGATCCCAGCCTGAGCTTTCACGATCAGGGCGGCGACTCGCTGATGTGCGTGAACCTGATCCTCGAGCTGGAGCGGGTCTACGACAAGCCGGTCGATTTCGAGCTGGCGATGAACGTGCCGCTGCACCGGCTCGACGCGCTGCTCTCGGGGCAGGGCGGGGTCGAGGCCTCGGCCGAGGCCTTTGCGCGGCCCGGCATTTTGCTGACCGGGGCGACCGGGTTTCTGGGCGGGCACGTGCTGGCGCGGGCGGCGCGCGATCTGGCCGCGGGGCAGGTCGTCTATTGCCTCGTGCGCGACAAGCGGCGCGACGCGCGCGAACGGCTCGACGACGTGGCGCGCCGTCACGGCGTCGCGGCCGACCGCTATGTCATGGTGCCGGGCACGCTGGATGCGCCGCGCTTCGGCCTCGACGGGGCGGCGCATGACGCGCTGGCCGGGGCGGTGACATCGGTGGTGCATTGCGCGGCCATGGTGAACATGGCTGTGGGGCAGGACGAGATGCGCGACTGGTCGGCGCGCGGCATCGACGCGGTGCTGGGTTTTTGCCGGGCCGCCGGGGCGGATCTGCGGTTTTCCTCGTCGAGCGCCGTGTTTCCCGACCGGGGCGGGCCTTGGCCCGAGGCCCCGGCGCAACTCTGGGAGGGCTGCACCGGTTACGGCGCGGCCAAGATCGCGGCGGAGGCGGCGATCACGGCGTCGGGCGTGCCCGCCGCGATCCTGCGGCTCCCCTCGCTTTACGATCTCGAGGCCCCGAACCCGCGCGACATCTGCGAGATCATCCTTGCCGCGTCGCTGCGCGCCGGGGCGGTGCCTGCGGGGCTGTGCTTTCCGATGACGGATGTGACGGCGGCGGCCGCGCTGCTGTTGGGCCCGGTCACGGGGCCAGGCGCGCCGGTCTACAACCTGATCGCTCAGAACCGCGTCTCCCTGCAAGGATCAATGTCCGAGTCCGACTGGCTCTCCGCCGTCGATCTGCCGCCCGGCATCGCACGGGTGATCGCGCAGTATCCCGACACGCTCCGCGTCGACGCGGCGTTCGACGCATCGGCGGCCCGCGCGGCCTGGGTGCGGGTGTCGGAGGCCCCGTTCGAGGCGATCTGCGACGCGCCAACGCTGCTGGCGCGCCGCCGCGCCGCCTACCAGAGCGAGCCCGCGTTGACCTGAACGTCTTCCATGGTGATCGCGCGCCCGGCGTCGCTCACCAGAAACGCGGCCAGCTCGGCGATCTCCTCGGGCTGGACCAGCTGGTGTTGCGGGTTCGAGGCGGCGTAGTCCGCCCGGACCTCGTCGCGCGATTTGCCGGTGGTTTCGATGTCGGCGTCGATGAAGGATTTCAGCATCTCGGTCTCCACCCATGTCGGGCTGATCGACACGCAGGTGATGCCATGCGCCGCGCCTTCGAGGCTGACGCAGCGGCCCAGCCCCAAAAGCCCCGCCTTGGACGCGCAATAGGCCGCGTTGTTGGCCATGCCGTGATGCGCCGCGACCGAGGCGAGGTTGACGATGCGGCCGAAACCGGCAGCCTTCATATGCGGCATCACCGCGCGGATCATCCGGAAGGTGCCCGACAGGTTGGTGTCGATCTGGTCGTCCCAGACCTCGTCGGGGTGGTCGATCACCGCCGCCTCGGAATAGACGCCCGCGGTGTTGATCAGGATGTCGACACCGCCGCGCCGCGCCACCACCTCGTCCACGAAACCGTTTACGCTCTGGCTCGAGCGCACGTCGAGCGCCGCGACATGCGCCGCGATGCCCTCCGCCCCGAGGATGTCGCGCACGATGCCCGCATCGCCGCCCCGGCGCGCGCCGATGGTCACGTCGACGCCGTCTCGGATCAGCCGACGCGCGATGGCCAAGCCCATCCCCGAAAGCCCGCCTGTCACGATCGCCGTTCTGGTGCCTTGAGTCATCTCGTTCCTCGCCTGTGTCTGCACTGCGCGGCCTGCCTACGCCGATTCCAGCGTGGTTGCATCGCGAAACATGGAGGCCCGGTCGGCAGGCCGGGGCTTGAGCCTACGATCACCACGCCGCTTGGGATCGCGCAAAAGGCGTGGTCTCCCGGAACACGGCACGCGCCGGGGTGTTCTTGCCAGAACCGACCTCTCAGGCCCCAGACCCGCATGACCCACGATCCCGCCCGTCGCCTGTCCGAACCGCAAGACGCACCGCACTCCGAGCCAGCGGCCCTGCGGGCATGGTCCGAAACGATCATATTGGAGGATTTCGGCGACGCGGTGCATGTATTGAAGCGGTCGGGCCTGCTGACTCTGTCCGATTGGTCCGCCGAGGCCCGCGCCCTGCGGCAGGTGGCTGCGCGCAACCTGTCACTGGGCCGGTTGTTCGAGGGCCATGTGAACGCGCGGCTTCTTATCATGACCTATGCCGAACCCGAGCTGCGGGACAGCTGGCTTGGCGCGATGAACGACGGCTGTCTATTCGGCGTCTGGGGCGCGGATGGGGCAGAGCCGGTGAGCGCCGAAGGCGACACGCTGCGCGGGGCCAAGCGGTTCGCGTCGGGGCTGGGGCATGTCGACCGGGCCATCGTGACCGCCGCCACACCCGAAGGGCAGCAGTTGTTCGTGGTTCGGGCAGACGAGGCCGCGCGGCACGATCCGGCGATCTGGGACATGTCCGGCATGCGCGAAAGCCGCTCCGGCGGCTTTGATTGCAGCGCGTTGACAGGTCGCAGGCTCGGCCCGCCCGGCGTCTATGTGCAAGAGCCGCACTTCGTTGGGGGCACCTGGCGGATCGCGGCCGTGACGCTCGGCGGCATCGCGGCGCTTCTGGAGCGGGCCGCCGCCGCGCTGCAAGCGCGCGGGCAGGCCGAGGCCGAGACGCATCTGCTGCGGCTGTCCCCGGTGGCGGGCCGGGTGCTGGCGGCATGGCCCGCCATCCTGAGGGCCGGAGAGATGGCCTCGGGGCCGAAAGGGGCCGAAGACCCCGAGGCAGCGGCGGTGCGCTCGGTCGCGGCCCGCCTGCTGACCGAAGAGATCGGGCAGGACGCGATCGTGGCGGTGGAGAGATCGGTCGGCCTGTCGATGTTCGCCGAAGCGGACCCGGTGGGGCGCATGGCCCGCGATCTGGCCTGCTACATGCGCCAGGCCGCGCGCGATGCCTTCTCGGTCAAGGTCGGGCGGGCGCTCTTGACGGGCGACAGACCTCTCGGGACATGGCTCGATGAGTGACCGGGTCCGCCGCGCCAGCCTGCACGATCTCTCGGAGGATCGACCGATCGTCGTTCTTGCGCCGCATCCGGACGATGAATCGCTGGGCTGCGGCGCGTTGCTGGCCGCGGCCTTTGCCGGGCCCGGCGCCCGGGTCGTCTGCATGACCGATGGCGGAGCCTCGCATCGCAACTCGCGCGACTGGCCGCGCGCGCGGCTTGCCGCCTTGCGCGCAAACGAGCTTGAGGCGGCCATCCTTGCGCTTGGCGGCACGGCGGGCTGCATCACCCGGTTGGGCCTGCCGGACGCGGAGATGCTGGAATTGGGGCCACGCTACGACGAGATCGCCCAAGAGATCGCGCAGGTGGCGCAGGCCGCCGATGCGCGCGTTCTCATCGCGCCTGCGCCGACGGACCCGCATTGCGATCACGAGGCCACCGCCGAGATCGCGGGGCTGGTCGCGGCGCGGACGGGGATGCGGCTGTTGTTCTATCCGGTCTGGTCGGCGTGGCACGACCCGGCCTACCGCGATCGGCTGCCATACCTGGTTGAGCATCGCTTTGACACCAGCGCCGCGCGCGCCGCCAAGAGCCGCGCCATCGCCGCGCATCGAAGCCAGCATGGTGAGGTCGTGACCGACGATCCAGACGGGTTCGTCCTGCCCGAGGCCTTTCTCGCGGCGTTTGGAAGCGGTGACGAAATATTCTTCGAGAGCCCAATATGAGCGCCGTGTCGCCCGAGCGGCTGGATCGGATCTATGCCGTGGGCGATGACCCGTGGTCGTTCCGGACCAGCGCCTATGAACAGTCCAAGTTTCGCGCGACCTGCGATGCGCTGCCGCGCCGGGCCTACCGATCGGCGCTCGAGCTGGGGTGCGGAAATGGCGAGCTGGCGCGCCATGTCGCGCCCTTGTGCGATGCCTATACAGGGGTCGACGCGGTCGAGACGGCCCTTGTGGCGGCGCGGCGGGCGGTGCCGCAGGGCCGCTTTCACCGGCTCTATCTGCCCGCGGCCCTGCCGGATGGCGCGCATGATCTGATCCTGCTGTCCGAGGTGCTCTATTTCCTCGATCCCGCCGGGCTGTCCGATCTCGCGCGGCAGATCGACCAAGGTTGGCCCCTTGCCGATCTGGTCTGCGTCACATGGCTGGGTCCGAGCGGCAACGCGCTCGAAGGCCAAGAGGCGCTCGATTTCTTCAAGGCCGCCTCGGCGCGCGACATTCGGCGGGTCGCGATGACGGATCGCTACCGGATCGACGTGGCGGAGGGCACGTCGTGAGGCCGGTCCGCGAGGTCTTTGCCCCGCATGCGGTGGCCCGCGCCACCGCGGCGGTGATCATCCCGGCCCGCAACGAGGCCGAGCGCATCGGGGCCTGTCTCGACGCGCTGGCCCAACAGGAGGGGCGGGAAAGCTGCGCGATCCATGTCTGCGTCAACAACACGACCGACGACACCGCCGACATCGTCCGGGCACGGGCCGAGCGACACGGTCTGGCGCTGGTGTTGAGCGATCTGGTCCTGCCGCGCGGCGGTGTCGGGCGGGCCCGCCGGTTGGGACATCTCCTTGCCATGCGGTTCAGCCCACAGGCGCAGAGCCTGCTGTCGACAGACGCCGATTGCGTGGTGATGCCGGGGTGGCTTGCCGCGATGCGGCGGGCGTTGCGGCGGCATCCGGCGGTTCTGGGGCGGATCGAGGGGCTCGACGATCTGCCGCCGGAGCTGATGGAGGTGGTGCGCAGCCGGGGCCAGCTCGAGGACAGCTATCTGCGCCTCTCCATGGAGTTCGCGCGGCTGGTGTCGGGTGACAGCGCGGAGGCGATCGGTCTCAACACCGCGGGCGGGGCCAATCTGGGGCTGCGGCGCGAGGTGTACCGTGCCGTGCACGGGTTTCGCCCGCTGCGCTGTGGCGAAGACCGCGACCTGATCGACCGGGTCATCGGGTCCGGATACCGTCCGGGCCGGATCGACGACGCGGTGGTGCGCGCCTCGATGCGCCCGGAGGGCCGCGCGCCGGGTGGCATGGCGGACAAGATCGCGGCGCGTCTCGAAGAACGCGCCTGCACGTTCGATACAGCGCTTGTCGAAGTGAGCGCGATGCTGTCGGACCCTGTGCAGCTTGGCGCGCGACGCGCTGGCCTGACGGCGGCCGAAGCGGCGCGTGACCTGCCGATCCTCAAATCTCATGTCGATGCGCTCAGGGGCATGGACTGTCCCATTGAGCGTCGCAGGTATCTGTCGCGGATGAGCGGGCAGAGCGTGATGTGACCCGCGCATGAGCCTGCCGCCGGAGGCGCGGCAGGGTATGCGAGACCGGCCTTTGGGTGAGGTCGCAGTGCGGCCTGCTACCTTCACGAAGCCGTGGTGGCCGCGCGATGGGTATCCCCCGTGGGATCGTAATTTGGTATGGATGAAAGAGAGATCGCAGGACGGTCTGACCCTTTGCGAGGCGCGAAGGCGGGGCCGTCAACCGGCGATACAGGAGGGACCGACATGTTTTCGGATCGACCCACCCGACGCGAGGTTGTCATCGGCGGCACGACCCTTGTCGCCGCAGCTTTGGCGACCGGCGCCTCGGGGCTTTTCATGCCTGCCCGCGCGCAGGGCCTCGCACCGACGCCGAGCATGCGCGGCGGCGCGAACAACTATCGTCCGGGCGCGCCGATCGTCGAGCGCATCGGCGGTGGCGGGTTCTGGATGTCGGGCACGGTGCGCCGCGCGGGCGATGGTGCGCCGCTGCAGGGCGTGCGCATCCAGATCTGGGCCCACACCACCGAGGGGCACGAGCGCGACCCGCAGAGCCACGGCGCCACCCTGACCGACGCCAATGGCGTGTTCCGGCTCGAGATGCCGCAGATCGTGCCCGCCTTCGGACAACCGCATGGGCATCTTGCCTATGACGACGCCGCCTTCGAGACCGTGTTCCTGCGCCCGGTGATGCCGAGCGCGAAGGACACCAGCCTCAGCACGCACTTCGTGCTCCAGCCGGTCTGAGCGGCCCGAAGGGTCTGGCCGTCTTGCGCGCCATCCTGATCTGGGGGGCCTTGGCGACGGCCGCGGCCGTGCCGATCGCCGTGGCCGCGATGAGCCCGCTGCTCGCATGGCGGGGTCCGGTCTATATCGGGGCCGGTCTCGCGGGGGTGCTCGCCTTGGTGCTGGTGCTGGTCCAGCCTCTCTTGATCGGAGGATACCTTCCTGGTCTGCCTGCGTTGCGCGGACGGCGGGTGCATCGCTGGATCGGCGGGGCGCTGGTCCTCATGGTCGCGGCCCATGTCGTGGGGCTGTGGATCACCAGCCCGCCCGACGTTATCGACGCGCTCCTTTTCGTGTCGCCGACACCCTTCTCGGCTTGGGGCGTCGTGGCCATGTGGGCCGTCTTCGCCTCGGCGATGCTGGCGGCGTTGCGACGGCAACGGCGATTGCGTCCCAAACACTGGCGTCTCGGCCATACCACGCTCGCGGTGGTGATCGTGCTGGGCAGTGTCATTCATGCGCTGCTGATCGAGGGAACGATGGGCATGGCATCGAAAGCGGCGCTTTGCGCGCTGGTGCTGGCGGCGACGGTCAGGGTCCTGATCGATTTGCGCATATGGGTGTTGTGGACACGGTGGCGGCTGTGAGGTTCGGGCGGTGCGCCCGGCGTAGGCGCGCCGGGCCGATCGCCGGGATGATGCGAAGCGGCCCGCGTGGGTTTTCGGGCCGCAACCGGTCCCGGCGTCAGGGGCGCGGGGGGGCCATGACCCTGCTTCGCCGCACCGACGCCGGACGAGGGCGGCGCCCCTTGGAGCGCCCCGGGGGCGGCCGCGTGGCGGCACCCGCCGGGGCCCTTGATCGAAACCCCGGCTGCGCTCAGAGCAGGCTCTGCCGCGTCGCTTGATCCAGCGTCCGATCGAGAATGCGGCCCATTCGCGCGACGATCTCGTCGACGTCGCTCTCGGTCACGATCATTGGCGGGCAAAGCGCCAGCGTGTCGCCCACGTTGCGGCAGATCAGGCCTTCTTCATGGCCGATCTCGAAGGCCATGAGCCCCACCTTGCCGATGGGGTCGAAGGGCCGCTTGGTCGCCTTGTCGGCCACCAGTTCAAGACCCGCGATCAGGCCCGCGCCCCGCACTTCGCCCACCAGCGGAAGATCGGCATAGGCGCGGAGCCCGTCTTGCATCCGCGCGCCCATGCGGGCAGCGTTGCCGATCAGGTCGCGCTCCTCGATGATCTTGAGGTTCTCGAGCCCCACGGCGGTCGCCACCGGATGCCCCGAGGCGGTGAAGCCATGGCCGAAGGTGCCGATGCGCGCGGTGTTGTCGGCGATGGCGTCGTAGACCTTTTCCGAGAACACGATCGCGGCCAGCGGCATGTAGGAGGAGGTGAGCTGCTTGGAGGTCACCATGATGTCGGGCGTGAAGCCGTAATGGACGCAGCCGAAGGACGAGCCCAGCCGCCCGAAGCCGCAGATCACCTCGTCGGAGACCAGCAGGATGTCATGCTTGCGGCACAGCGCCTCGATGCCAGGCCAATAGCCTTCGGGCGGCGGCATGACGCCGCCCGCGGCCATCAGCGGCTCACCGATGAAGGCGGCGATGGTCTCGGGGCCTTCGCGCTCGATCACCTCCTCGGTCTCCTTCAGGAGCCGCGCGGTGAAGTCGGCCTCGCTCTCGCCCTCGTTCCCGAAGCGGTAGTGATGCGGGCAGGTCAGATGCGTCACCGGGATCGCCGGCAGGTCGAAATCCATGTGGTTGTAGGGCAGCCCGGTGAGCGAGCCCGAGGCCACGGTGATGCCGTGATAGCCCTTGGTGCGGGCGAGGAACTTCTTCTTTTCGGGCCGCCCCAGCGCGTTGTTCAGGAACCAGACCATCTTCACGACGGTGTCGTTGGCTTCCGACCCCGAGGAGGTGAAGAACACCCGGTCGAGTCCCTCCGGCGTCATCTCGACGAGCTTTTCGGCCAGCCGGATCGAGGGCTCGTGCGCCTTGTGCGCAAAGCTGTGGTAGTAGGGCAGCGCCTGCATCTGTTTGTGCGCGGCCTCGACGAGCCGCGGTTCGGAAAAGCCGACGCCCACCGACCACAGCCCCGACAGCCCCTCGATGTACTGCTTGCCCGCCTCGTCATAGACGTGGATCCCCTCGCCGCGCGAGATCACCAGCGGCCCGCGTTCCTCGTGGCGGCGGGCGTTGGTGTAGGGATGCAGCGCCGTGGAGATATCGGCCTGCGCCAGCGAGTTCGAAAGCTTGGTCATCAGCGGGCTCCGTATGGGGGTGTTGGAAAAGCGGCTATCGGGGCCGAGCCTCGCGCAGGCGCGGCCCCCTGTCGAGTGGGGGCGCGCGGTCAGATCCGGCCCACGCTGCGGGGCACGGCGCCCTTGCCCTTTGCCAGCAGGCACAGCCAGTCATGCGCCACGGTGGCGGCGGCGATGGCGGTGATCTCGGCGTGGTCATAGGGCGGCGACACCTCGACGATGTCCATGCCGACGAGGTTCAGCCCGCCCAAGCCCCGCACGAACTCCAGCGCCTGCCATGAGGCCAGCCCGCCCGCGACCGGCGTGCCGGTGCCCGGCGCGAAGGCCGGATCGAGCCCGTCGATGTCAAAGCTGAGGTAGACCGGCGCGTCGCCCGCACGGTCGCGCACCACCTCGAGCGCGGCGTCGATGCCGTTGCGGTGCAGCCAGGGCGCCGTGAGGATCTCGAAGCCGTGGTCGTCATCGTTGAAGGTCCGCAGGCCGACTTGCGTGGAGCGGGCCACGTCGATCACGCCCTCGGCGGCGGCGCGGGCGAACATGGTGCCGTGATCCATGCGCGTGCCGTCATCCTCCCAAGTGTCGCAATGCGCGTCGAACTGCACCAGCGCGATGGGGCCGTGCTGCTTCGCATGCGCCTTCAGCAGTGGGTAGGAAATCGAATGATCGCCGCCCAATGTCAGCATCCTTGCGCCCGAGGCGAGGATCGCATCGGCATGGGCCTCGATCGCGGGGGCGACGCTCTGCGGGTGGTGCGGATCCATCATGCAATCGCCCCAATCGGTGACGGCGAGCGTCTCGAAGGGGTCGAAGCCGAAGGGAAAGGCCTTGAGCTCGGCCAGCTGGGTCGAGGCGGCGCGGATCGCCGCCGGGCCAAAGCGGCAGCCGGGGCGGTTGGTGACGCTCGCATCAAAAGGCACGCCGGAAACGACGACATCGACGCCCGCCAGATCGCGGCTGTAGCGGCGGCGCAGGAAGCTCAGCGCGCCGCCATAGGTCATCTCGGGCCAGCGGCCCATCGTGTCGTCGCGCAAGAAGGCCTGATCACCTTGCCGCATGTCTGTTGCTCCTCGTGATGTGCAGCGCCGCGATGGTCACGGCGATCGAAACGATGACGATGATCAGCGTGGCCAGCGCGTTGACGTCCGGGCTGACGCCGAGCCGGACCTTGGAAAAGATCACCATCGGCAATGTCGAGGCGCCGGGGCCGGACACGAAGCTCGCGATCACCAGATCGTCGAGGCTGAGCGTGAAGGCCAGAAGCCAGCCCGAGACCAGCGCAGGCGCGATCACCGGCAGTGTCACGTCGAAGAAGACCCGAAGCGGCCGCGCGCCCAGATCGAGCGCCGCCTCCTCCAGATCCATCTCCATCGAGACCAGCCGCGACTGGATCACCACCGCGACGAAGGCGGCGCCGAAGGTGGCGTGCGCGATGGTGATGGTCAGCAATCCGCGCCCGCCGGGCCAGCCGATCAGCCCCTCCATCGACACGAATAGGAGCAACAGCGACAGGCCGACGATCACCTCGGGCATCACCAAGGGTGCCGAGACCATGACGCCAAGCGCCATGCGCCCGCGAAACCGCCCGAAGCGCACCAGCGCGAAGGCCGCCAGCGTGCCGATGACCAGCGCCAGAGAGGCGCTCGCCACGGCGATCTTCAGGCTGAGCCACGCCGCTTCGAGGATCTGCGTGTCGCGAAACAGCTCGCCATACCATTTCAGCGAAAACCCGCTCCAGACCGTGACGAGACGGCTTTCGTTGAAGCTGAACACGATCAGCGACAGGATCGGCGCATAGAGAAAGACGAAGCCCAGCACCGCGATGGTGGTCATGACGGGGAATTTCTGTCGCATCATCCCTCCTCGCGCGCCTGCGCGCGGCGCAAGAGCAGGATCGGACCGATCAGCACCAAGAGCATCACCACCGCCACCGCCGAGGCGACGGGCCAGTCGCGGTTCGAGAAGAACTCGTCCCATAGCACCCGGCCGATCATCAGCGTGTCGGGACCGCCCAAGAGCGCCGGGATCACGAATTCGCCCACCGCCGGGATGAAGACCAGCATGCAGCCCGCGACGATGCCCCCCGCCGATTGCGGCAGGGTGACGGTGAGAAAGGTGGTGAGAGGCCGTGCGCCCAGATCGGCGGCGGCTTCGAGATGGCTGCGATCGAGCCGCGACAGGTTGGCGTAGAGCGGCAGGATCATGAAGGGCAGGTAGGTGTAGGTGATGCCGATATAGACCGCGAAATCGGTCTGGATGAGCTGCAAGGGCGCATCGGTGATCCCCAGCGCCATCAGCGCGTTGTTAATGATGCCGTTCGATTTCAGAAAGCCGATCCACGCATAGACGCGCAGCAAAAACGAGGTCCAGAAGGGCAGCACCACCAGCATCAGCAGGATGTTGCGCCGCTCGGGGCGGGCCATGGCGATGACATAGGCCATCGGGTAGCCGATCAGCAGGGTGAACAGCGTCGAGATCGCCGCGATCTTGAGCGACTCCAGATAGGCCGCGAGGTAGAGCCCGTCGCTCAGCAAGAACAGGTAGTTGCCGAAGTTCAGCACGATGTTGAGCGCGCCGTCCGCCCATTCGGCCAAGGGCAGGTAGGGCGGCATGGCGATCGCCAGCTCCGACAGCGAGATCTTGGCCACGACGAGGAAGGGCAGGGCGAAGAACAGCCCGAGCCAGAGCATCGGCACCGCGACGACAAGCGCCCGACCCGACCATGCGCGACCCAGACGCCTGAGCCCGCTCATGCGCCCAGCACGAAGCCCGCGGCCCCGGTCCATTGCAGATGCACCGTCTCGCCCACGCGGGGCACGTCGGCGTCGGTGCGGGTGGTGTTCGAGCGGGTGACGCGCAGCCGTGCCCCGCTGTCGAGCCGGGCCTGGAAGATCGTGAGATTGCCCATGTAGGCGACCTCCTCGACCCGCCCCGTCACCGTGTTCTCAAAGCCGGGCCGCGCCTCGCGCGTCATGACGATCTTTTCGGGGCGCAGCGCCAGCGCCACCTTTTCGCCGGCACCGGCCTCAAAACCGCTCTCGACCGTGACCTCGGCGCCGAGGTCGGGGCAGCCGATCCGCAGATGCGCGCCCTCGCGCCCGATTACCCGGCCCTCGATGCAGTTCACCGAGCCGATGAAATTGGCGACGAAGCGGCTGTGCGGATGCTCGTAGATTTCGTGCGGCGTGCCGATCTGCACGATCTCGCCCGCGTTCATCACCCCGATCCGGCTCGACAGCGTCATTGCCTCTTCCTGGTCGTGGGTGACGACGACGAAGGTGATGCCGACCTCTTCCTGGATCTTCTTCAGCTCGAATTGCGTCTCCTCGCGCAGCTTGCGATCGAGCGCGCCCAAGGGCTCGTCGAGCAGCAGGAGCTTGGGCCGCTTGACCAGCGCGCGGGCCAGCGCCACGCGCTGGCGCTGGCCGCCCGAGAGCTGGTCGGGCTTGCGGCGGGCGAATTGCGTCATCTGCACGAGGGCAAGGATATCTGCCACGCGGGCCGCGATCTCGGCGCGCGGCAGGCCGTCGCGCTTGAGCCCGTAGGCGATGTTCTTCTCGACGCTCATGTGCGGGAACAGCGCATAGGACTGGAACATCATATTGGTGGGCCGCTCGAAGGGCGCGCGCCCGGCCTGATCCTCGCCGTCGATCAGCACCCGCCCGGCGCTCGGCGTCTCGAAGCCCGCGAGCATCCGCAAAAGCGTGGACTTGCCGCAGCCCGAGCCGCCGAGCAGGCAGAACAACTCGCCGCGATAAATGTCGAGCGAGACGTCCCGCACCGCCTCGAAGCCGCCGAAGCTCTTGCTCACCCCTTCGAGGCGCAAAAACGGCGTCGCCTCGGGGTCGGTCCATGGCGGCGCGGCGCGGGTGGGGGCGCTCATAGGCTCGGTCATCGGCGGATCTCCACGTCGGGATCGGCCGGGCCCCGCAGCATGGGGCCCGGTCGCGCAAGCGGTCAGCGCCCGGTCTTGATCTCGGTCCAGGCCCGCGTCAGCGTGCGGTCGAACCGCGCGCCGTGCGGCTTGAGCGAGAACAGCTTGGCGCGGGTCTCGTCGGGCGGGTAGATGCCCAGATCCTCGCGCACCTCGGCGTCGACATGCTCGGTCGCCGCCGTGTTGGGGTTGGCGAAATAGACGTAGTTGGTGATCGCCGCCGAGACCTCGGGCTCGAGGATGTGGTCGATGAACTGCAGCGCCGCTTCGGGGTTGGGCGCATCCGCCGGGATCGCCAGCATGTCGAAGCCGACCTGCGCGCCCTCGCGCGGGATGGCATAGGCGATCTCGACGCCCTGATCGGCCTCGGCCGCGCGGTCGCGCGCCTGCAGCAGGTCGCCCGAGTAGCCGACGCTCACGCAGACCTCGCCATTGGCGAGATCGTTGATGTATTGCGAAGAGTGGAAGTAGCGCACATGCGGTCGGATCGAGAGCAGAAGTTCCTTGGCCTGCTCCAGATCGCCCGCGTCCTCGCTGTTGGGGTCGAGCCCGAGGTAATTCAGCGCCGGCGCGACGATTTCCGAGGGGCTGTCGAGCAGGGTGATGCCGCAATCGGCGAGCTTGGCGGCGGTCTCGGGGTCGAACACCATGTCCCACGAGCCGATCTTGTCGGCCTCGATCCGCTCGGCGACCTTGTTCACATCATAGCCGATGCCGGTGGTGAACATCATGTAGGGCACGCCGTAGGTGTTGTCCGGGTCGTTCACCGCCACGACCTTGAGGATCTCGGGGTCGAGATTGCCGTAGTTCGACAGCGCGTCCTTGTCGATCTCGGCAAAGACGCCCGCCTGCGCCTGACGCGCCATGAACTCGATCGAGGGCACGACCACGTCGTAGCCGGTCGAACCGGTGAGCATCTTGGCCTCGAGCACCTCGTTGCTGTCGAAGACGTCGTAATTGACCTCGATGCCGGTCTTCTCCTCGAAGCTCGAGATCGTGTCCTCGGCCACATAGTCCGACCAGTTGTAGACGTTGAGCTCGCTTTGCGCGGCCAGCGGCGTGGCGAAGGCGGCGAGCGCCCCCGCGGTCCAGATCAGTTTCGTCATGGCCTTCCCTCCGAAGCTTGGTTGTTCGTCGTCGTCAGATCCCCAGCCTGTCGCGCAGCCCGTAGTACCAGCTGCCCATCACCGAGTAGGGCACGCGCAGCGCCCGCCCGCCGGGAAAGGGGATCCACGGCAGCCCCGCGAAGACGTCGAAGCGCGACGCGTCGCCGTGGATCGCTTCGGCCAGAATGCGCCCGAAGGTGTGCGATCCGGTGACGCCGTGGCCCGAATAGCCATGTGCGAAATAGGTGTTGGCGCCGATCCGGCCCATCTGCGGCACCCGGCTGAAGGACAGCGCGAAGTTGCCCGACCAGGCGTAGTCGATCTTCGCCGATTTCAGCTGCGGGAAGACCTTGTCCATGTTGCGTTTGAGCTTGGCCTTGATGTCCTTGGGATCGGAGCCGCCATAGACCGTGCCGCCACCGAACAGCATCCGCTTGTCGGCAGACAGGCGGTAGTAGTCGAGGATGTAGCGCACGTCCTCGACGCATTCGTCGCGGGGCAGAAGCTCGGCGGCCAGCGCGTCCGAGAGCGGCTCGGTCGCCATCACTTGGGTCGAGACCGGCATGACGCGGGGTGCAAGCTCGGGCACGACATGGCCCAGATAGGCGTTGCCGCACAGCACGAGGCGGTCGCAGGTGATCGAGCCCTTCTCGGTGCGGACCACGGGCCGCGCGGCGTGGGTGTCGACCGAAACCACGGGCGACATCTCGTGGATCACGCCGCCGTTCGCCTCCACCGCCGCCGCCTCGCCAAGCGCGAGGTTGAGCGGATGTATATGCCCACCGGTGGTGTCGAGCAGCCCGCCTTCGTAGAAGTTCGAGCCGATGTGATCGCGCAAGGCGGCCTTGTCGAGCATCACCTGATTGTCGATGCCGAAAGACCGCCAATGCTTCTGGCGCGCCTCCAGCTCGCGCATATGCGCGGGCGTGATGGCGGTGAAGATGTTGCCCTGTTTCAGGTCGCACTGGATGTCATAGCGCGCGACCCGCTCGCGGATGATCTCGCCGCCCTCCTGCACCAGCGACGCCACGAAGCTCGCGGTGTCGCGACCATAGCGCCGCTCGATCGTCGTGAGGGAGGCGTTCAGCCCGTTGACGATCTGTCCGCCGTTGCGCCCAGAGGCGCCCCAGCCGACGCGCGCACCTTCGAGCATGGTGACCCGGTGGCCTTTCTCCGCGAGATGCAGCGCCGTCGATAGCCCGCTGTAACCTGCGCCGACGACGCAGATTTCGGTGTCATGATCGCCTTTGAGCGCGGGACGCTCGGGCGCGGGGTTGGCGGAAGCCGCGTAGTAGGAGCCGGTATGGGTCCCGTCGCCGGCGTAGGATGCGGCCATCAGACGATCTCCAGATAGCTGTGGAACTCAAGCTCGGTGACATGGCGGTTGAAGCGCGCCTGCTCCTGCTTCTTGGCCTCGACGAACATGCGCTGCAGCCGCTTGGAATAGATCTCGGACACGAGCGGGCCGTTCTGGAAGGTGCGGATCGCGGTGGCCCAGTCGAGCGGCAGGTGCGGCAGATCGAGGCTGTAGGCATCGCCGGTGATCGGCGGCGGCGGGGTCAGCTCGCGCTCGATCCCCAAGAGCGCGCCGCCAAGCACGCTCGCCAGCACGAGGTAGGGGTTGGCGTCGGCGCCCGCGACGCGGTGCTCGATCCGGCGCGCGCGGCTTTCGCCGCCCGGAATGCGGATCGCCGCGGTGCGGTTCTCGTATCCCCATGCGACGTTCGAGGGCGCATGGGCGCCGGGCAACAGGCGGCGGAAGCTGTTCTCGTGCGGCGCGAAGGTGAGTGCGTTCTGTTGGATCGTCTCCAGAAGCCCCGCCACCGCGTTGAGCATCATCGGCGTGCCGTCCTCGCCACCGTTGTCGAAGAGATTGCGCCCTTCGTCATTGATCAGCGACATGTGCACGTGAAAGCCCGACCCGGCGCGGTCGCCGTAAGGCTTGGCCATGAAGGTCGCGCCGAAGCCGTGCTGGCGCGCGAGGCCGCGCACCAGACGCTTGAACAGGATCGCATCGTCGGCGGCGCGCAGCGGGTCGGCGAGATGGCGCATGTTGATCTCGAACTGCCCCGCGCCGTTCTCGGAGATGGCGCTGTCGGCCGGGATGCCCTGGCTCAGACAGGCGGCGTAGATGTCGTTGAGAAAGGCGTCGAAATGCTCCAGCTCGTCAAGGCACAGCGCCCCGTCCGACATCAGCCGCTTGCCGGTGATCGGCGAGCAGGGCGGGGCCGGCAGATCGCCCGTGGGATCGAAGAGGTAGAACTCCAGCTCGGTCGCCACCACCGGCGTCAGCCCATGCGCCTTGAAGCGGTCCACCACGTTGGCCAGCGCCCGGCGCGGATCGCCCAAGAACGGCGCGCCGCCCTCTTCGGTCATCCACAGCGGGATCAGCGCGGTCGGCTTGCGGGTCCAGCTCATCGGCATGGCGCCGCGCCCGGTGGGCATGCAGATGCCGTCGGCGTCACCGGTCTCGAACACCATGGCGCCGCCCTCGATGTCCTCGCCCCAGATGTCGAGCCCAACGATCGACAGCGGCATCCGCACCGATCCCTGCATCACCTTGTCGAGCTGATCCGCCGGCATCCGCTTGCCGCGCAGCACGCCGTTGAGATCGCACACGCAGCTGAAGATGTTCTCCAGCTCGGTGAGGGTCTCTTCGGAAAGGGAGCGGTCCAGACTCATACTCATCGCGCAATATACTTTTCTATATTTTGTGATATCATTTTTAGGAAAGACATCATTCGATCCTTGTGTCAATCACGGTCTAACGAGTCCTGAAGTCATCCGAGATGCCGATGTTCGACCTCCCCGAGATCCCGCGACACCCGTCGATGACCACGCAGGAGTATGTCTATGCGCGGCTGCGCAACGCGATCATGGTCGGGGTGGTGCAACCGGAGAGCACGCTGACGATCCGGGGCCTGGCCGACTATCTCGATCTGTCGCCCACGCCGGTGCGCGAGGCCTTGCGGCGGTTGAGTTCGGAGCGTGCCATCGAGCTTTTGGGCAACCGGAGGATCTCGATCCCGGTGATGACCGCCGCGCGGTTCGATGAGATCGTGCGCCTGCGCATGACTCTTGAATGCCATGCCGCGCGCCGGGCTTTGCCCTTTGTTTCCGAGGTCTTGATCGACCAAATGCGCCTGATCGACGACCGCATGGACGATTATGTCCAAAGCCGTGACATGAACGCGCTGACCATCTCGAACCATGAGTTCCACCAAGTGCTCTACACGGCCAATCCGCACCAGACGGTGATGCCGGTGATCGAAAGCGTCTGGCTCCAGCTCGGCCCGTTCCAGCGGCAGATGATCCGCGAGTTGGAGCAATTCTACCTGATCGACCGGCACAAGGAAATTCTGGCCGCCCTGCGGCAGCGCGACGGCGCGGCCCTTACCGAGGCAATCGAGGCGGATATCGAGGACGGGATCGGTCGCGTCGGGCACGAGGTCTTGCGCGCGCGGCAACCCGGGCTGCAGCCGCTGAACGGACAGCTTGGAATGTGATATCATTTCTAAATTAGTGATATGATTTTTGCGCGCGACGACGTTTGGTCTCTCGTGTGGGCACGCCGCCTCGTATCTCGGCGCTCCAAGGTCGAGCCATTGATCAATGGCCGGCGTTGCCTTGCTTTGATCGTGATGGGCTTCGACGCCTGCGGCTCGGTCGATGACCTCGGATGCCCATCTGGCGGTCGGGGTCTTTCGCGGCGATGCGCTCCCCGAAAGCCTTGAAGCATCGCATCTTGGCTTCGACGCGACTGCGGAGTTGGTAGCCGGTCCAGCGTTTCCAGAAGGCTCGACCGAAGTAGTTCGTCGCTTGGAGGATATCGTACCGGCCGTTCTTCGTGTGGCGGGAGCCACGTCATCTCCCGGTCCAGCCAGATCGAAAGAGTGCGACGCTTGCGCAGCGCGGCGTTGTGGGCGGGCCAGTTCGTCGTGCGGTAGCGGGCAGGTATGGGCCACGTCATACCGCCCATCCAAGCGGCCGATCCGCTGAGGAAACCGTCAGGCGGCGAGGTCTGCAACAACGCCCATCGTACTTCGAAGGCTTGGGAACGGACAGGCGACATTGGCCGAAACAGGGGGCAAAGGTCCTCCTCTGCTACAGCCCCAGCCGCCGTGCCGCGACAACTTCAAAGCGCCACGAGAAAGATAGCTGCCAAGAACAAGGTTTCGGCGGCGATCAGGGCGATGGCGGCCCCGCCGACCTGCAAAACTGTGGCCAGCGAGGTTCTCATACCCACTGCCGCGATCGCGATCAGCAGCGCCCAGCCCGAGGCGTCCGCCAGTAGATCTGCCAACACGGCCGGGACGAGACCCAAGGAGTTCATCCCGGCCAGTGCCAGGAAACCCAGCACGAAGCCCGGGATAAGCGGCGGTCTGCGACCCTCGGCGCTGTCACCCAGACCGCGGGCGCGGATTGCCAACGAGAACAGGAGCACCACCGGCGCAAGAAGGCTGACCCGGATCAGTTTGACCAGCGTTGCGGTTTCGCCCGCCTCGGGGGAGATGGAGAAGCCGGCGCCGACCACCTGCGCCACGTCATGAATCGTTGCGCCGAGAAACACGCCAGTGGTGTGGGTGTCGAAGCCGAACCAACCAGTTAGAAGCGGGTAGGCAATCATCGCGACGGTCGAAAGCACGGTGACGCCGAGCACGGTGAAGCTCAGATCCGTCTCGGATTGCTCGTCGCGTGGCAGCACGGCTGCGATGGCTATGGCCGCCGAGGCGCCGCAGATCGCCACCGCGCCCCCGGTCAGCAGCCCGAAGCGCCAGCCCTTGCCGAGCGCGCGGCCTGCGAGGAATCCGAAGAGGATCGTCCCGGCCACAGCCGCCACGATCAGCCCGATCAGCCCCGCGCCGAGATCGAGCAGCAGTTCCACCGAGATCCGTGCGCCCAAGAGTGCCACGCCGAGGCGCAGCACTTGCCGCGCGGTGAAGCCGATGCCCTCGACGCAGCGCCCTTCGAGCGACAGGAATTGCAGCGCCATGCCCAAGAGCAGCGCCATCAGCATCGCCGGTGCGCCGTAGTGCTCGGAGATGAATTGGGCCGCCACGGCGACCACGGCGGCGACGGTGAAGCCGGGCAGCAGCGCAGGCAGGCGCAGCACCGGCGCGCGCAGCCGGGCTGGCGCGATCGCGTCAATGAACATCGGGGATTTCCTTGGCTATGACGGCGCCCCGGTCAGGCCGGGGCGCCGGGGGAGGTCTCAGCCCGCGGCCTTGGCGGCGGCGCCGGCCTCGGTCACGGCGTAGCGGGTCAGGCGGATATCAGCGGCGCGGGCATGGCCCTCCATCCCCTCGACGCGGCTGATCCGGGCGGTGGCGCCGCCGAGCTGACGCGAAGCGGCGCGGTCGGCGCGCTGCCAGGTCACCGTCTTCATGAATTTGTGCACCGAGAGGCCGCCGGTATAGCGCGCCGCCCCCGAGGTCGGCAGCACGTGGTTCGGACCCGAGGCCTTGTCGCCATAGGCTACGGTGGTCTCTTCGCCGAGGAACAGCGAGCCATAGGCGCGCAGCCGGTTCAGCCACCAATCGAGATCGGCGGCCTGTACGTGCAGATGTTCGGGCGCGTAGTCATCGGCGACCCGCGCCATCGCCTCGCGGTCGTCGCAGAGCATCACCTCGGCAAAATCGGCCCAGGCGGCGCGGGCGCTCGAGGCGTTGGGTTCGGGCAGGGCGTCGATCAGGCCGGGCACGATCTGCATCACCTTCTCGGCGAGGCCGCGATCGGTGGTGGCGAGCCAGACCGGTGAGTTCCAGCCATGCTCGGCCTGGCTCACGAGGTCGATGGCGACGATCTCAGCGTCGGCGGTCTCGTCGGCCAGCACCATGCTGTCGGTCGGGCCCGCGAACATGTCGATGCCGATCTCGCCGAACAGGATGCGCTTGGCCTCGGCCACGTATTGGTTGCCGGGGCCGACGAGGATGTCGGCGCGCGGCAGGCCGTAGAGCCCGTCGGCCATCGCCGCGACGCCCTGCACGCCGCCGAGGTTGAGGATCGCGTCGGCGCCGCACAGATCCATGGCGTAGAGGATCGCCGCCGGGATGCCCTCGCCGGGGCGGGTCGGCGAACAGGCGGTGATGTGGCCGACCCCCGCGACCTTGGCGGTGGTGATCGTCATCAGCGCCGAGGCGATGTGGCTGTAGCGGCCGCCGGGCACGTAGCAGCCCGCCGCCGAAACCGGGATCTGGCGCTGCCCGGCGATCAGGCCGGGCAGGATCTCGACCTCGCAATCCTGCACCGTCCGCATCTGCGCCTCGGCAAAGCGGCGGATGTTGGCATGGGCGAAGCGGATGTCCTCCTTGAGGCTTTCGGGCAGCTTGGCGGCGGCGGCGCGGCGGGTGTCTTGGTCGACCAGGACTGGGCCGTCCCAGTGGTCGAGGTCGCGGGCATAGGCCTCGACCCGGGCCTCGCCGCCCGACTTGATCTCGGCCAGCATGGCGCTGACGGCGGCACGGGTGTCGGCCTGATCGCTCTCGGCGTGGCGCTTGGCGGATTTGAGATAAGTCACGGTCATGTCGGGTCTCACATCTTGCCTTTCCAAGGGATGACCTTGCGCTCGATCCAGCGCATCAGCAGGTCGAAGGCATAGGCGATCGCGGCGATCACGATGATCCCCATGATGACGGTAGGGGTCTGCAGGAACTGGCTGGCCGACAGCACCATGTAACCGAGGCCCTTGGTCGCGGCGACCATCTCGGCGGCGACCAGCGTGGTCCAGCCGAAGCCGACGCCGATGCGCATCGCGGTCAGGATCTCGGGCAGGGCCGAGGGCAGGATCACGTGGCGCAGCACCTGCCAGCGCGAGGCCCCGAAGCTGTAGGCGGCGTGGATCTGCTCGATCGCGGCGGATCGCACGCCGGCGCGGGCGCCGAGTGCCACGGGCGCGAAGACCGACAGGAAGATCAGCAGCACCTTGGAGGTCTCGCCGATGCCGAACCAGATAATCATCAAGGGCAGGTAGGCCAGCGGCGGGATCGGCCGGTAGAACTCGATCGGCGGATCGAACAGCCCGCGCATCACCGGGCTCATCCCCATGGCGAGGCCGAGCGGGATGCCCACGGCGCAGGCCAGCAGGAAAGCGCCGAAGACGCGGGCGGTCGAGACCGCGACATGTTCGAGCAAGGAGGTGTTGGTGAAACCGTTCTGCCAGACGTCGATGAACTTGGCAAAGATCGCCTGCGGGCTCGGGACAAAGAGCGGCTTGACCAGCCCCAGCGCGGTGACGGCCCACCAGACGAAGAGCAAAAACAGGATCGACGCCACCGAGAGCCATTTCGTATCGCCCTGTCCGGGCACGCCGTAGGTTTCTCCGGGCTTGGTGGGGCGGCTGCGCGCGAGCCAGGCGAAGACGCCGCTGCGCGGGTTGATGCGCGCCTTTTCGGCGACGCTTGGGCGGTGCTTGACGGTCTCGATCATGCCGCTTCCTCCTCGTCGGCGAAGATGATGCCGAGCACCTCCTCGCGCAGTTGGATGAATTCGGGGGAGGCCTTGACCTTCCGCGCCGGTTCGCCTGCCAGCACGCGGCGCGAGAAGGGCAGGTCGAAGCGGTGCGAGATGCGGCCCGGACGGGGCGACATCACGATCAGCTTGGTCCCCATGAACAGCGCCTCCTCGACGCTGTGGGTGATGAAGAAAACGGATTTGCCGGTGTCGTTCCAGATCCTGAGGATCAGCTCCTGCGCCTTTTCGCGGGTCAGCGCGTCGAGCGCGCCCAGAGGCTCGTCCATCAGTAGAACCTTGGGGTCGCAGGTCAGGGCGCGGGCGATACCGACGCGCTGCTGCATGCCGCCCGAAAGCCGGTAGACCGGGGATTTCTGGAACCCGTCGAGGCCCAGAAGCTTCACGTATTCTTCGGCGATGGCGAGCCGCTTGGCCTCGGCCACGCCTTGCATCTTGAGACCGAAGGCCACGTTCTCGATCACATTGAGCCAAGGCAGCAGCGCGTGTTTCTGGAACACAACCGAGCGGTCGGCGCCGGGGCCGGTGACCGGCTGGCCGTCAAGCAGGATCTCGCCTGAGCTGGGGGAGAGAAAGCCCGCGATCAGGTTCAGAAGCGTGGATTTGCCACAGCCGGAGGCGCCGAGCGCCACCATGAAATCGCCCTCGGCGATGGCAAGGTCGATGCCGCGCAGCGCCTCGACCGGGGGGCGGCCCTCGGCTGCGGGAAACACCACGGAGGCGGATTTGATGTTCAGTCCCATTGGACCACTCCTCGTCGGGATCTGGGGGCCTTGGCCCCGCGCGGGGGCCAAGGCGCGTGGTCTTACTGCGTCGCGGCGGTGCCGATCTCGGTGTTCACGAAGCCCGAGTAATCCTCGGCCACCTGGTCGATGCGGCCCGCATCGGCGAGGAACTGCGCGGTGGCGCGCATCGTCTCGCCCGCGCCGCCGAGCCATGTCTCGCCGAGCTGCTCGGAGAGGGGCACGAAGGTGAAGCCTTCGAGGATCGTGGGGATCTGCTCGGCCTCGGCACCGGTTTCGACGGCGATGGTCTTTACCGGATCGCTCTCGGCGGTCCAGGCGGCGGGATCGGCGAGATAGGCGGCGTTGGCCTCGTCCATGGTCTTGGCGAAGGCGGTCACGGCCTCGGCGTTCTCGTCGGCGAATTCGGCGTTCACCACCCAGCCGTCGAAGGTCGGAAAGCCCCATTCGGCGGTTTCGTCGGCGCCGACGAGCAGGGTGCCGGTCTCCAGGATCTGGCTTTGCACCGGTTGCCAGATAAAGGCCGCGTCGATCGCGCCCTGCTCCCATGCGGCGGCGATCTGGTCGGGCGGCATGTTGAGCAAGGTGACCTCGGCGGCGTCGATCCCGGCGTGATCGAGCGCGCCCATCAGCGAGAAATGCGCGGTCGAACCTACGGGCACCGCGAGCCGCTTGCCCGCCAGATCCTCGAGGGCCTCGATTTCGGCGCCGTCGCGCACGATCAGGCTTTCGGCGGTGCCGATCACCTGCGCCAGCATGAACATCTCAAGCTCCACGCCCTGGCTTGTCGCGATGGCGAGCGGGGAAGAGCCGAGCTCGGCGAGCTTGATGTCGCCCGAGGCCATGGCCGCGATCACCTCGGAGCCCGAGCCGAACTTGCGCCACTCGATGTCCCAGCCAGTGGCCGCGTCAAACTTGCCCTCGGCGCGGGCGACCTGCATCGGCGTCGGGTTGCCGAAATGGCCTATGGTCACGGTCTCGGCCAGTGCCGATCCGGCGGTGAGAAAGGTGGTGAGCGCAAGCGCTACGCGTATGGTCGTCCGTGTCATTTCATATTCCTCTGTCGGTTGGGATGCACCGACGCTGTCCCGCGCCGTTCTGCATGGGGTGTCAGGCGGCGGTGCCGGCCTGGTTGCGCGCGCCGAAGGCGGCGTCGCGGATGCCCTCGACCAGAAGGTCGAGCGTGTCGATGCCCTCCGCCTCGGGCGCGAGCGACCCGGCGATGAGCGAGAACTCGGTGCAGGCGACGAACTGCAGCGCGGCTCCGCGCCCGGCGAGATCGGCCGAGGCCGCGCGCAGCGTCGCCCGGCTGTCTGCGTCCGGACCACGCGCCTTGATCGCACGGATCGCGGCGAGCAGCGCGTCCTCGTCCTGCGGATGCAAAAGGGTGAGCCCGGCCTCGGCGCAGGCGCGGTCGAAGATCCCGATCTTGCGCAGGGCGGGCGAGCCCAGCAGGCCGACCTTGCCACCGGGGCCGACCAGCCGTGCCGCATGGCCGACCGAGAGCGCGATCATGTCGATGAACGGGACCGAAGCGGCGGCACGGATCTGGGGCGCGTAGTGATGCGCGGTGTTGCAGGGCATGGCGAGCGCGGTGGCGCCGCCCGCCTCGAGCCGGCGCGCCATCTCGGCCAGCACCGGGCCGGGATCCTCGCCGCGCCCCTCGATCAGCCGGGCGATGCGCGAGGGCACCTGCGGGTTCATGTCGACGAGAAGCGGCACGTGATCGGCGTCGTCGCGGGCCGGGGTGGCGGCGATCAGCCGCTGCATCAAGAGCACCGTCGCCTCGGGGCCCATACCGCCCAATATGCCGATCCGTTTCGGGGTCATGCCGCGCCCTCCGGGCTGCGCAGCGCCGCGAGGGCCGCGTCAAGGTGATGGGCGATCGCGTCGCAATCGGCCGGCTTGAAGGTGAGCGGCAGCCGCATGTCGAACAGGGTCGAGAGGATCGCATCGGTGCGGGGCAGGGCCTGCGCGCGCAGGTAGCGCCAGCTGCCATGGTTCGAGGTGAAGCCCACCGGCTCGGAAGCGCCGAACCATTTCAGCTCGACCCCGCGCGCCGCCGCCTCGGCGACCAGCTGCCGCGCCGCCTCTGCCCCCAGCCCCGGCAGCCGGAACTGGATCGAGGAGCCGACATAGAACTCGGGCTCGGGCCGGTGGGGCAGCGCCACGGCGGGTAGGGCGGAAAGGCGCTCGGCCATCCGGTCGTGCAGCGCGTTCCAGCGGGCGATCGCGTCGTCGAGCCGGTCGAGCTGCGGCAGCAGGATCGCGGCGCGCAGATTGTCCATCCGCGCCGACATGTTCGGCGTCTCCAGCCGGATCTTTTCGAACACTTCTCTAGCGGGCGCCGCGCCGTGGCGCTCGTAGAGCATGTAGGAGCCCGACATGATGATCGCGCGGGCCATCAGCTCCGGATCGTCGGTGGTGAGGAAACCGCCCTCGCCGGAATTCATGTGCTTGTAGGTCTGGGTGCTGAAGCAGCCCATCGGGCCGAAATTGCCGGAGCGGCGGCCGTTCCATTTCGCGCCCATGGTATGGGCGCAATCCTCGATCACGGTCAGACCGCAGTCTTCGGCGACCTGCATCAGCCGGTCCATGTCGCACAGGTGGCCGCGCATGTTTGACAACAGGAGGTGCCGCGCGCCCGAGGCGCGGGCCTTGGCGGCGAGGTCGTCCAAGTCGATCACCAGATCCTCGGTGATCTCGACCAGCACCGCCTCGGCCCCGATGGCGGCGACGGCGCCGGGCACGGGGGCGAGGGTGAAGGCGTTGGTCAGCACGCGGTCGCCGGGGCGCACGCCGCAGGCGCGCAGCGCGATCTGCATCGCCTGCCCGCCGGAGGCCAGCGCCAGGCAGTAGCGCGCGCCCTGCCATTCGGCATAGGCCGCCTCGAGCCGGGCGGTGAGCGAGACCTCGCCCGGCGCGGTGTTGTAGCGGTGCAGCCGCCCGGTGCGGAGCAGCTCCAGCGCTGCCGAGATGCCCTCCTCCGGGATCGGCTCCTGCTGGGTGAAGCTACCGGTGAAACGCATCTCGGCCATCTCTCACTCCGCCGCCAGTTTGTCGCCGGGCGCGCGGTCGAGCACCGCGTCGTAGCCGAACAGTGCCGCCGCCCCGCCGGTGTGCAGGAACACCACCCGCTCGCCCATCTTGAAGCGCCCCTTGCGGATGAGGTCGATCAGGCCGGCCCCGCCCTTGCCGGAATAGACCGGGTCGAGAAGGATGCCTTCGAGCTCCGCAAACATACGGATTGCCTCGATCGTGTCCTCGCGCGGGATGCCGTAGCCGGGGCCGACATAGTCACAGTTGGCCACCACATCCTCGCGTGCGACAACGTCCGGGCAGCCGAGCTTTTCGGCGGTCAGGCGGGCGAGCTTGTAGACGTTCTCTTCCTGCTTTTCGCGCGGTGCGCGCACGCCGATGCCCAAAAGCGGGATCTGCGCGTTGATCGCCTTGAGGCCGGTGATCAGCCCCGACTGGGTGCCGGCGGAGCCGGTGGCGGTGACGATGTGGTCGATCACCATGCCGGCGTCGTTGGCCTGACCCACCAGTTCGAAGGCACAGTTGACGTAGCCGAGCGCGCCGGTGGCGTTCGAGCCGCCGCCGGGGATGGTGTAGACCGTCTTGCCTTCCTTGCGGAACGTGTCGGCCACCGCCTCCATCTCGGCGTGCATGTCGAGATCGGGACCGCGGGTCTCGGTGGTGGCGCCGTGCAGATGGTCGAGAAGCACGTTGCCGTTGCGGTTGTAGTTGTGATCCTTGGACCCGGTGCGATCCTCGAGCAGCAGGTGGCAGCGCATCCCGAGCTTGGAGGCGAAGGCCGCGGTCTGTCGGGCGTGGTTCGACTGGGTGGCGCCCTGGGTCATCACCATGTCGGCGCCCATGGCCTGCGCCTCGGCCATGAGGAATTCGAGCTTGCGGGTCTTGTTGCCGCCGGTCGAGAGACCGGTGCAGTCGTCGCGCTTGATCCAGATCTCGGGGCCGCCGAGTTCAGCGCTCAGGCGGTCGAGCCGCTCGAGCGGGGTGGGCAGATGGGCGAGATGGACGCGGGGAAACCGGGCCAGATGCATGAGACGCTCCCGTTCAATAAATTCGTCAAACGGATGTTGCGCCCGATCAACCCCCTATGCAAATGCGAAGTTTTCAATCTAATATGCAAGATATGCATATTGTGGAGACCCTTGCATGCGGTTGGAATGGTTGGAAGATCTCGTCGCGGTCGCCGAGACCGGATCCTTCTCCGAAGCTGCCGAACGCCGTTCTTTGACGCAGTCTGCCTTTTCTCGCCGCATTCGGCAGATCGAGGACTATGTCGGGGTCGAATTGTTCGACCGAAGTCGCAAGCCGGTGCAGCTGCAGCGCACCACCGAAGCGCAGCGCGATCGAATCCTACAAATCATCCGCACGCTGCGCCAGCTGGTCGCTGATCTGCGCAGCGGCAGCCAGATGGCCGACAACCATGTCGTGCTGGCGAGCCAGCACGCTTTGACCACCTCGCGCACGCCGCGGCTGCTGCAGGGCGTGTTGGAGCGTCACGAGGCGATCTCGGTCCGTTTGCGCTCCGCCAATTTCGACGACTGCTTTGGCCAGCTGCTGTCGCGCAAGGCCGACATCGCGCTGGTTTACCGGATCGAGGGGATCGCACCCGAGGTGCAGGCCGATTATCTGGAGACGGTCGAGGTGGGACATGACCGGCTGATCCCGGTGCATGCCACGGCGCGACGGGCCGATCACCTGCGCGACCGTGCCATGGGGCAGTTGCCGATCGTCTCCTATCCGGACGAGGTGTTTCTGGGGCAGGTAATGAACCTGCTGATCTTGCCGAACCTGCCGCCGCCGCTGCAATCGGTGCAGCGGGTCGAGACCGCGCTGACCCTGGCCGCGCAGGAAATGGCGCAGGTCGGCATCGGCACCGCCTGGATCCCCGAGAGCCTCGCGCGCGACCGGATCGCCGAGGGGACGCTGACCGATCTCTCGGACGACTTGCCAAGCTGCGGGTTGGTGATCACCGCGATGCGGCTCACCGGCCCCAAGCGGCGGGCGGAGCAGACCGTCTGGACCGAACTGGTCGCAGGGTCGGATGCAGGGGCCTGACGCGACTGGGCCAGCGGTTCGCGGATCGGGCCGAATTGGATCGATGCGGGGCTGGAGTGTGACCTGAATTGTATCCGACGGACCGACCAAAAGGGGGTCAATCGAGGCAAGCGTCTCGGGCCTCTAGCCATTTCGACAAGGGGATGGTTGCCCGGGATCGGGAAGGTGAGGCCGTCGGCGCGATGTATTCGCGCATACATTTCGCGACAATTCTCGACTGTAGTCCGTGCTGGAACTGCGCCATCTCATGGCCAACCCCGGCGCGGCGCAGCGTCGCGTAAACCGGGGGTGAAGTTCCATTCGCAAGGACGGCAAGAATGAAATTCGCGAGCAAGATCAGCATCATCACCGTGATCGCTACACTATCGACCATGGCCGGAAGCGCGGCTTCGGCACAACAACAGCCGCGCGAGATGAGCCCGCTTTTGCGTGCCGAGGCGTTGCGGCAGCCGCGCGAGATGAGCCCGCTTTTGCGTGCCGAGGCGTTGCGGCAGGCAGGCGAGCGGTTCGACGCCGCCGACAAGAACCATGATCGCCGGTTGAGCGCCGAAGAGGCACGCGCAGGTCGGCCCGAAGGCCGCCCTGGCAAAGGGCAGGGGACGGGACAGCAACAGCGGCCCGCGCCCCAGCCGCAGGGTGAGTTCAAGCCGATCTCCCGCGCCGAAGCTATAAAGCGCGAGGCCGAGCAATTCGACGCCGCCGACAAGAACGGTGATGGCGTGCTCGGTGTTGCAGAAATGCGCGAGATGCGTTCGCCGCGCAGGTAAGGCGCAGCTTCGGTGAGATGCCGGTCCGGCACCAGCCGGCCCACATTCCCGGCAGGACCGCTGGAAAGAAGCTGACGGATCCTGCCTGATCGGACGAGACATCGGGCTTCGGCCTTCTGAAGCCTCGGCTCTCTCCTGTCGTCGACACTCGGTTCTTGCACCCTTGAGATGGCGGGAAACGTACTGCCAGCCTACCTCCCTCACCGCGCCCCGGACGTCGGGGAGGTGGCCGGAGGCCGTACCGGCATCTTCAGCAAGGACCAGGCCCGCTCGTGTCGCGAGCGGGCTTTTGGGTATCTTGGAAACGGATCGCTCGGCTGCGGCCCTCCCACGGGATGTTGTCGCACATCTCAAAGGCGGGTTTTGTCAGAGCCACGCTCCGCCGATCTTGGGCAGATCATCGAGAACGCAGCGCAGATGTGCGCGCATCGCGGCCTCGGCGGCGTCGGGATCTTGCGATGCGATGGCCGCGACGATGGCTCGATGCTGGCTCACGAGCCGGTCGAGCGGAAACTTGGCCGCCGTCAGGTATCGCACCCGGTCCATGTGCATCTTGATCGGTTGCAGATGCGACCAGGCTCCGGCGCAGCCCGCTGCCTCGGCGAGGGTGCGATGGAACAGCTCGTCATGCTCCATGAACCCGGTGCCGTCGCGGGCGGTCTGCTCCTGCACGACGATCTGGCGCTCCAGTTCTTCGATGAAGGAGGCGTTTGCAGTCGTGGCGGCCAGCCGCACGATGTCGGCCTCGACCGCTTCGCGCACGAAACGCGACACTTCGACTTCGCCCGCGTCGATCTTGCACACGAAGGTGCCGCGCTGGGGGCGCACTTCGACCAGCTTCTCACCCGCGAGCCGGATGAAGGCTTCGCGCACCGGCTGGCGCGACAGGCCATAGTCGGTGGCGATGTCCTGCTCGGAGAGCCGGGTGCCGGGGGCCAGTTCGCCTGTGACGATCCGAGCGCGCAGATGCGCGATCAACTGCGCACCGATCGGTGCGGTGGCGTCGAGCGTGAGCGTGCGGTCGCTGGGCGGGGGTGTCATCTCGTGTCCTCCTTCCAAACCAATTATGCATACTACCATACTTGTCAACTGGAGACGACTCACCTAGGGTCATGAGGAGATCGAGGAGGGGCGACATGCGACAGACTTGGCGTTGGTTCGGGCCTAACGACGGCGTCGGCATCGACGAGATGATGCAGGCGGGGGTCGAGGGCGTCGTCTCAGCGCTGCACCACCTGCCCACAGGGGCGGTCTGGAGCGGGCAAGAGATCGCCCGGCGGCAACGCGAGATCGCGACGCGCGTCGACGGGTCCGCCTCGGGGCTGGCCTGGGAAGTGGTCGAGAGCCTGCCGGTTTCCGAGGACATCAAGAAGCAGTCGGGCGACTGGCGTGCGCATCTTGCCGCCTACAAGCAGAGCATGGCCAACCTCGCGCAGGCGGGCATCGAGGTGATCTGTTACAACTTCATGCCCGTGCTGGACTGGACCCGCACCGATCTCGCCTATCGGGTCCGGCATGGCGGCACTGCGATGCGCTTTGATCTGCATGATTTCGCGGCCTTCGACATTCATATCTTGCAGCGTCCCGGCGCCGCCGAAAGCTTTCCCGTGGGCGTGGCCGAGATCGCCGCCGAGCGCTTTGCGAAGCTGGACGATGCGGCGCGGCAGGCGCTCACGACGAACATCGTTTCCGGCCTTCCGGGCGCAGCCGAGCACTTCTCGCTCGACGACGTGCGCGCGCATCTGGCGCAGTATACGGAGATCTCGGCCGAGACGCTGCGCGGCCATCTCATCGATTTTCTCGCCGAGGTCGCCCCCGAGGCCGAGCGGTTGGGGCTGAGGCTTTGTTGTCATCCCGACGATCCGCCGTTTTCGCTGCTTGGCCTGCCGCGTGTCATGTCGACCGAGGCCGACTACAGCGCCGTGATGCAGGCGGTCGACCTGCCGGCCAACGGCATCACGCTGTGCTCGGGTTCTCTTGGCGCACGGGATGACAACGACATCCCCGGCATGATGGAGCGCTTGGGCGACCGCGTGCATTTCCTGCATATGCGCAACGTGACGCGCGAGACCCCCGGCCTGCCTTGCTCCTTTCACGAGGCGGAGCATCTGGGCGGCGACACCGACATGGTGTCCTTCATCGCCGCGGTGCTGCGCGAGGAGGCCCGCCGCCGGGATGCAGGCCGCAGCGATGCCTCGATCCCGTTCCGCCCCGATCACGGGCAGGACATCCTCGACGATCTCAATCGACGCCCGCAGCCGGGCTATCCGGCGATCGGCCGGCTCAAGGGGCTGGCGGAGCTGCGCGGCGTGATGACGGCGTTGTGCCATGCCGAGCATGGGCTGAGGCTGTGAGCGCGCCGAGCACCGCATCGATGGAAAGCCGGGCGCGGCTAGTCCTCGAAATAATCGGGATGGGTCTCACGGATCCGGTCGATCGTCGGGATCAGTCGATCGAGGTGGCGACGGATCGTTGTCTCGACCCGCTGCGCGTCGCCTGCCAACACACTGTCGAGGATCTCGGTGTGATCCTCGACCAGCTCCGCCATTGCCGTCTGGCTGGTGAGGCTGAGCATGCACAGCCGGTCGACCTGCGCCTTTATCTTCGAAACGGTGGTAAAGGCGAAGTCCGCCCGCGCCGCTTGGCACAGAAGGGCATGGAATTCGTAGTCGAGCCGATGGAACGCGTCGGGGTCGTTATCTCTGACCGCCTCGGCCTGCCGAGCGAGATTTTCGCAAAGATGCGTGTCGATGCTGGTGTCGCGATCGGCGCAGGCCTGACGCAGAACTTCGACCTCGACGGCGGTTCGAATGTAGCGGGACTGCCGGATCTCTGTCAGCGAGAAAAGCCTGACGCAGCTCGACCGCTGGGGGCGGATGTGCAGCAGTCCTTGGTCGCTCAACCTGATGAACGCGGCGCGGACCGGCTGGCGCGACAAGCCGAAGCGCTTGGCGATCTCGACCTCGGATATCCGGGTTCCGGGCAGGATGCCCAAGGTGATGATCTCGTCGCGCAGGGTCTCGAACACGAAATCGCCGCTCGTGGCCCTGTCTCCCATCGTGTCTTTCATGCGCGCTCCCTCCGGTCAGAACCCGTGATGACGCATACACCATCGCGCGCCCGGACGATCCCCGCCAAAGCCCTTTCGGAGGCGAACGACGCGACGACAATGACCTCGCGCGGCCGATCAGACCCGCTGATCGAAGCGCTCAGTGGCCCATCAATCGAAATCTATTGCCGGGACGATACTGGGATCCTAGTGTCCCCGGCAAGAGCGCCGTCGGGCCGCGATACGGAGGGCAAAGAGGGCGAGGCCGGGGAGGCGGCCATCGGTCTCGGGGCAAGCAAAGAGAGTGCCTTCGGGCGTTCGATCCGCTTCGCATCCTGCGCGCGCGGCAGTGCCACGCCAACGGGGCCGCTCATCCGATCCCGGCCACGACAGGTGCAATCAAGACGTCACGACTCTTCCGGGAATGGCCCGGCCGCGAAGAGACCGACCCCGTTCCGAGGCCTGAAGGGAGGACCGACAATGTCACACATCACTCTGAAAGCTGCGCTTGCGACCGCAGTCACGCTGGTCACGCTGGGCACCGCCCAAGCGCAGGAAATCACGCTGCGCGGTGCCAGCATGTTCGACGAGGAACACGCCTTCACCCGAACCCTGCGCAAGTTCGAGGAACTGGTCGCCGAGAAATACGACGGTGAGCTGGAATTCGATCTTCGTCTGAACGGCGAATTGGGCGTCGAGTCCGACTACGTGACCTATCTTAACCAAGGCGTCGCGGTCGATTACACGATCCTCGCACCGTCCAACATGGCCGTCTTCGCGCCCTCGCTTCCGCTGATGGACATGCCGTTCCTGTTCCGCGATCTCGACCACTGGAACGCAGTGCTGTCCACGGACACGCTGGCACCGCTTGAAAGCGAACTGCGCGAGAAGGCGAACATCGTCATCGTCGGCTACACCGGCGGCGGCGTGCGCAACATCATCTCGGCCGATCCCATCGCGAACCTCGACGAGCTGGCGGGCTTCCGCATGCGCGTCATGGGCGCGCCGATCCAGGCCCAGACCTTTGCCGCCGTCGGGGCCGCGCCCTCGGCCATCGCCTATAACGAGGTCTACAACGCGATCCAGACTGGCGTGATCTCGGGGTTCGAGAACGAGGCCGCCTCGATCCAGAACCTCAAGTTCTATGAAGTCGCGCCCTATGTGACGCTGACCCAGCACACGATCACCGTCCGGCCCATCGTCGTGTCGGGCAAGACATTCGACGCGCTGCCCGAGGATCTGCAGGCGGCGATCATGGAGGCCGGCGAGGAAGCGGGCGCCTATGGCCGCGAGATCGAAAGCCGCGAAGACGCCGAGAAACTTCAGGAAATGGCGGATGCCGGGCAGATCACGGTGGTCGAGTTCGAGGGGCGCGACACCATGCTCGAGCAGGTGAAGCCGGTGCAGGACGCCTATGCCGAAGAGCTCGGGGCCAGCGATCTGCTGGAAACGATCCGCGGCATGTGAGCCGCACGCCGATCTCCGGGGGCGCGCTCGCGCGCTTCCGGAACGGCGAGCCTGACCCTGCGCCGACAGGGCGCGCCTTCCGACGCCAGCCCACCACAATTCTGACAGGGGACCCCCATGGTCGGACGCTTTCTCGAACGGTTCTGCAACCTGCTGCGGGTGCTGCTCGGCCTTCTGACGGCGCTGCTCGCCGTGCCGGTCGCGATGCAGGTCATCTCGCGCTACACCGGGATCATCCCGACCTATCTGTGGACCGAGGAGCTCTCGACCTTCATCTTCGTCTGGGTCGTGATGATCGGATCGATGGTCGCGGTCTGGGACGGCACCCATTTCGACGTGCGCGTCACCCCTGACGCGGTATCGCCCTTGGGACGCCTGCTGCAGGACGGGGTGGTGCAGGTGCTGATCCTGTTCTTCGCCATCCTCTTCATGATCTACGGCATCGAATATGCCGAATTCGGCGGCATCCAGCGCTCCGTGATGATGCGGGCCAACCTGATGGTCACCTACATCTCGGTGCCGATCGCGGGCTTGGTGTGGACCGTCTTCGCAGGCTACCGGCTGTGGCAGAACATCGACGCCTTTCGCGCCTCCAGGAGAATTTCATCATGATCATCGGCACCGGTCTGGCCTGCGCCCTGCTTGTCGGCGGTTTCATCCTGCTGGTGGCGATCCGGGTGCCCGTCGCCTTCGCGCTCGGGATTGCGACCGTTCCCGTCGTCCTGCTCGAACTGCGGCTGACGCCGTTCATCGTGCTGGACCGCATGTTCCAGTCCTACAATTCGTTCATCCTGCTGGCAGTGCCGTTCTTCCTGCTGGCGGCCAACCTGATGAACTCGGGCAAGGTGACGGACCGCCTGATCGAACTGGCCCGCGTCCTGACCGGCTGGATGCCGGGGGGGCTCGGCCATGTGAACGTCGCGGTCTCGATGCTGTTCGCCGGGATTTCGGGCTCCTCGACCGCGGATGCGGCGGGCTGCGGCAAGATCCTCATCCCGGCGATGGAACGCGCCGGCTATGACAAGCGGTTCGCGGTCGCGATCACCGCCTGTTCGTCGGTCATGGGCGTCATCATCCCGCCGTCGATCCTGATGGTCGTCTGGGGCGGCGTCATGCAGGTCTCGGTCGGCGCGCTGTTTCTGGGTGGGGCCATACCGGGGCTGATGATCGGGCTGTCTTTGATGGCGACGGTCTACGGATATGCCAAGCTGCGCGACTATCCCATCGCCGGGCGTCCGAGCTTTGCCGAGTTCTGGGCGGCGCTGAAGGGCGCGGCCCTCGCCATGCTGACCCCGATCCTCGTGATCGGCGGCATCGTCGGTGGCATCGTCACGCCCACGGAAAGCGCGATCATCGCTGCGGGCTATTCGTTGATCCTCGGGCTCTTCGTCTATCGCACCGTCAAGCTCCAAGACCTCGGGCATATCTTCTACGACACCGGGCGCTTTGCCTCGATCTCGCTCTTTGCGATCGGCACGGCTTCGGCCTTCGGCTGGATGCTGTCGTTCTACAACGTGCCGCGCCTGATCGTCGGCACGATGACGGCGCTGGAGTTCGGCCCCTTCGGTACCGGCCTCGTCATCGCGGCGCTGTTCCTGATCTTCGGTCTCTTCATCGACGCCATCCCGACGATCATCATCCTCGGCACGGTGTTGATGCCGGTGGCGCAGGCGGGCGGGCTGGACCCGATCTCCTTTGCGATCATCGGCATCGTGGCGCTCGCCTTCGGTCTCGTGACACCGCCCTACGGGCTATGCCTGCTGATCTCCTCAGCAATTGGGGGGCTGAATGTCGTGCAAGTGATGCGCGATGTGACGATCATCCTCCTGCCGATGCTGGCGATCCTGCTGCTTCTCATCGTCTTTCCCGAAATCTCGCTGTGGCTGCCGCGGATTCTGATGCCCGGAGCCTTCCGATGACGCGTCTCGACCTGCACCAGCTCTCCCGGCTCCCGGCGGGCGTGGGCCCGGCCTACGCCCCGTCGGCGCATGGCGTCGGGGTCCTGCACATCGGGCTCGGGGCGTTTCACCGCGCGCATCAGGCGGCCTGCACCGACGCGGCCTTGGCCGCGGCGGGAGGCGATTGGCGCATTGCCGCGGTCAGCCTGCGGTCGACCGAGACGGTCGATGCGCTCGCGGCGCAGGACGGGCTGTTCACGCTGGTCGAGCGTGGCGCGGACGGCGACCGCGCGCGGGTGATCGCCGCCATCGCCGAGACATTTGCGGCGGCGCGCGATCCCGAAGCGGTGCTCGCGCTCTTTTCCCGCGCGCCGATCCGCGTCGTGACGCTCACCGTCACCGAAAAGGCATATGGCATCGATGCAAACGCGATGGATATCGATCCCGCCCACCCAGACGTCGCGGCCGATCTGGCGGATCCGCGCCATCCCCGAGGGGTGCTAGGCTTGCTGGTCGAAGGGCTGCGGCTGCGGCGCGCGGGCGGGCTGCCATCCCCGGCGATCCTGTGCTGCGACAACCTCCCCGAAAACGGGGCGCTGCTGCGCGCGGGCGTTGTCGGCTTCGCGCACCGGGTGGACGAGGATCTCGCGGGCTGGATCGCCGAAACGGTCGCCTTCCCGTCGTCAATGGTGGACCGGATCACGCCCGCCGCGACGCAGGGGACGGCACGCCGCGCCCGTGAGTTGACCGGCGCAGAGGACGCGGCGGCGATCGAGACCGAGCCCTTCACGCAATGGGTGATCGAGGACCGATTTCCTCAAGGGCGCCCGGCCTGGGAAGCGGGTGGGGCGATCCTGGTGCCCGACGTGGCACCGTTCGAACGGATGAAGCTCAGGATGCTGAACGGCGCGCATTCGCTGACCGCCTATGCCGGGTTCCTCGCCGGTCACCGCTTCGTGCGGGATGCGATGGGAGACGCGGCCCTCGCGGCCCTCATCGACCGGCACATGGCAGCGGCGGCGCGCACGGTTGGCGCGCTCGACGGCATCGATCTCGGGGCGTACCGCGCCGAGCTGACCGCGCGCTTTGCCAACCCCGCCATCGCGCATGAGACCTACCAGATTGCCATGGACGGATCCCACAAGCTGTCGCAGCGCATCTTCGCTCCGGCGGTGGAGGCGCTCGAAGCCGGTGACGATACGGGCACCTATGCCTTCGCGATCGCGGCGTGGATGCGATATGCGATGGGGCGCGACGAGGCGGGCGGCACCTACGCGCTGCGCGACCCGCGCGAAGACGAACTGCTGGAGGCGGCGCAGGCCGCGGGTGGCGAAGCGGCCGCGCTGGTGCGCGCGCTGATGGCGCTCCCCAACCTGTTTCCAGAGGCTCTGCGCAACAGCCCGGCCTTCGTGCGCGCCGTGACAGAGCGGCTCGCGATCATGCTCGATCTCGGCATGGCCGAGGCGATCGCAAGGGAGGTGTCATGACCACCAGTTTTGATCAGGGCGATGGCCAGTTGGCTGCCTCGCGCTTTGCCGCCCACTTCATCCCGGCTTGGCTCGATATCGCATTGCCGTCGGGCGACGGCCCCGCCCCGGTCGTCGAGGCGCTCGGCGACGACGGCCCTCGCACCACGTTGGCCCAGTGCCGGACGGCCTTCATGCTCGCGCATCTGCATCTGGTCACGGGTCGACAGGATCTCCTCTCGGCGGCGGTGCGCATCTGCGACTTTGCCATGGAGCATCTGAGAGATCCGGACGGCGGGTTTCGATACGCGGTCGCACCCGATGGCGGCCCACTCGATGCGCCCGAGACACGGCTGCGGCGCAGCTATGACCAGTCTTTCGCGCTCCTCGCGCTCGCAACACTGCACCGCGCCGACGCCACCCGGTTTCCCAAATCCATGCTCGACGCCTGCTGGCAATTCATCGAGACCTCGCTGATCGATCCTGCCACGGGAGGCCTGTGGGAGGATGACCGGGGTGCCGAAGCATCGGTCCTCCGGGCCCAGAACCCGCAGATGCATATGCTGGAGGCCACGCTGCAGGCCTTCGAGATGACCTCTGATCCGGTCTGGCTCGACCGGGCGCGGGGCTTCGTGACCTTGGCCTTGGAGCGGCTGATCGACCCCGCGACCGGAGCGGTGTGCGAATTCGTCGGACCGGATCTTCGGCCGATCGACGGCGCGGAGGGCGCGCGCCGGGAGCCGGGGCATCAGTACGAATGGGCCTGGCTGCTGCGCCGCTATGCCGATTTCGCGCGAGAGTCCGCCCCGCTGGCCGCAGCCGACCGGATGCAGGCCTTCGTCGAGGCGCACGGCCTGCGTCGGGACGGCCCCCTTGCCGGAGCCCCCTTTGACGCGCTCGACGCGGCAGGCCGGGTCACGGAAGACACCCATCTGCTGTGGCCGTTGACCGAGGCGGGCAAACTCTATGCCGCGCGCGCCATCACGACGAATGATGCCGCCTGCGCAGCACGCGTGCGTCAAATCGCCGATACGATCTTCGGTCGATACTTCGCCGCAGACGGTGCCCCGATCTGGACCAACCGCCTCGACGCGGAAGGGCGCGTGATCTGGGACGCGGCGCTGAGCCGGCTGCTGTACCACGTGGCGGTCTTCGTCACGGAAGGCAGTCGCGCGGGCCTTTGGACGCTCGAAGAATAGGTCGGGCAGATCCACGCCGTGCGGCGTCCATACCATATCGGGATCAAACCAGGTCGTCAGGAAACCGCGCTTCTTTAGCGCCGCGTTGTAATCGGACCAGTTCTTGGTCTTGGGGCTCAGCTGCGTCGGTCGGCTGCTCATGCGCGCCCGCTGCCGTGCAGACTTCCAATGGTAAATCCCGTCAGTCTATTTGCGCAACAGAGTCCCATCCGATCAAAGGTAGATCTGAAGCTCAGCTCAATAACGCAGCATAGCAAGTGATTTTTGCAGCAGTACTCCTAAAAAGCCTTGACTTCTATTGGCCAGATTTTAAGGAGTTGAGGTAAGCGATAGTCAAAGATTGTGATTGAGGGCGCGTCTCGGACTGTAGCCTCGTGAATGGGTTCTCCCGCCGCTTTATGCGGATCATGCTTTTTATTGAGTATTGGATTTTTGATGCGACTCACATATATTGATGGGTTTCGGGGCATATTTTTGGTTTTCATGATGATTATTCATGTCAACGATATCCTCCATACAACTTTTGGAAAGCTGAACCATCATTACTTTGGTTGGGTCGAAGATGCTCAGGGCTTCGTATTCCTGTCCGGACTCGTCGTCGGCCTCGTATACGGTGGGCGCTATATCAACCTTGGTTTCGAAGCAATGCAGGCGGGCATATGGTCGCGCATCAAAACAATCTACTCGCACCAGCTTGGGCTGATACTCGTATTTACATTTTCCGCGTTGGTTTTTTCCTCCAGTTCAGGGTATGTTCCAGGGATACTCGGTTCGTATGATCGCGACCCAGTCGTTTTTCCGCTGCTCTCTGCTTTGATGGTGACTGGGTCAACTCACATGGGCATTTTGCCCATGTATATATTCTTTATGATCATGACGCCGTACGCACTCCGGCTACTGATACAACGCCAGTACACTATCTACATTGTGATTGTTGTCGCGAGCTGGGCGTTTGCGCAGACCCGGCTACCGGATGCGCTTGTCTTAGGCGCAGAAAATTTTTTCTCTAAAGACGGCCATGCGGTTAACCTCGGCATATTCTTCAATATCCTCGGATGGCAGGCGCTTTTCTTTGGAGGGCTTTTCATTGGATTTCTCATGGCCTCCAAGCGACTTGATATCGAATTTCTGAAGACCTCGGAGATGCGCAGTGTCTTCTTAATATGTCTATGTTTGATGTTTTTCTTCGGCATCTATGATCGGATCGTTTTTGATGCTTGGATTGGAGATGAATTTTCAGATTTAATAAAATCCGAATCTGACCGTGGCAACTTTAGCACCATCTACCTTGTTACTTTTCTAGTGGACTTGGTAGTTGTCGTGTGGATGCTAGGCCCAGGGGTGAGTGATCGGAATAACTTTATAGCCTGGGCTTCGAGGGCTCTAGGGTCGGTGGTTGCATTTCGACCGCTGGTGTTCTTAGGGCAGCACTCCCTTCATGTATTCAGCACCCATATCTTGATTACCTATGTGCTTGCCGCGCTGTTCCAAAGCGGTCCGCCTTCTGAGCCGCTAGGCATACTCATAATAATCGCGAGTCTAGGCACCCTGTACTGTGTCGCTTGTCTTCATTCTGCATACTTGTCACATAAGAAATATATGAGAGCAATGAAGTCATCCAGGTCCTAGAGTGAGGACTTCGGTGACGGGGGCGTACGGCTCTGTTGCGCAAATCAGCCCCGAGCATGACTGCTCCCTTTCCCGCATTCTTCAGCGGACGGCTTCGATCTCGGCCCTGCCAAGGGCTGAGAAGCGGTTCATGATGGCGATGCGGATCTGGATCTCGGCGACCTTACGATCAAAGTCCCGGGCCATGAGGCTTTGGCCCAGCAGCTTCTCAGGGTGCATCTTCGTCTCGCGCGGCTTCGGCGGTGATACCCACTCCAATGGCGCCATAGGGATCGCCCCAGATACTTCGACGCCCTGAGGGCTTCGTCGCGGGGCGAGCCTTGTCCGCTACCGGTTTAGGGGCAACGGCAAGCGCCCAAGCGGTGACGGGCTCTCAGGGCTTCGCGTTCTTGCGTGGCGGAAGGACCGCCTTCGCCCCTCGATCAGCGACGGCGTCTTGGCTCTTGCGTGTATCGTAGGCGCCGTCTGCCGCGTGACTAAGCCGATGTCTTGGTTGCCGGTGATCTGATCCAGCAGTTCTGGAAGCATGGGGGCATTACCAGTCCGGCTGTCCGTGATCTCGACGGCCCTGACCTCCCGCGTGGCCTCGTCGATCCCAAGGTAGAACTTGCGTCACAAACGTCGCTTTGGCCCGCCGTGCTTTCGTGCCTGCCATTCGCCTTTCCCCTCGGCCTTGATCCCAGGAGGCATCATGCTCGAACCGATGGCGCAACGATGTCGACCATGCCAAATAGCACCTTCATCGTCAGGCTCGCCCGGATAACGGCGTCGCTGTAGATATACTGGCGGCCCCCCTCTTCGCTCGGGAGCGGCGTCCAGACCATGTGGGGATAGAACTAGATCGCCAGGGAACCACGCTTCTTCAACGTCGCGTCGTAATCGAACCAGTTCCTGGTCTTGTAGCTCGGCGGCTTGGGTCTGCTGCTCATGCGCCCCAGCAAGCACACTGGATTCCGGAAATGAAACCTGCCAGTCCGTTTGCGCAACAGAGCCCTCCCCTCAATGAGCAAACGCGTCCCATAGGTGGGTTGCCACGGGCCTCATGGCCGACCTGCGCTGGCGAAAGATGAAAACCTCGATCTCGAAGTTAAGGTGAGTATGGGGCAGGACAATGTCCCGCAAGCGGTCCTGCGCCAACTCCTCGGCGATCAGATGCTCGGGCAGACGACCCCAGCCAAGCCCCGCCACCAGCAGTTGCTTCTTCATGTGCAGGTCGCTGACATACCACCGCCTCTGCCCCTTCTGGACGCCGAGCTCGCGGTCGAAAAGGCCTGAGGCCTGGCCGCTGTCCCGCGCGATCACTTGGTGGAACCGACGAAGATCGGCCAGCGTGCGGGGGGTATTCATGGCATCGAGGAGCGACGGCGCGGCGACGTTGCGCATCACCGATCCGGCCAAGGGCATGTAGTCGAAGCCTTCCTCCTCCAACATGACCGGGATCGCTGGAGCCAAGGCGAGCGCCGCGTTCCCGGACTGCACGGCCTCGATCGCGCCAGACAGAACCTCTGCGCGCAGTATGACACGGGTGTCGGGAAAGCGGGTTTGCAGCCCGGCCAACACCGGCGTCATGAGGTTCGGATCCGCCGCGGCGTCGATGGCGATGGTGATGGTTTCTTCCTGGCCTTTCTCGAAATGGCGGATGAGCTGAGTAAGATCCTCGGCCTCGGCCAGAACCCGCAGGGATTGCAGGTAGACCCTCCGGCCCACCGCTGTCAGCTCGAGCCTGTAGCCCGACCGATCGAAAAGCTCGGTCCCGGTCTGAAACTCCAACGCCTTCAGGGCCTGGCTCACCGCCGGTTGGGTGCGATTGAGGCTTTCGGCCGCCGATTTGACCGTTCCGGTTTCGACCACGGCGCGCAGCACCTTCAGTTGATCCAGCTTCATCTGCGCCTCACATTGATAAGCATTCCTAATATAGATGTGGAGAATATATAAATTTCAATCCATCACATCGGCACCTATCTCTGGATCAGCAAACGGAGTTACCCGATGAGACAGGTCACATCACAACATGACGTCCAGCCCGACCGGGTCGGAACCTTCACCATCGCCCGCGCTCTCCCCAATGCGGCGGTGCAATTCGTGGGGCCGATCATGCTTTTGGACCACCTGCCGCCGAGGGACATCGCACCGGGCGAGATCCCCGATCCCGACGGGTCCTTCGCGCATCCGCACCGCGGCATCGCCACCTTCTCCTATGTCCTCGAAGGCGCGCTGACCCATGCCGACAGCACGGGCGGGCATGGCACCATCACCGCGGGCGGCGTGCAGTGGATGAAGGCCGGTAACGGTATCGTGCATGACGAGATGATTTCTGCAGACCTGCGGACCTGGGGCGGCCGGCTGCACAGCTTCCAGTTCTGGATCAACCTGCCCGCCCGCAACAAGGCCGAGCCCGCCGAATATATGCCGGTTCCGGCTGAGGACCTGCCCGTCGTGCCACTGCCGGGCGGCCGGGCCCACCTCAAGGTGCTTCTGGGCGGATACGATGGGACCGCCTCGCCAATCCCGACCTTTGCGAATGAGTTCATTTGGCATGTCCGCATCGAGCCCATGGGCTCCGTTCAGGTGGCTCTGCCCCCCGATCTGCCCGTCGCGGGCTTCCTGCCCGGACAAGGCGGCATCGTGAGCGGAACCCAGGTTGCTGCGCAACGAACCTTGGTGCTGGGCAAAGACGGCTCGCAGATCGAGATCACCAACCCGGGTGCCGAGCCGCTCGACCTCCTGTTGTTCGGCGGTGCGCCAATCAACGAGCCGGTGGCAATGCGCGGCCCCTTCGTGATGAACACCGAAGCCGAGCTGACCGAGGGCTTCCGCGAATTCCGCGCCGGCAAATTCGGGCGCATCACCTATCCCTCCGAGACCGCCTGAGGCCTCCCACCGACCAGAACTGCGTCCTGCGTTGCGGATCATCCGCCGCCCGGGCGCCAGACAAGGAAACATCCCCATGTCCAAACGCATCGCCATCGTCGGCGGCGGCTATATCGGCGCCGAGCTTGCCAAGTCGTTCGACGACATTGCCGCCGTCACCCTGATCGAACCGCGCAGCCATTTCGTTCATGCGCCCGCGATGATCCGCGCGGTCGTCGATCCCTCGCTGCTCGACCGGGCCCTGATCCCCTATGACCGCCTGCTGAAGAACGGCCGCGTCCTGCACGCCCGAGCGAGCGGCGTTGAGGCGAACGGCGTGACGCTGGACGACGGCCAGCGGGTCGAAGCCGACTACATCGTCGTCGCCACCGGCTCGTCCAATGCCACGCCCTTCAAGCCCGTAGGCGAAGATATCGAGGGGTTGCGGCAGGCCAACCGGCGCATTCATGACCAGCTCAAGTCAGCACGAAAGATCGCCATCGTCGGTGCGGGGGCCGTCGGCACCGAGCTGGCGGGCGAGATCGCCCATGCCATGCCGAACAAGGAGATCACGTTGATCTCGGATACCGCCCGGCTGTTTCCCACCATGCCGGAGAAGCTCGGCACGGCACTGGCCAAAAAGCTGCGCGACGCGGGCGTGACCCTGATACTCGGGAAACGGGCCGAGAACCTTCAAAGCATGACCGAACCCTACGCCGGTCGCCTGACGCTGTCGGACGGGTCGGAACAGGACTTCGACCTGATCTTTCCCGCCTTGGGCTCGCGCGCCAGCTCCGAGTTGATCGACGGCCTGCCGGGCGCGCAAAAGAGCACCGCGAACCGCATCAAGGTGGACCCGTGGCTGCGCCCGTCGTCGTTGCCCAACGTCTTTGCCGCCGGAGACCTGGCCGACGCGGGCGACGGCATGACCATCGTCGCGACAAGCCGCCAGATGCCGTGGCTCAAGACGATGCTGAAGGGACTTCTGGCAGGCAAATCTCCCGAGGAGATGAAGCCCTACAAGCCATGGGGCCCCAAGGCACCGATCCTCGTGCCGCTCGGCCCGAAGCGCGGCAACTCCTTCCTCGGCCTGTTCACGGCAGGGGACCTGATGACCCGCAAGATGAAGGGCGAAGACCTGTTCGTGAAGAAGTACAACAAGCTTCTGAATCGAGCCTGAGAAGGCGGCACCGCGGCGGGCTGACCCTGCCCCCTTGGGTGGAGAGCTGCCCGTCGCGGCGGTCCGTTCGAGCGGCAGCTCAGCGGACCCGCCCGCCGTTCGCCGCACGCGCGCTGTGCCCAGCCTTGCAGGTGCAGCATTCTACAGCTCAGGCAGACAGCTGCCATTCGCTGCGGATTGTCAGAACAACAGCATTGCCGCATGAGATACCTTCAAGGAAGGGGGTCGGCCGCCCGGTCTTCGCATGCAAAATCAGACTGAATGAATGGCGTGCATTCAGTGACGGTCAAGTCGGACAGGCGGCTCCGGTCTCGATCCAAGCCCGGGTCAGGTCGCCGAACATTGCCTGCGTGCCGGGAGCCGGCGTGCGGCCTTTTCCAGGATGCCAGGCCCACCCGACAAGGCCATCCTCGGCGTTGTGCTCCTCGATCTCAGCCAACGATCGGTCGCCGTTGCGCTCGGGGTCCTTGAGTTGGGCGCAGATTTCCCCAACGCTCAGGCCAACCCACCCCATGCTGGTCGGTGGAAGGTGCCAGGGTTGATGGCCGGGGATACCACCCTCATTGCCCACGAACTCGACGTTCTCCGAGCCGTGACAGGAGGTGCAATGCAGGCCTGGAGGGCCAAAACCGCTCTCGTCCCAGCGCACCACGGGTGGCATGTGCGGCCGCATGTCGTCGCCTTGGAATGGCCGGTCGCCGACGGGGTGACAGTTCATGCAGCGCGGGTGGGTGATGACCTTGGCCATCTCTTTGAACAGAGCCTGCGAGCGGGCGGTTTCGTCTTCGATGCTCTCGAACGCCTCGGGGCCTTGCAAATCCTGCGCCGTGGCAGGGGCGGCCAGGATCGTGGCCGCCAATATCAGGTAGGTCGCACGCATTTCAGGCCTCCAATGCTTCAAGGATGTCTTGCGGACGCATCGGGATGGTCCGCAGCCGCGCCCCCGTCGCGTGGAAGATTGCGTTGCCGATCGCCGGCGCCACGCCGATGACACCCGGCTCTCCGAGCCCCACCGGCATGTGGTCGTTGGTCACGAAGTCGATGTCGAGGTCCGGCACCTGGTGCATTCGCAGCGGCGTGTAGGTGTCGAGGTTGAGATCGCGCGGCAGGCCGTTCTCGATCTCGGTGCCTTCGTGAAGCGCCATCGACACGCCCCAAAGGATCGCGCCCTCGGCCTGCGCCAGCGCCCCGTCGGGATGCGCCAGCGTGCCTGCGTCAATGCTCGCCCAGATGTTCTCGACCGTCGCCTCTCCGGTTTCGGAATCGACCCGCACCTTGGCGACGGTGGCGATCCATGTGGGCATTGAGCGTTCCTGTCCGGCGGTCACCGAGATGCCCATGCCGGTGCCCTCAGGCAGGTCGCCGCGCTCGGCCCATCCAGATTTCTTGACCACGCGGTCGAGCACTTCGCGAAGGCGGGCGGCACCGCCGACCGCATGCGGCGCTTCGCCGGCGTTACGCCCCTCGGCATTGAGCAGTGAACGCCTGAATGCGGCGGGGTCCTGGCCGGTCGCGTGTGCCACCTCGTCGATATGGGTTTCCACGGCCCAGAGCGTGTAGCCCGGCGCCACCGATCGCAGGTTGCCCGGCAGGAACGTCTCATGCACCTTCTCGTTCTTGATCGTGCGCACCCGCATTGCGTCCGCCGTATACCAGTGATCGGCGCCGCTGATCGAGAACGGGTCGACCTTTCCGCCGTCCAGGCCCTCGGCCAGGAAGTTTGGAGCGATGGGGGCCGTTGACCAGCCCGCTGCACAGGCGTGGTCGTAAAGCCGCATGGCGCCGGCGGCGTCGGTGGACGACCTGACCCGATGCACCGTGGGCGAGCGCGGACAGTCGAACTGCGTGTCGTCGGGCCTCGCCATGATCATCTTGACCGGCCGGCCTATCGCCTTGGCCGTCAGCGCAGCTGGCACGAAGAAGTCGCAATAGAGGCGGCGTCCGAAACCGCCGCCAAGGTAGGAGGTCTCGAACACGAGGTTCGCCTCGCCGATCCCCAGCGCCTTGGCCACGAGCGGCAGGGTCAGGGATTGCCATTGATTGCCGCCATGAACCCGCCAGGTGTCGCCATCCTGCCAGACCAGCGCGTTGCCCGGCTCGAGCTGCATGTGCAGCACGGTGTGGGTCTTGTAGAGGCCTTCGTGAAGCGTGTCGGTGGCCTCGAACGCTGCGGAGGGGTCGCCGTGCCGCATGAAGATCGAGCCGGCGTCATCGTCCTGAACAAGCCGCTCGCCCTCGGCCAGAAGCTCGGCCTCGCTGGTTTCACGGCCCGATCCGCCTTCCCAGGTCACAGCGAGCACTTCGGCGGCCTTCGAAGCGGCCGCCCAGCTTTCTGCCACCACGACGAGCCACCCCTGGCAGGTCTCGGTCGGGTCGTCGATGACGACGGTTTGCAGATAGCCCGGCACCTCCTTCGAAACGCTGTCGTCCCAATTGGCGACGCGGCTGCCGAAGCGGACCGGCGGCATCACGGGACGCGCGTGGACCATGCCCTCGATGCTGCGGTCGATGCCGTAAACGGCGCTGCCATTGACCTTCTCGGGCACGTCCCGCGCCACGGTGTCGCGGTTGAGCAAGCGCCGCTCGGCTGCGGGCTTGAGCTCAATTTCCTCCAGTTCTTCCTTGCTGAACTGGCGGTCGACCGCTCCACGAGAGACGAGATCGCCATAGCTGACCGACTGGTCACCATGGATCACCATGCTGTCGCGTGCCGTGCATTCCTCGGCAGGCACGCCCATCTCGCGCGCTCCAGCCTCGATCAGGGCGATCCGTCCGGCGGCACCGGCGCGGCTGAAGTTGAAGAAATTGTGGTTCACCGACCAAGAGCCGCCGGTCACCATGTAACCCCACTTTGGATCGGTATCGACGTGGACGAACTCGACGTCGTCCCAGTCGGCTTCCAGCTCCTCGGCGATGATACGCGATAATGCGGTTCCGACATGCTGGCCCATCTCGGCCATGTGGATGTGTATGGTGATCTTGCCGTCACCGGCGATCGCATACCACACAGTCGGTTGGTAACCTTCGCCCAGCGTCTGACCCACGGGGGCGAGCGCCGAAGCACCGCCCGACAACATGCCCGTGGTGACCCCGGCGCCAGCCACAGCGAGAAACCAACGCCGGGTGATCGAAAGGTTCGGATGCTGGGTCATCGCTGGACCCCCTCGGATTGGGAAGCGGCGGCGATCTTGATCGCCTTGCGGATGCGGATGTAGGCCATGCAACGGCACAGGTTGCCCGACATGCTGGCGGTGATTTCCTCGTCGCTTGGATCGGGGCTTTCCAGAAGAAGCGCCGCGGCCTGCATGATCTGACCGGACTGGCAATAGCCGCATTGCGGTGCCTGCGCCTCGATCCACGCGGCCTGCACCGGATGAAGCTCGCCTTCTGCCAGGCCCTCGGAGTCGGCAAGGCCCTCGATCGTGGTAACGTATGCCCCGTCGAGCGTCGCAATCGGGGTGACGCAGGATCGCCGGGCTTGGCCGTCGACATGCACGGTGCAGGCGCCGCATTGCGCGATGCCACAGCCGAATTTGGTGCCGGTCATGCCCAGCTCGTCGCGAAGGACCCAAAGCAGAGGCGTATCGTCCGGGACGTCGACCTCCACCTCCTTGTTGTTGACAGTGAAGCTGATCAAGTCCTGCCCTCCCGGCTGCTCGCGCCATGGGCTTGGAGAGGGCCGCAGCGACGCATTGCGATAAGCTTTTGAAGATCAGACGTTCACTTAGCGCTGTAGAGCCATCAGTCGACAGGGAAGTCGCCATATGTTGCACTACTCCACCTATGGTGTAACAGAATGTAGGTGCGAGTTTGCGTGGGACGTTGACCTGCCAGGTGCGTGGTTTTCTTCCCTTCCGCGCAGGGCTGCCGAACGCATGGCCCCCAAGATCCTTTCGTCAGAGCTTTAGTAAAAAAAACGCTCAGCGGGTACGGGGCATTCGTCACAGTTTCTTTGGGTCCATGCTGGGATCCTCACCAACGGCAACTATAGGCCGGACAAGGCGGATCAGCTTATGTTGCAATTGCAATGAACTCAGTAAGCCTGTGCTCGAAGCGGACTTCTGCGACGACCTCCAAGAAGGGCAGCTTAGCGGACCTTCCGAACCTTCGCCGCACTTGCATGATCTCCGCCGCACCTGCGAGGACTTTGAGAGTGAGGGCGCAGAGCAGATATTCGCTGCGAACCCTGCCGGTGGCCGCTTCGCCGACGCTTCCTGCCGTTCGCTGCAAGCGTGTGATGCAGCCAAGAGCAATTGTGATGGACCAACCATTCTGCCCCGTGGTGCAACGAAGCTCGGCAACACCTCTCCGACTCCCATCAGGGCCGGCCTTTATGACTGCTTCCCAAAGGTTGGCGGACGGAGTAGGCATCCCAATCTTCGCAGCTTCGGGACAAAACATGGCGCAGAATGCCACCATTCACAAAGTTGAACTTTCAGTCTCCGACATGGATCGTCACTATTACGAGACCCATAAACTCACCGTTGCCAAGCACCCCTCGGAGACGGATGAACGGCTTATGGTGCGCATTGTCGCTTTTGCGCTGAATGCCCATGAGCATTTGGAAATGACAAAGGGGCTTTCGACGGATGACGAGCCCGACATCTGGCAGAAAAGCCTGAGCGGCGAGCTTGATGTGTGGGTAGCCTTGGGGCTCCCCAGCGAGAAGGTGATACGCCAATCCTGTAGCAAAGCCGCCAAGGTGATTGTCTATCCCTATGGTGGCAGGACCGCCGAGATGTGGTGGGACAAGATCAAAAACAGCACCACCCGTTTTGATAATCTTCAGGTAATTAATCTTTCCGAGACTGACACAGGCGCGCTGGCAAAACTGGCAAGCCGGACAATGAAGCTCCAGATCAATATTCAGGACGGTGATGTGATGGTCAGTGTTGATGAGAGCATCGTTTACGTTACCCCCACAAACTGGAAGAGTGCTGCGTAATTTTCTCTTGCCCGCCGCAGCACTTGACTTGTGTTGCGCAGTGGTGGCCGTCCAAGTCGGATGATCACGCCAATATCCGCTTCGGATGAGATGCGCCGCAGCGCCACTCTTCCTGACCAGTGGCAGCTTCGGGCCGAATGCGACACCTCGCAACAAGCGAGACGAAGGCATCTCCAGAGCAGATTGATCAAACGGCGCGTTCATTGCCGAAGGAGTTGCAGGACGGATCGACGTTACAAGCAAGGCGACGTTGCCAGTACCGGCACGAGCGTCCACGCCGTACCGACCAAGGCAGCCGTGGCAAGCACCATGCTGATGCCGTGGATGGCGACACTGGGGTGGGGCCATCGTGACGATCTCAGCACGGCAAGCAGCACAATCTGAAGCGCCAAGGCGACGAGCGCCGCGCCGACAAGCAGGGCCCGGCCTGGAAGCTCCGGGGCAATCGCCGCCCACCGGCTCGAGCACAGCAGGCCGTGCAGCCCGTAGACCGCGCTGAAGGCGGCAAGCCAGAGCGTCAGCGGCAGCGACAGGCGCAGGATAGCGTTCATGTCAGTACCCCCGGCAGCCCGATCGCCGCGGTCGTCAACAGGGCGAACAAAAGGGTGTAGTCGCTCCACAGGCAGGCGATGCGCCTTGCGCCAAGCGTGGTGAGCGCCGAATGGCCCGACAGGCGGCGCAGCCCCACGACCGACCATATCAATATGCTGACGAGGCAGTGCAGCAGCCCGTATCCGACGAAGACCCAGACCGTCGCGTCATAGGCATGAAGGGTGGGGTCGGGGCTCTCGGACAGCACGGGCAGCGCCGCGCTGGCAATCAGGACGAGGCCGACGAGCGCTGCTCCTTGCCCCATGAGTGTGTCGAGGCGGGGGCCGATAAGGGTCAGGCCAGCGCCGGCAAGCACGAGGACCAGCGGAAGGATGCTTGGTTCGAGATAGGCCGGGGGCGGCCAGTTCGGGGCAATGGAGAACAGGAAGGCATAGCCGAACAGCAGCGAGCCGAAGAAGGTGCCGTTGGCCAGCAACAGGAAGACCGAGCCCCACCAGCCTGGCGGGTCGGCCGCCTCGGCGGCGGTTTCGAGCGACAGCCCGCGGCCGACGGTGAGCTTCCCCTCCGGCGCACGGCGCCCGAGCCCCCGGACCCAGACCAGTGCGCAGGCGATCACGCCGAGTGCGGAGATCGGCACGAGCCAGTAGGCCTTGAGTAGCATTCCGAGGAAGAACAGCCCCGTGATCGCCGACATCAGCATCGGAAGCGCGGTGTTGCCCGGGAAGATAACGACGTAGCGGGGCTCGCCGGTGGCGATGTCGACCGAGAGCGTTTCGCGCCGGCCGCGGGCCGGGTCGCCGAGATATCCCTCACCGCGCGCCAGCCGCACCGGCAGTTCGGGGTCCTCGTAGAGCGGCTCGCGCGAGGTGACATGCGCAAGGCTCGCGAAATTGTAGGGCGCCGCCGGCGTTGGCATGGCCCAGTCGAGCGTGCCCGCGCCCCAAGGGTCGCGCGAGCCGCGGATCGCCACCACGGCGTTCACGACTACGTCGATCAGCACCAGCGCGAAGCCGATCGCCATGACGAAGCCGCTGATCGAGGCGATGATATTGATCGTCTCCCAGCCCTGGCCGCTCTCATAGGTGTCGATCCGCCGCCGCATCCCGAGAAGCCCCGCCCAATGCAGGAGCAGGAAGGTGCCGTGGAACCCCGGCACGACCAGCCAGAAGGCGGCGTGGCCGAGCTTGAAATAGGTCTTGCGGCCGGTGAAGTGCGGCATCCAGTAATAGAGCGCGGCGATCATCGGGAAGACGAAGCCGCCGACCAGCACGTAGTGCAGGTGGGCGACGATGAAGTAGGTGTCGTGTGCCTGCCAGTCGAAGGGCACGATCGCCACCATCACCCCCGTCAGACCGCCGATCACGAAGGTGGCGAAGAATGCCAGGAGCCAGAGCATCGGCAGGTGCATCGCAGGCCGGCCCTTCCACAGCGTACCGATCCAAGCGAAGATCTGCACCGCCGTCGGCACCGCCACCAGCGTCGAGGCGGCCGAGAAAAAGGCGAGCCCCATGTGCGGGATGCCCGTGGTGAACATGTGGTGCACCCAGAGCCCGAAGCTCAGCACGCCGAGGCTCACCGCCGCTGCGACGATCCAGCCGTAGCCCATGAGCGTGGTGCGCGCCATCACCGGCAGGATGGTCGAGATCGCGCCCGCCGCGGGCAGGAAGATGATGTAGACCTCCGGGTGGCCGAACAGCCAGAATAGGTGCTGCCACAAGAGCGCGTCGCCCCCTTGCGCCACCTGGAAGAAGGGCATGCCGAAGGCGCGTTCCAGCTCCAGCAGGATCGAGCCGAGGATCAGCGGCGGAAAGCCGGTCAGGATCATCACCGCCGTGACCAGCGCGTACCACGCGAAGATCGGCATCTTCGCCAGCGACATGCCCGGCGCGCGGTAGCGCAGCACGGTCACCGTGATCTCGACCGCCGCCGAGATCGCGGAGATCTCGACGAAGGTGATGCCGATCAGCCAGAAGTCCGAGTTGATCCCCGGCGCGCCGATGGTCGAGGACAGCGGCGGGTACATGAACCAGCCGCTATCCGGTGCGATCCCCGCCAGCAGCGCGAAGATCATCATCGCGCCACCGAAGACGTAGCACCAGAAGCCGTAGGCGGTGAGCCGGGGGAAGGCGAGGTCACGCGTGCCCAGCATCTTCGGCAGCAGGTAGACCGCGAGTCCCTCGAAGAAGGGGATCGCGAACAGGAACATCATGATGGTCCCGTGCATGGTAAAGATCTGATTGTAGTGGTCGGGGCCAAGAAAGGCCGAGCGCGGGCTGGCGAGCTGCGCCCGGATCAGCATCGCGAGAATGCCGCCGATGACGAAGAAGACCGTCGCCACGACGAGGAACATGCGCCCCAGATCGGTGTGGTTCACCGTGGTGAACCAGCCCTTCCAGCCCGGGTCCGAAGCCCAGATCCGCGACAGCGCGCGGTGGCGCCTGAGTGCGTTCATGGTGCTTCCTCTCGTAGGAAGGCCTGCCAGCCCGTTTCGTCGTGCGCGATCACCGTGAAGCGGTGACCGCGGTAGCCAGCCCCATTGAACTCCGATCCCAGCCCCTTGTAGCGGCCGGGCGCATCCGCCTCGATCCGCAGCACGTTGACATGCCCCGGCACGGCGTCGAGCTTGCCCGCGAGCCGTGGCACCCAGAAGCCATGCACCACGTCGGCCGTGGTGATGGCCACGTCGACCGGGCGGTCGGCCGGGATGTGCAGCACGTTGTTGGTCTCGAGCCCCGGCAGGTCGTCGTACCGGAAGCGCCAGGCCCATTGTCGCGCCTCGGCGTGAACGCGCACCAGATCGGGTGTTGCGCGCGGCAGCAGCCGCTCGCCTACGACGATGCCGTAGGCCAGCAGTGCGGCCAACACGGTCATGGGGAAGGCGAGCCCGAGCCAGACCACGAAGCGCCGTTCTTCTGCCTCGCCCGGCGGCCGCCGCCAGGCGAGTGCGATCAGCGCCGTGACGAAGAGGAAGATCGCCGTCGCGCCGGCCAGAAGCACCCACCACAGCCGAGCGATGACCGCGGCCGCCGGGCCGGCCGGATGCACCGCCGAAAGGCTTTCCTCGCAACCCGCGAGCAGCAGGGGTGTTGAGCCGACGAGACCCCAGCGCAGGAGAGACCGGGCATGGCCGAGGAAATGGTCCAGACGAAAAAGGAAGAGCTTCACGACCCGATCGTGGAGGCTGCCGGCTACGACGAGACCGAATCCATCGTCGGCATCTGGGGGCATCCGCTGCACGCGATGAGCGTGGCCTTCCCGGTGGCGCTGACCTTCTGCACCTTTGGGGCGGACGTGCTCTACTGGTGGTCGGGCGAGCTGTTCTGGGCGCGTGCCGCGATCTGGGCAGCGGGCACGGCCTTTCTGTTCGGTCTCGCCGCCGGCGCCACCGGCACGGCCGAGCTTCTTATGGTACCGGGCATCCGCATCCGTGCTCCAGCTTGGTCGCATTTCGTGATCGCGGTGCTGCTGCTGTCGATCCTCGGCGCGAACTGGGGTTACCGGTTGCAGGGTTACGAGGCGGCGGTGCTGCCTTACGGCATCCTGATCTCGGGCTTCAGCGTGATCGTGGTGATGGTGACGGGATGGCATGGCGGCAAGCTCGTTTTCGATTATCGTCTGGGTACGTCGAAAGGCAGCTGACGCCCGAGCGGCTCGGAGAGCCAGCCCGGCACCGGGATCTCGCCCAGCTCGGGCTTGGCCAGAACCAGCGTCAGGATGCCAAGAACCGGCAGGAGCAGGAGCAGGAGCGGCAGGAGGGGTTGCGGCGCGCGGTGCGCACCGGCCCGCTCGGCCACCGCGACCAGCACGTAGCCGACCCAGACATGGAAGCTCACCAGCGCAGCCACGAAGACCAGCTTGGCGAACATCCATGTCACGTAGACCTCGCGCAGGAAGATCAGTCCCGTGCCGGAGGCGATGGCGATCACCGCGGCCGGGGTGATGAAGAAGGTATAGGCGTAATGTGTGGCCCGACGGATGCGCTCGTAGTCGCTTTGGCCAATCGCTGGATCGTGCCGCGCCAGCATCAGAGGCAGAGCGAAGAGGCCGCCGCACCACAGGATCAGCATGCCCACATGCAGCGCCTTGAGGTGCGGGACGAGACCGTAGAGCCAACTCACGCGGTGCTCCGACCGTTCGAGGCGCGCCAGCCGCGCCGCGCCGAAAGGGCGATCATCGCGGCATAAGGCAGCATTGCCGGGACCCACATAATTAGCCCGCCGAGCTGTTGATCGGCCAGCGGCGTGAGGCCCCAGGCCAGCGGCGCCAGCCCATGCGTGGCATAGAGCGGCTCGGGCGCGAAGGTCAGCAGCGCGCCGAGTGCGCCCATCTGCATCAGTCCGGCCAGCGACCACAGCACGGCGTCGATGCCGCCGCGCGCGCTCAGTACCGACCGCCAGAACCAGACGGCGGACCCCAGCAGGGTCAGCTGCATGATCCAGTAGACTGCCACGTCGCGCAGAGCGAGGTCGTAGGCGGCCGGGAGATGCCAGGCCCAGAGCAGTGCCGTCGAGACGAGGAAGGGCAGGGCGATGCCCGAAGGTCGGCGGGCGGGCAGGGCCGCGGCCAGCAGTGGCGCCGCGACCGCGACGAGAAGCACATGATGCACCACGCGGGCCGAGAACAGGCCGACCGAGATCGCGCAGAGAGGAGAGATGAAGGCGAACGCCAGCACTCCGACGGCAGCGGGCCCCGTCCTGTCACGCCGAAGAAGTATCAGCAGGAAAAGCAGGCTGACCAGTAGCAAGGGGTCAAGATTCCAGGTTCGCAGCGCCACCTCGGGCGCAGGCGCCGCGCCACAATAGCTACCCGGCAGGATTTCGACCGGCATTGGCATCTTCCTTACCGCAGTTGCGCACAGGGCCCGTCCAGCGAACTGCATCGCCGACCTATGCGTCATGCCAGTTAGACCGGTAAGGCCGCGGTTCAACGCTATGTTTCTAACTGCGAGATGTGGAATCTCACATGCGTACCGCCCACGCCCTCACGACTTACAGCAATCACAATCCGGGCGCAGGAGGTCTCGACGGCAATCCGGGTCCATGACGGCCCCAGGAGGCGATAACGTGGACCCCAAGCTCCAACTTCGCGTGCAGCGCTATGGCTGGGACGAAGCCGCCCCGCGCTATGAGGCGGCTTGGCAGGCCCCGCTGCGCCCGGCGCATGACACGCTTCTGGCGATGGCGGAGCTGCGTCCCGGCCATCATGTGATCGAGACCGCCTGCGGCACTGGCATGGCGACCTTTCGCGCGAGTGATGCCGTGGGCGAGGACGGGCGGGTTCTGGCGACTGATCTGTCGCAACGTATGATCGACGAGATCACCCGCCGTGCCATCGAGGCAGGCCGAAGCAACATCACCGCCGCCCGCATGAGCGCCGAAGAGCTTTCGGTCGAGCCGGGTTGTTTCGACCGGGCCCTATGCGCCTTGGGCCTGATGTATGTGCCCGACCCCGCGCGGGCGCTGGCCGAGCTTTACCGCGTCCTGAAACCGGGTGGCCGCGCGACCGTCACCGTCTGGGGCGAGCGCAGGAACTGCGGTTGGGCCGAGATCTTTCCGATCGTCGACGCGCGGGTCGCCTCGGAGGTCTGTCCGCTGTTCTTTGGCACCGGTGCTCCGGGGGTCCTCAAGGGGCTCATGGAAGGCACCGGCTTTGTTTCGGTCGAGGAGCGCAGGCAAAGAGAGGTTCTGCGGTTCGCCACTGGCGAAGACATCGTTGATGCGGTGGTCCGCGCCGGTCCCGTTGCACTTGCCGTAAAGCGCTTTCCGGATGCCGTCATGGCTGACGTTCGAGACGAGTTCCTCGAATCCGTGAAGCCCTATCGATCGGCCGATGGGGTTCATCGATTGAACGGGGAGTTCGTGACGGTTTCCGGCCTTGCAGCCTCCTGACTTCGTGAGTCATTCCCCGATCATTGAAGGGCAGGGGCCTCATGGCTGCGGCATGCAACGCGCCAGGCATGGAGGTCCAAGGGAGCGCTCACTCGAGAAATGTCATGAGCGACGCTTCGAGCCGTTTGAATGTCGAAGGGGAAACCCGACACTCCGGCTTGAGCCATGTGCGGCAAGGACAGGTCAGCCAACAGCTGTCGACTTTCAGATAGTGATAGGTTCTTCGGTCGCTCGACACCGATAGGTGTCGGTTCGCTGTACAGTGATCAGAAATCTGCGGCAGTATCTGGCCGAGCGGGGCCGGAATGCCGAAGTTGGACCGCGTCTGGCTGCCCTTCTGTAGCGACCCTGTCCACCGTCCACCGTTCAGCGGAGCGCTGTGGTATTCGGACATGAATTGGATACACCGATCTGCCGAGGCGCTCTTTATCAAGAGACCATTAGGCGAAGGGGCATCCACAAACATGATTTCTGCAACAATCTCCGTGCCAGACCATCTCGGGATCGAACCAGGCCGAAAGCGAGCCGCGCTTGCGCAGCGCCGCATTGTAGTCTGACCAGTTCTTCGTGCGGTAGCGGGTCGGAGAAGGCTTCGGCATGTCCCCGAGCTAACCGTCAGGACCCGCTCAGCGAATCCCCCTTTCCGAGATGTGCAACAAGGTCCTACCAGGTCAGGAAAGTTGAGAATGGAAGCTTTCTGTCGATACATACCGTGGCTGCTCGCGGCCCTAAGCCGACCTTGAACGGGCACGTAGCGAAAGCCCGCTTTGGATCTACATTCTCGACTATGGCGGAACGCGTAGGCATCCGATATCCGAAGCGTCGCAAATTAGGACCGATCAGACTTCAAATTGAAGCACCTACGCCGGCCTATGATAGAGCCCACGATGCGAACTCGATATCCGCGTCATGTGACAGACCTTGACCCCCGCTTCCGCAGAAAGATCGGCATCAGCACAACCAGTATCAGGATGCGAGCGAAGTGATGCGCTGCGACGAAGGCCGGGTCATAGCCCAGTGCGAGGCCGATCGCTGCCATCGCTTCGACACCGCCCGGCGCATAGGCGACCCATATCTGACCAAATGGCAGGCCGGTCAGGAGATACGTCAAAAATGCGAAGCCGAGCGATAGGCTGAGTGCCGTGGCCACTACTGCCGCGCCCGCAGACGAAAGGCGCCGAAGCTGTGGGAGGCTCACCGAGGAGAGCCGCGTGCCGAGCACGGTGCCGGTGATCGCGAAGCCGATGAATATCGCCCAGTTGGGCGCGACCCCCGTGGCAAGGCCCGTCACATGCGCGCTTGCGCTGATGATCATGCCGGCCAGCAGGCAGGCCGCCGGGATGCCGCGAGAGGCACCGAGCTTGCCAAGGATCAAGGCCAGGCCGACCAGTGGAACGAGATAGACGAGCAACATGTCCTCGGCGGGGGCGATGGCCGCGTCGGGCGTGTCGAACATGATGGCAAGCGGCGGCACCAGGAGCACGAGGATCAGCAGGCGCATCAGTTGCAGCACCGTTACGGCGGTGGCATCGCCGCGCCCTTCCAGGGCGATGGCGATGGCGTTGGACATGGTGCCGGGTGAACTCGCGAGGACGGCCGTTTCACCGTCATAGCCGAACAGGCGCGACAGCAGGTGCTGCCCGGTCAGAACCGTCGCCACCAGCGCGACCGCGAGAATGGCGAGGCTGACCGACCAAGCCGGAAGCTGCGAGAGGATCTGCGCGTCGACCCCCGCCCCGAGGGAAACACCGATCAGGGCAAAGGCCAGGTCGCGCAGGCGCGGTGATACGGCCAGCCGCCTCCCCATCGCCGCCGCCGAGGCGACTGCAACGGTCGCGCCGATCAGCGAACCGGCCGGCAAGCCAAGGAGGGCGGCGATTGCCGCCCCCCCGAGGCCCAGCCCGGCCGCTGCGAGATGCGGCCGGATCGTGTCGAAGACAGACATGCGCGCCTCAGTCCTCGACGCCCACCGGTGCGCCTTCGGGACGCGGCCGGTTGCGCCGCGCCAGCCACAAGGGCAGCACCACCACCAGGGCCGCAAGCCCGTAGAGCGTCACGCTCTTCCAGTCGGCGACGAGGATGCCCCAGTCGCCGCCCGAGATCGACAGTGCCCGGCGCAGGTTGTTCTCGAACAGCCCGCCCAGCACGAAGCCGAGGATCACGGGCGCCAGCGAGAAGTCGAGCTTGCGCAGGAACCATCCGAACAGGCCAAGACCGGTGATCAGCAGCAGGTCGAACGGGTTGCCGACGATGGTATAGATGCCGATGAAGGCCAGGATCGCGATAAGTGGCGTCAGGTAGTGCTGCGGGATCGTCAGCATTCGGGCGAACAGCCCGACGAGAGGCAGGTTGATCACCAGAAGCGCCACGTTGCCCACATACATCGAGGCGATCAGTCCCCAGGCGATGTCGGGCCGCTGCGTGAACATCATCGGGCCCGGCTGGATATTGAACATTAGGAGCGCGCCCAGAAGGATCGCCGTGGTGCCGGAGCCGGGAATGCCCAGCGTCAGCATCGGCACCATCGCGCCGCCGGCAGCGGCGTTGTTGGCCGCTTCGGGAGCCGCGAGACCGCGCATGTCGCCTTTGCCGAAGGTGCCTTCGGTGTCGCAGATCCGCTTTTCGGTGCCGTAGGCCACGGCCGAGGCGACCGAGGCGCCGGTTCCCGGCAACACACCGATGAAGAAGCCGATGATCGAGCAGCGCAGGATCGTCCACTTGGTCTTCGCGATGTCGCTCATCCGCACGAAGCTGTTGTCGACCGGCAGCGCCTTGAGCTTGCCCGAGACCTGATGCTCGACCAGCGTCAGCAGCTCGGCCATGCCGAACAGGCCCACGACGACGATCAGAAAGTCGATGCCTGCGAGAATGTCGGGAATGCCGAAGGTGTAGCGCGCGATGCCGGTGTTGGCGTCTATGCCGATGGTGGCAAGCATCAGGCCGATCAACGCTCCCAGAAGCGTCTTGGTCGGGTTCTTGCCGACCAGCGAGGCCAGCGACGCGAAGGCGAAGACCATCAGCGCGACATAGTCGGCAGGCGAGAAGGTGACGGCGAACTTCGCCAGCAGCGGCGCGAAGAGCGACATCAGGATCACGGCGAAGGTGCCGCCGATGAAGCTCGCCACGGCCGAGAGCGACAGCGCGCGCCCGGCTTCGCCGTTGCGGGCCATCGGGTTGCCGTCGAGCGTGGTCATCACCGCGCCGGCGTCCCCCGGCACGTTAAGCAGGATCGACGAGATCCGGCCGCCATACTCGGCGCCGTAATAGATCCCCGCCAGCAGGATCAGCGCCGATTCCGGCGGAAAGCCGAGCCCGTAGGCGATCGGCAACAGGATCGCCACGCCGTTGATCGGGCCGATCCCCGGCAACGCGCCTATCAGTGTCCCGAAGAAACAGCCAAGCAGGACCAGCATGAGGTTGAACGGGTCGAGCGCGACGGCAAAGCCGGTCGCGAGGCCCGAAAATACGGCATCCATCAGTTTGCCCCTTCGGTTTCGGTGGTGGCAATCATCGCCTCGACGACCTCGCCGAGCGGCAGGTTCAGCCCCATCAGGCTGGCGCAGACCAGATAGCCGATGAGCCCGGCGGCAATGCCGAAGCCGACCGCGCGCAACCGCTCGGCGCCGAGCATCAACGCCATCACCGTGCCGTAGAGCGCAGTCGAAAGAACGAAGCCCAACGGCTCGTAGAGCTCGGCATAGGCGATCAGCGCCAGCACCGATGCCGCGAGCCGGAACCACACCTGCCGGGTGAGGCCGAGCGCTCCGGTATCGGGCTTCCACAGGATGCCCGCGATGCAGGCCAGCGCCACGACCGACAGGATGCGCGGCCAGCTCTCAGGGCCCAATGGGTCGTATTGAAACGGAGCGCTGATGGCGGTGAAGGCGATGGCCGCATAGGCCAAGGTCACGGCCAGAAGCACCCCGGCGAAGATGCGGTCGGCCATTGGGGCCTCCTCTTCGTTGCGGGTTGGCTGGAAAGGGTCAGGGGCCGGCGCGATGCCGGCTCCCGTTCCGGGGAGGAACTCAGTTGATCAGGCCAGCCTCGGTGGCGATGCCGCGCAGACGCGCCACACGCTCGTCGATGCTCTGTTCAAGCACTTCGCCTGCGAGATTCAGCGGCAGCAGGCCCTGGGCCTTCTGGATCTCAGCCCATTCGGGCGTCGCATAGGCAGCCTCGAAAGCGTCGACCCATTTCTGGTAATCGGCGTCGGAGACCTCGCCGCCCATGTAGAAGCCACGCATGATGGTCCATTCCAGATCGAAGCCCTGCTCGATCGCGGTCGGGATCTCGGCGAAAGGCTCGTCGAGCCGCTCGGGCGACATCACCGCGAGAATGCGCATCTGGCCGCTTTCAAGATGCGAGACCATCTCGCCGACATCGCCCATGTAGACCTCGATCGATCCGCCGAGCAGCGCCGCGATGGCATCGCCGCCGCCGTCAAAGGCGACGTAGCGCATGTCCATTGGCAAGGCGCCGGTCTCGCGCACCAGCAGCGCGCCCTTCATCCAGTCCTGCGAGCCGACCGAGCCGCCGGCGCCGACGACGACGCTCGAGGGATCGCTGCCGAGGTCTTCCATCAGCCCGGCGAGATCCTGATACTCGCTGTCGGACCGGACCACGACCGCCCCGAAGTCGGCGCCGGCGGTGCCGACCCAGCGCACGTCGTCTTCGGTGAACTCGCCATACTTGCCGGTGACAATGTTCAGCAGCGATCCGGTCGAGAAGGCGACGATGGCCGAAGCGTCGTCGGTGCGGGTGGTGTTGAACATGTTGTAGGCCACGGCGCCGATGCCACCGGGCATGAAGGTGACCTGGATCGGCGCGTCGACATGGGGATCGAGGCCTTTCTGCGCGACTCGGCAGGTAAGGTCGAAGCCGCCGCCGGGGTTGGCGGGGGCCACGCATTCGGGCTTGCGGATGTCGCTCTGGGCCAGTGCGGGCGCGGCGATGCTCATGGTCACGGCCAGCGCCGTGCCGATGCGGGCAAATCTCATTCGGTTGTCCTCCCTCGGAACCTTGTCATCGCGGGGTCCTCTTCCCCGGATGACCTCATCATGACGCCGATCGCTGAGCGGTCCCTGACGCGAAGCTGACCGGACGCTGACCTGCGCGCGCGACCGCTTCTCGCCGCGCTCCGGGACGGCTATCGTCGCGCCATGAGAATGCTTCTGGTCGAAGACAATGACGATCTGGCAGAGACGATCATGGATCGGCTCAGGGCCGAAGGGCATTCGGTCGACCGCGAAAGCGACGGTGAGGAGGCCAACGTGCTACTACGCCACGCCGGCTTCGACATCGTGCTGCTCGACGTGAACCTGCCGGGCCGCAGCGGCTACGAGGTGCTGCGCTCGCTGCGCTCACGCGGCGACACCACGCCGGTGATGATCCTGACGGCGCGCAGCCAGATCGACGACCGGGTGATCGGGCTCGATGCGGGCGCCGATGACTACATGGTCAAACCAGTCGATTTCCGAGAGCTTTCGGCTCGCTGCCGCGTGCTTGCGCGGCGTCGCGCTGGCAGCGCCAGCAACCTGTTCACCGCCGGCCCGCTGAGCTTCGACCGCGCCGCCAAGCGCGCGACGATCAACGGGCAGGACGCGCAGCTTCGGGCGCGTGAGATCCAGCTTCTTGAAATCATGATCGACAACATGGGCCGGATGCTGACCAAGGAGGATGTGGCCGACCGGCTCTATACCTTCGAGGAAACGCCGAGCCTGAACGCGATCGAGCAACTCGTGACCCGCCTGCGCCGCCGGCTTGAAGGCACGCCGCTGGTCATCAAGACCGCCCGCGGTCTCGGCTACATGGCCTACATCACCGATGACGACTGAGCCGGGCGGCCGATCGTTGCAGCGCCGCCTGCTCGCCAGCATGGCGGCGGGCTTCGCCGTGCTGTTGCTGCTGATTTCGCTGCTGCTCTGGGCCTATGCACGCGGTGCCGCGAACCGCACCTACGATCTGCTGCTCGCCGGCGCGGCGCTGGCGATCCTCGAGCGAACCTCGTTCGCCCCCGAGGGCCCGACCGTCGATCTGCCGCATTCGGCCATGGAGATCCTCGCGCTCAACCCCCACGACCGCGTCGCCTACCGGGTCTTCTCACCGCGACACGGCGAGATCACCGGCACCGAGACGCTGCCCGAGCCCGGCCGTGCGCTCGACGACCTTCCTTACTTCTATGACGCCAATTTTGGCGGGGCGTCTTTCCGTTTCGTGTCGCAGGGCCGCCGGCTGACCGCGCCGGAGGGGCGCGAATGGGTCGGGGTTCAGATCGGGCAGACCGTCGAAGCGCGCCGCGCGCAGCAATGGTCGCTGTTTCTCAACGGCATGGCCGGGCTGGCCGCCGTCTCCTTGATCGGTCTGGGCTTCGTCTGGCTGGCGATCCGCCGGTCCCTGGCGCCGCTGCGCCAGATCGAGACCGAACTGCGCCACCGCGAACCCGCCGATTTGTCGCGGGTTGAAGGCACGCCGCCGCGCGAAATCCGCGGGTTGTTCGACGCGATCAACGGCTTCATTGCCCGGCTGGGCCAGAGCCGTGCCCTGACCGAGAGCTTCATCGCCGATGTCGCGCACCAGACCCGGACATCGCTTTCAGCGCTACAAGGTCACCTGTCACTCGCAACCGACGCGCCGAACCTCGACCAGATGCGTGCGCGTGTGTCCAAGGCCGACCGGCAGGCGCAACGCACCGTGCGGCTGACCAACCAGCTTCTTGCCAACGCCATGGTCATCCACCGCTCCGACCAAGGCAGCCTCGCGCCGCTCGCCCTGCGCTCGCTGGTGCGCGACACGTTGGCCGAGCAGCTGCGCGACAGCCGGTTGCGGCACATCGCCCTGAGCTTCGAGGATGAGGGGCTCAGCGACGGCCACGACCGGATCATGGGCGACCCGGTGTCGATCCGCGAGGCGCTTCGCAACTTGATCGACAATGCGGTCCGGCATGGCCCGGCGGAAAACACGATCACGGTCGGGCTGACCGAGCACGGTGACGAAGTCTGGCTGAGTGTTGAGGATGCCGGTCAGGGGATCTCCGAGGCGGATCTGCCCCGAGCCACCCAGAGGTTCACCTCGATCTCGACCGAGACCGCCGGCTCGGGCCTGGGTCTTTCGATCGTCAGCGCCGTGGCCAAGGGCCATTCCGGTCGGCTGGAGCTTGGCCGCTCGCCGCTCGGCGGTCTGCGTGCCGCGATCGTATTTCCGCGCCTGATCGCGCTACTGCTTTGCCTCCTTGGGATCTCGCTCGCTCCGCCAGCCGCGCGCGCTGAAACCCTGAGCATTTTCAGCGCCACGGACGGCCCAGCCATGGCGCCGCTGATCGCGGCTTTCGAAGAGCGCAATCCGGGCGTCCGGGTGAACTACAGCGAGTTCCAGACCGTGGGGCTGCACCGTGCGCTCCTCGATATATCGCCCGGACTGGTACCTGACCTGGTGGTATCTTCGGCCATGGATTTACAGGTAGATCTGGTCAATCGTGGGCTGGCACGCCAGCTCGACATCCCTGACGAACTGCGCCCGCCCGACTGGGCGACATGGCGCTCCGAGCTTTTCGGCTTCACCTTCGAGCCCGCCGCCATCGCCTATGATCGACGCCTGTTCGACGAGGAGGATTTGCCGCGCAGCCATCGCGACCTCGCCAGCTTCGTGCGCGATAATGAGACCAAACTTGCGGGGCGGATAGGCGGCTATGACCTGCGCGGCTCGGGGATCGGCTACCTCTTTGCCACGCAGGATTCGATCCAAGGCCCGCAGGCCCAGCGTCTTACCGAAGCATTCGGGCGGGCCGGCATGCGCCGCTATTGCTGCACGTCGCAGATGGTCGCCGCCACGGCCTCGGGTGAGATCGCGCTGGCATTCAATGCAATCGGCTCCTACGCTGCGGCCTTCGCCTCAGATACGCCGGAGGTGGGTCTGCACTTCCTTGACGATTACAACCTTGTCATGACCCGAACTGGCTTCGTTCCAAAGGCCGCCACCCGCCCTGATCTGGGCGCGCGCTTTCTGCTCTTCATGCTGTCTGATGACGGCCAGCGCCTCCTTACGGAAAGCACACCCCTCATCCCGATCCGTCCGCCCGGGGAGGCGACGGCCCTCATCCTGCAAAAGATCGACAGCCAGCGGAGCAGTTTTCTCCCGATCCGGCTCGGGCCTGGGCTGTTGACCTACCTCGACGAGCTGAAGCGCGAGCAGTTCCTCTCTGGCTGGGAGGCTTCGCTTGGAAAACAATGAAAGGAAACTTTCTCACGATCCGGCATAGGCTGTAGCCGCCGGCCCTTTCGAAAACCAAGTTGAAAGCCTACTCCGGACAGCCACAGTCGGTGGCGCGGTTGTCCGAAAGACACGCGTATTCGCCACTATCAATGCCTCATGTTCGATAGCGGACTTTCTTGGAAGCCGCAGCGAATGACCGCTTCCCGCCCTTCCTAACCTCGAGCACTCCCGGCCCATAGTTGCCCCTCGGCTAGGTTGCATCGAACGTCGGCTTACTGAAATGACAGACCTGTTGCGCGGCAGGTCTACCGCCTTATGAGTCACACGTTATATAGGGCGATGCTCCCGGGTTCGGGTCAGTTCTGCGCTTTGAAGGGTCATCATGCTCGACGCTCCCATCCTGTCCGGCAGGGCCATCCTGCACGCGATCCCGGTGCCGGCGATCATCATGTCGACTGATCTTCTGATCATCGACGTCAACGCGCCCTTTGAGGAAGCCGTTGCGCGACGCAGGGCCACGCTGCTCGACCGGCCCTTGTTCGACGAGTTCCCCCCGCGTCCCGACACGCCGAACCTTGAGGCGACGATCCGCGCCTCGGTTGCGCGCGCGGTCGACACGCGACAGACCGACGCGCTGGAGCCGGGCCGGCACGACATCGTCATGCCCGATGGCGGCTTCGAGACCCGCTACTGGCGGCTGTCGCATTCCCCGGTGACCGAGAACGGCGAGGTCACCTGCATCCTTCAGCTGGTCGAGGACGTGACGGCAGAGGTGACGCAGCAGTTGCTGCTCGAGGCACGGGAGCGCACGGCCGCCGAGGGGGCGTCCCTTTCCTTCTGGGACCTTAATCTCGTCACGGGCAAGCTGATCCGCTCCGCCGGCGTCGATTCGATGCACGGGTTCGCGCCAGACGAGGCCGGCGACGAGATCGAGCCGTTCTTCGAGCGCGTTCATCCCGAGGATCGTGAGCGCGTGCGCATGGAGCTTTTCTCGGCCGCCGAGCGTGGGCCCGGGCCGACAATCCTCGAGCATCGGCTCCTGCTGCCCGACGGCAGCGTCCGCTGGATCTCGGCGCGGGGTGAGATCTTGCTCGGCCCCGTGAACGGCGAGCCGCATCTCGTAGGCATGGTCGTCGACATCACCGAGTTCCGGCAGAACGAAGAGCAGCTGAAAGCCGCGCTCGCCAACCAGAAAATGCTGCTCGACGAGGTCAATCACCGGGTCAAGAACTCGCTCCAGATGGTGGCGAGCCTGCTCAGCCTCGAGAGCGGGCGGGCCTCGCCCGAGACCCGCGAGAAGCTGCTCTCGGCCAGTACCCGGGTCAATGCGATCGCCACCATCCACGCCAGCCTTTACCAAGATGGCGATGTGACCAGCGTGGCCGTCGACCAGCAGCTGCGTGATCTTTGCGACCACGTCGCCGCCTCGTCTGGCTGCGACGTTCGGGGCATTTCAATCGACCTCGACGTGACGCCGATCCGGCTGTGCCCGAACAAGGCCATCAGCCTCTCGATCATCGTTAACGAGCTGATCACCAATGCCCTGAAGCACGCCTTTCATGGGCGGGAGGAAGGACGCGTGCGCGTGCGCCTCGCGCGCGACGCCAAGGCGGGCGAGCTGGTGCTGACGGTCATCGACGACGGCACCGGCTCGTCCGAGGCAGTCGAAGGCCAAGCGTCGCGCGGCTCGGGCCTTGGTCAGCGGCTGATCCAGATGTCCGCTCGCCAGATCGGTGGCCGGATCGAGCAGCCGTGTTCGTCGGAAGGGTGGTGCACCATCCTCCGGTTCCCGGTTTCGGTCTAAGCCCGGTATGCGCATTCTTATCGTCGAAGACGAGGTTTTCATCGCGCTCGACCTCGAAATGCAGCTCATGGACATGGGATACGAGGTCGTAGGCATCGCAGGGACGAAGGTGACGGCGATCGAGATGGCCTGCGCATATGTGCCGGATCTGGCCCTCGTGGACCTGCACCTGGCAGGCCCATCAAGCGGCGCGGAGGCTGCGGCTTTCATGCGGGCCGAGCTGGGCGTTCCTTCGATCATCGTCAGCGGCAGCCTGCACGAGTTGACGGAGGCAGACATCGCTGCCACCGCTCCGGTCGCTCTGCTTGGCAAGCCATTCAGCCCGGTGAAACTGCATGCTGTGATACGCGATGTGGACGCGGCCCGCGATCGATAACGGGCAGGGACAAGCCAAACCCATACAGTTCGTCTCGACTTAGCCTCATTTGGCGGATAGTTGTCCTACTTTGAGAATTGGAGGGGCTGGATGAAGCACTTGGAGTCCCTCTTTGACCGCGCGCTCGATGCCGTGGTGGGAATGGACGAAGCAGGGTTGGTCGTCGCCTGGAACGGCGCGGCCGAGGAAATGTTCGGCTGGCCTCGCGCAGACGCGATGGGGTCTTCCATGGGGGATCTTATCGTGCCCCCTCAGCATCGCGAAGGCCATGCGCGCGGCTTGGAGCATTACAATCGCACGGGTGAGGGGCCGGTTCTCGAACAACGGGTCCGTATCACCGCCCTGCACCGTGACGGTGCCGAGTTTCCCATCGAACTGTCGATCTTTCCCATGCCAGGCGGTGGCGGCGAGCGGATCTTCTACGCCTTCATCCGGAGCATGGCCGCAGAGGAAGCTGCCCGGCGCGCACAAGACTTGCGGGCCCGCGAAGGAGAGGCGCTACTCGCCGTCGCGCAAAAGCTTCTGGAAGACGTTTCGCTCGACGAATTCACTCAGTTCTGTCTCGACAGTGTCTGTGCCGTATCCGGCATGGAGGCAGGCCATTTCCATGTCGTGCGCGGGCGAGGCCCCCATGCGCGCCTGCACCCTACCGGCATCTGGCACTTGGCGGACCCGCGTTTCCAACCGGTGGTCGAGGCCACGAGGGTGGTTCGGTTCGGCCTCGGAGAGGGCCTGCCGGGACGCGCTTGGCAATCGGGACAGCTGCAAGCACTTTTCGACCTTCCCGCGTCCTGCCAGTTCGTTCGCCGCAGCGCATTCGAAGAGGTCGGGTTGACCCGCGCAGTTGCCTTGCCGGTGCGGCAAGGCGGAGAAATACATGGTGTGCTCGAGTTCTTCGGAACCCTCCACGCGCGGCTGGATGAGGAGGTTCTGCGGATGCTCCAGACAGTCGGAAGCCAGATCGGCGTCGCGCTTCACCGCAAGGAACATGCGGAGCACCGCGAGACGCTGCGCCGCGAGATGAGCCACCGGGTGGGCAACAGCCTCTCGGTGCTGGCCTCGATCTACCGCAGCTGTTCCCGGGAGGCCCGGACCAAGGATGAGCTGGACGAGGCCTTCCTGGGGCGCCTCGTGGCCGTGGGCCAGGCCAACCGCATGGCTGTTGAGGACGCCAGCGAGAGCGTGGCTTTACCGGCGCTGATCAAGGAAGCGATCAGCATTCTCCCTGAACGAGACAGGATCTCTATCGAGGCACCTGACATGGCGGTCGACAGGGACAGCGTCATGCCGTTGGCACTGGTCCTGAATGAACTTGCCACCAACGCGCTGAAACATGGCAGCTCCTGCGAGGACAGCCGTCTCGCCGTCAGGGCCCGGTTCGATGGGTCACACGAGAACCTGGTTCTGGAATGGCGCGAACATCGGGCTGTCCCGCTGGCTGCCCCGCCGCCGACGCCCGAGCGTGTCGGATTCGGCACGAAGCTCATGCAGCACATGGTCGAGGGACGGTTGGGAGGCATCTTTGAACGGTGCCTCGATGAGGCCGGTTTCCGGGTGATGCTAATGCTGCCGCGAGAGCGCCTGGAGGCCCAGACTGAACTGGCCCCAGCTACCATCCAGTCGGGTGCAGCGGGCAGTTGATCCCTTCTGAGTTTCGATCGGAAGAAAGAGCGGGCTTTCGCGTCGTGGGTAGCAAAGGCCTGCTTCCCGGCCTTCCCTGCCTTGGCGCTCAAAGCTCAAAGCGACCGTTAGTCGCTCTTGGCTTTCAGGTCTGCTTCCCATTCGAATTGCCGAACCAACACCGACAGCAACAGCCCGTTGGGCTTGAGGGCGCGGCGCGTCTCATGGAAAGCGCTCTCACAGTTCCCTGCGAGAGCGCGTGCATGGTTCGCTGGCCACCGATATCTATCAGGCCTTGGCGGTCGTTTTCCGCGTCTTCGCGGCATTGATTTCGCCAACTGCGAGTGCGGTCAGCTTGGCATTCGTTGCCTTTTCCTGGTCGAGGATCTGCGTCAGAAGATCATGGGCCTCGTCCTGCCCGAGCTGCCGCGCCCATTCGCGTAGCGTGCCGTAGCGGGCGATCTCGTAGTGCTCGACGGCCTGAGCCGCACCGATAAGCATCGCATCGAGGGCATTGCCCTCGGCCTCCTCGATGATGCCCTCGGCCTCCTTGATCAGCCCTTCGATGGCATCGCACTTTTCGCCCTCGGCCTTCTTGCCGATGGCCTTGAAGACCTGATCGAGCAGTTTGATCTGCTCCTTGGTCTCGGTCAGGTGCGCCTTCAGGGCCTCCTGAAGATGGGCATCGCCTGCGGCCTTGGCCATTTTCGGCAGCGCCTTCGTCAGTGCATTCTCGGCGTAATAGATGTCTTGGAGCGTATGCTCGAAAGCGTCGTTCAGCGTCTTCATGATGAGCCTCATCACTGGCGGGCACCATGCCCGCGATGCCCAGAAACGAGCAGCTGCGCCCCTACGTTCCCTGCGTCCAAGACCAGAAGCGGCAATCAGCGCAATCATGGATGGGCGAGCCCGGTCCGCTATATGGTTCATCGACTGCGCAGCCATGGGAGGACCACCGATGCCCGGCAATGACACCGCTTCACCCGCAATGGAAACCTATACCTCCCCTACAGGTGCGACCCTGTCCTACGAAGTCGAAGGATCGGGTCCTCCGCTGGTGCTCGTGCATGGAAGCTTCAGCGACCACCGCTCGAACTGGTTTCAAGCCCGGCCGCGCCTTGCGAAACACTTCACCCTCTACGCCCTCGCCCGGCGGGGCCGTGGAGAGAGCGAGGCCACAAAGGGCCATGAGGTCGAAGACGAGGCCAAGGATGTCGAAGCGTTGCTCGAGAGGATCGATGAGCCGGCCTTCCTGCTCGGCCATTCCTACGGCGCGCAAGTTGCGCTGGCCGGGGCATTGCTCTGCCCCGGCCGGGTCCGCAAGCTCATCCTCTACGAGCCGCCCCGCCCGGAGGGACCGCAGCCGATCGTGCTCGAGCGGATGCGCGAGGCTGCCGAGGCGCAGGACTGGCTGGGCGTGGCGAGGGCCTTCTACGAAGGCGTATTCGAACTGCCGCACGACATCCTCGGAAGCCTGATGGCGTCGAGCGACTGGCAGCACATCGTGAAAGACGCCCAAGCCTCCGTGCAGGATGTCTTTGCGCTGAGCCGACACGAGTTCGACACAAGCCGGTACGGCGCGCTTCGCATGCCCGTGCTGCTGCTGACCGGATCCGAAACGCCGCCGGAGATGTTCGTTACGGTCGAGCTCGCAGATGTTCTCGCGAATGTCCGCCACAGGCAGTTCGACGGTGAAGGGCACGAGGCGATGAACACCGCACCGGACGCCTTCGTCGAGGCGGTTGTCGCGTTTCTGTCCGGGGATGCCCCGACGCACCGACCGTAGTGACAGCGTAAAGAATACCGATCTGCCCGCGGGAGTGTCGCCCGGGTGTCCATGTCTGAGAACCGGGGGCGTCCGTTTCTGGCAGGCCTTGCCGAAAGCTGATGCTCGGTGCAGCGCAGGTTCAGACACGGCATCGATCAGAAGTCATCCGACACCGACGACACTGGTCGCTATAATTAAAAACCACGGGGTTTCGGACGTCTTCGCGATACCCCCACTCACGCCTTATATACGGGCCGAAGCATCCATTCGAGCATGGAGGGAAGCATGGAAAGGACATCCCATCTTTTACCGCTTGCGCAGATGTCGCTGCGAAGCCAGGTCACTACTGATGCCGAAGAACGCGGTGCGCCCGAGACTTCTACGCCCCATGACGCGCCCGTTGTCATTCTATACCGGCCATCCGGCACGCCGACCCAATCCGGACCGGTGCCGCGTCAGTGGGTTCTCCGCGTCGAACCGCACAACCCTCAGGAGCGCGAGCCGCTAATGGGCTGGATCAGCGATACCGATCCGGACCGCCAGATCGAGTTGCGGTTTCCGGACCGCGAAACGGGGCTTCGTTATTGTAAGCAACGCGGCTGGCAACCGATCGTGCTGCCCGCGCAGGACCGCGAACCGGTCATGAAGAGTTGCGCAGATCGTTTCGCCAGCAAGCATAAGCCGAGATCCGAGCCAGGCCCTTTGGCACGAGGCGATGATACTCGGGCCAAGTTCGAGCCGCTCGATGAAGCGCTGATCGGCAACTTTCCGGCCAGCGATCCGCCGCCGCTCTGGGCGGGCCGGATCGGCCCGCCTTCGCGCCTCGACACCGCGGCTGCCTGATCAGGCGGTCTCGCGCATCGTTTCTGGCTCGCGCTGCAACTCCTCGCGGTAGCGGGCCAGGTCCTGATCCGTCAGGGTTTCGCGCTCCAGAAGTTCATGAGCGGAGCGCTCGAGGAGCCCGAAATTGGCTTCGAGCAGCGCCAGCACCCGGTCGTGGACGCAGGCAATGATGTCTCGCACCGCAGAGTCGATCCGTTCGGCTGTTTCGGGGCCATAGCGCGCCTCCGACACGCCGGGTCGCTGACCGAGAAAATCGCGCTGCGAGGGTTCGTAGCTGACGAAGCCGAGATCCTCGACCATGCCGTAGCGGGTCGCCATAGCGCGGGCGATTTCCGTCGCGCGGGCAAGGTCGTCGGCCGCGCCGGTGGAGAGATGATCGAAGACCAGGAGCTCCGCGGCCCGACCGCCGAGCAGCACCGCGATCTTGTTCTCAAGCTCTGCACGGGTCATCAGGAAGCGGTCCTCGGTCGGCCGCTGGATCGTGTAGCCAAGCGCGCCGATGCCGCGCGGGATGATCGAGACCTTGTGCACCTCGTCCACCCCCGGCAGTGCCATCGCCGTCAGCGCGTGGCCCATCTCGTGATAGGCGACGATCTCGCGCTCGCGCGGGTTCAAGAGCCGATTGCGCTTTTCCAGCCCCGCCACGATCCGTTCGATTGCGTTGGTGAAGTCCTCCATCGCCACCCGGCCGGCACGCCTGCGGGTGGCCAGCAGCGCCGCCTCGTTGACGAGGTTGGCGAGGTCCGCGCCCGAAAAGCCGGTGGTGAGGCCCGCCAGCTGACCGATCTCGACATCAGCCCTGACGCGGATCTTCCTCATGTGGACCTTCAGGATCGCCTCGCGACCCGGCCGGTCGGGGCGATCGACCAGCACCTGCCGGTCGAAGCGGCCTGCACGAAGCAGGGCCGGGTCGAGGATCTCGGGGCGGTTGGTCGCCGCAAGCAGCACCAGCCCGCTCGAGGGGTCGAAACCGTCGAGTTCGGTCAGGAGCTGGTTCAGCGTCTGCTCGCGCTCGTCATGGCCGCCGACCCCCGGCATGCTGCCGCGGGCGCGGCCCAAGGCGTCGAGCTCGTCGACGAAGATGATCGCCGGAGCCTTGGCACGCGCCTGCTCGAACAGGTCGCGCACCCGGGCGGCACCGACACCCACGAACATCTCGACGAATTCCGAGCCCGAGATCGAGAAGAACGGCACCCCGGCCTCGCCGGCCACGGCACGCGCCAGCATCGTCTTGCCGGTGCCCGGCGGCCCGACCAGCAGTACCCCCTTGGGCATCCGCGCCCCAAGCGCGCCATAGCCCTCGGGGTCCTTCAGGAACTCGACGATCTCCTGCAACTCAGCCTTGGCCTCATCGACCCCGGCCACGTCTTTGAACCGGGTCTTGGTATCGGTTTCCACGTAAACCTTGGCCCGACTCTTGCCAATCGACATCATGCCGCCGAAGCCCTGCTTTTCGGCGAACTTGCGGATAACCAGAACCCACAGACCAACGAAGACCGCCGCCGGCACCACCCAGGACAGGACGGCCCCGAGCCAAGTGTTCTCGACCGCGCCGGTGAAGGTCACGCCGCTGTCGCGCAGCCGCTCGGCAAGCCTGGGCTCAACCGGTGTCGTCACGAACTCGGTATGGCCGTTCTGCGGCACCACGTAGCTGCCGGTAATTCTGCCCGAGCCGATCACCACTTGCTCGACGAGCCCGTCATCGACCAGCTGCTCGAACCGGCTGTAGGGGATCGGATCGATCCGCTGAGCGCCAGCCCAAAGGTCATGCAGCAGCACGACCCCGAAGAAGGCCAGCGCAAAATACCAAAGATTTATCCTGTCTTTCTGGCCCATCGTCTCCTCCTTTCTTTGACCAGAGTCTGCATTCGCCCCGGATGTGGGCCGTCGCCTGCCAAATTTCCAGATCCGGTCTTGACAGCCTATTTCAGGATTCCCACATCCGGCTCGGGGATGCCGGAGGCGGGTCCCCGGGTAGTGGAGAGACGGAGGACCGGCGTATCGCGGCCCTCCCATCGGCTGCCGATCCGGCGGCAGCGCCGATGCGGCGCGCCGGCCGACAGCAGTGCTCTGCCCTGCAACCTGCCTTTCCGGGACATCCTCGCATTGATCGATCGTGTGCCGCCGCGGTGTGTGCCGCCGCGGCCCCGCGATCCGACAGATGGACGTCACGAGGAAAGGAGGACACCAATGCTTCAGACATCCTTTGCGCCCTATGGCATGCCGGACCCCTTTTCCGACATGCGGCGGATGCAGCGCGACATGAACCGCATGTTCGACGGGTTTGGCACCGCGCCGCGCGACAGCCAGCCCGCGATCAACTTCTGGGCCGGGCAGGACAGCATTGTGCTGACCGCCGAGCTTCCAGGGCTCTCGCAGGACGATATCGAACTCACCGTGAAGGACGGCATCGTCACGCTGTCGGGCCACTATGCCGAGCCACAGGTTGGCGAGGACGCGACCTGGCACCGCCGCGAGCGCCCGCAAGGCCGCTTCTCGCGCAGCATCGAGCTACCGTTCCGCATCGCCCCTGACCGGGTCGAGGCCCGTTTCAAGGACGGTGTACTGACGGTCGAGATGCAGCGCCCCGAAGAGGACAAGCCCAAGCGCATTGAGATCAAGACATCCTGAGATTCAGGAGAAAGGAGGAGATCATGGCACAGGAAGTTGCGCGTCAGGACGGACGCGACGTGGCCGAAACCGGCAAGGACCGCATGGCGATGAACTTCACCCCCGCGGTCGACATTCTCGAAACCGGCGGCACCACCGTGATCATGGCCGACATGCCGGGCGTCGCGCCCGATGATGTCGACGTGACGCTCGAGCGTCATGTGCTGACGCTTCAAGGCAAGGTGCGCCCGCATGTCCCCGAGGGCTACCGCCAACTGTCGGCCGAGTATCGGATCGGCGACTACGTCCGCGTTTTCACCCTGTCGGACGAGGTCGACCAGTCGAAGATCAAGGCCGATTTTAAGCATGGCGTGCTGCGGCTCGAACTGCCGCGCGCGCCAGAGGCCAAGCCGAAGAAAATCAAGGTCAGGGCGAACTGACGCCCTGGCCGCAGCCAAAGGAGGAAACACGACATGCAGATCAGCGATCTCATCCCGTGGGGTCGTGAAAAGACCAGGACCCCCGCGAACGGAGCGGGCGGCACGACAAGCCCTCTCGCCATGCTCCAACGCGACATCAACCACGTCTTCGAGGAATTCTGGCACAAGGTCGAGAATGGTCGCAGCGGCCCGCGCGGCCCGATCTCGCTGTTCGGCCCCAGCGCTGACGTCACCGAGACCGATGACGGCATCGAGGTGGCGGTGGAACTGCCCGGCATGAACGTCGAGGATATCGACATCTCGCTCTCTGGCGACGTGATGACGATCCGCGGCGAGAAGAAGATCGAGCACGAGGAAAAGCGCCGCGGCGTCTACTTGTCCGAGCGCTCCTACGGTGCCTTCGCGCGCACCATCCCGCTGCCGCCGGGGGTCGATGCGGACAAGGCCGAAGCGCGCTTCGAGAGAGGCGTACTCAAGGTCGGCCTGCCCAAGACCACCGAGGCACAAGCGCGCGTCAAGCGCATCTCCGTCAAGGCCGCCTGAGCCCACCCGGGCGGCCGGCGGCGACCGGTCGCCCGATGCTACATCAGTCAAGGAGGAGACGATGCCCGGTCCTGTGCCTAACCGATTTCTCGACCTGCGCCGCTTTCTGGCGGCGCTCTGCGTGGTGCTGCTGGCTGCCCACCCCATAGCGGCTCAGACGCCCGACCGCCCGCTGTTCCTGAACGACGACGGCCTGCCAACCCTCGCGCCGCTTCTGGCCGAGGTGACGCCCGCCGTCGTCAACATCTCGGTCGAGACGCGACAGGACGTGGAGAGCAACCCGCTCTTCGCCGATCCTTTCTTCCGGCGCTACTTCGACCTGCCCCCGATGCCCCAGCCCTCGCCACGCCAGCAGATGAGCGCAGGCTCGGGCGTCATCGTCGATGCCGAGGAAGGCTACGTGCTCACCAACCATCATGTGGTCGCGGAGGGCGACAGGATCGTGGTGACGCTGAAGGACCGCCGCCGCTTCGAGGCGGAGCTGGTCGGCAGCGATCCCGGCACCGACATCGCGCTTTTGCAGATCGAAGCCGAGGACATCGCCGAGCTGGAACTGGGCGACAGCGACCGGCTGGAGGTCGGGGACTACGTGCTCGCCATCGGCAACCCGTTCGGGCTGGGCCAGACCGTTACCTCGGGCATCGTCAGCGCGCTCGGGCGCAGCGGTCTCAACGTCGACGTCTACGAGGACTTCATCCAGACCGATGCCTCGATCAACCCGGGCAACTCGGGCGGCGCTCTGGTGACGCTCGACGGGCGGCTCGTTGGCATCAACACCGCGATCATCGCGCCCTCGGGCGGTAATGTCGGCATCGGCTTCGCCGTTCCGGCCGACATGGCGTCGGCGGTGATGGATCAGCTTGTCGAGTTCGGCGAGGTGCGGCGCGGCCAGCTTGGCGTCATGATTCAGGACTTCACCCCGGACCTCGCCGAAGCGCTGGGGATTGAGTCCGCCCTCGGCGCAGTGGTGACGCAGGTGGAGCCAGGCAGCGCCGCCGAAGAGGCAGGACTCGAGCCCGGCGACTTGATCATCTCGGTCGACGGCCGCCCGGTTGCGGGCTCTGCGGACCTGCGCAGCCAAATCGGCCTGAAAAGGATCGGCAGTGAGGTCGAGTTGGAGGTGATCCGCGACGGCGATGTCGTGACGCTCAAGGCCGAACTGCGCGAGAGCGGGCTGGTCGCCTCGCTCACGGATGATCGGGCGATGGATCGGCTGTCGGGTGCGGAGCTGCGTGATCTGGAGCCGGGTGATCCGATGTTTGGGGGTGAACCGGGCGTCCTGGTGGCACGGATCGATCCGGGCAGCCGCGCAGCGCGGTCAGGACTGATGGCGGGCGACGTGATCCTCGCGGTGAACCGTGCGCCGGTCGGATCGCTCGCCGACCTGCGCCGGCAACTGGCAGGGGTCGACGGCGCGCTCGCACTGACGGTTCAGCGGGGCTCGGCCCGGATCTTTCTGGTGATGCGCTGAAGCGCAGCGATGGAAAGGAGGTAGGAGATGGAAGATTTCGAAGACAGGAAGAACAAATTCGAGAGCGACCCGCTCGACCCCGAGACTGCGATCGCATCGCAGCCGCAGGTCGGCGATGGCGGCGATGGCCACGTGACGCATGAGGCAAGGATCGCCAAGCTGACCGATCGCTGGAAGCGGGCGCTGGCCGAGGCCGAGAACGCTCGCAAGCGCGCCGAGTTGGCCCGCGTCGAGGGGCGTGACCACGGCATCGCGCTTGCCATTGAAGCGCTGGCGCCCGGCTTCGACGCCTTGGCGTTCGGCATTGAGGCGGCCCGGTCGGGACCGAATGCGAACGACAAGCGTGTCGCCCAGCATCTCGAGACACTGGAGCGGATCCGGAGTTGCTTCGACACCGCCATGAAGGCGCTCGACGTGCGGATCATCGCGCCCAATGACGCCGCCTTCGACCCGGCCCATCATGAGGCGATCGACACGCAGGTCAGGGAGGACGTCGGGTCGGGTCGGGTGCTCGTGCTGCACCGCCCGGGCTATGCCATTGGTCGGCGACTGATCCGCCCCGCCCGGGTGACGGTCAGCGCCGCGCCCGAGCCGCAGGAAGGCTGAGATATGCTGCGGCTGGTGTTGCTTCTCGGCACGAACCTCGCGGTGCTCCTCGTGCTGTCCTTGGCGTTTCGGGTGCTGGGAATCGAAGGGCTGCTCGCGGCGAACGGCGTTGATCTAAACCTGACAGCGCTGCTGATATTCGCCGCGGTGATCGGCTTCGGCGGCGCGCTGCTCTCGCTTATCCTGTCCAAGCCGATGGCCAAGGCCGCGATGCGGGTGCGGGTGATCGAGGTGCCGCGCAACGCAGCGGAGCGTTGGCTGGTCGAAACCGTGCGGGATCAGGCGCGGCGCGCCGGGATTGGCAGGCCCGAGGTCGGAATCTTCGACCATCCCTCGCCCAATGCCTTCGCCACCGGCTGGCGGCGCGACGCGGCGTTGATCGCGGTCAGCACCGGCCTGCTCGCCCATATGCGGCGGGACGAGGTGGAGGCCGTGCTCGGCCACGAGGTCGCCCATGCCGCGAATGGCGATATGGTGACGCTGGCGCTGATCCAGGGCGTGGTGAATACCTTCGTAGTGTTCCTGTCGCGGCTGGCGGGGTTCCTGGTCGACCGACTCGTGCTGCGGGTCGAACGCGGCCATGGGCCGGGCTACTGGATCGTCTCGCTGGTGGCCGAGATGCTGCTTGGCGTGTTGGCGACGGCGATCGTCATGTGGTTCTCGCGCTGGCGCGAGTTCCGCGCCGATGCGGGCGGGGCGGCGCTGGCAGGGCGCCAAAACATGATCGCCGCACTGGAGCGGTTGCGGCACTTGCGGCACGCCCCGCCGTTACCCGACGAGATGCGTGCCATGGCCTTCGACGCGGGCCGCGTGCAGGCGCTCTTCGCCAGTCACCCGCCGCTGGACGCGCGGATCGCGGCGCTGCGCGCACGCGACCGTGGCGCATCGGTCCACCAAGGCGGAGGACGACGTGCTCGGCTTTGACGAGGTGTTCAGTCTGTTCGGCCGTGCGGAGCTCTAATGCATGACACACGATCCCTATGACATTCTCGGCGTCGACCGCGACGCCACGCAAGTCGAAATCAAGAAGGCCTATCGCCGGCTCGCAAAGAAGCTGCATCCGGATCTGTCGCGAGGCGACGCCATCACGCAGGGCGAGTTCCAGCGCGTAGGCGCGGCCTATGACATTCTCGGCGACCCGGAAAAGCGCCGCCGTTTCGATGCAGGCGAGATCGAAGCCAACGGTCAGGAACGGCCGCGCCCCGACCCCCGCCGGAGCTATGCCGGTGCCTCGGCAGGTGCCACTGGTCAGAGCGACACGCCCTTCGGAGGCTTCGAAGATGTCTCCGACATCTTCGCGGACCTATTCGGCGGGCGCGGTCGTCGCTCAGCACCTTTTGGCGCGCCGGGCGCGGATCTGCGCTACAGCATCGAGGTCGATTTCCTCGATGCCGCTTGCGGCACGATCCAAGACGTCACCCTGCCGAACGGACATGCGATCGAACTGCGGATACCGGCCGGCTTGCGCGACGGGCAGGTGCTCCGCCTGAAGGGCAAGGGCGCGCCGGGCCTCCATGGTGGGCCTTCGGGCGATGCCAACGTGGAAACGCGGATCCGGCCGCACCCGCTGTACTCCCGCGATGGCGATGATATCGAGATCGAGCTGCCCATCACTTTCGACGAAGCGGTGCTCGGTGCCCGGGTGGAGGTCCCGACGATCTGGGGACCGGTCTCGATGAAGCTGCCGGAAGGCGCTTCGTCGGGTCAGCGCGTGCGGCTCAAGGGAAAGGGCATCCGCTGTGCGAAGCGGCCGGCTGGCGACCAATATGTCCGGCTCTCGATCCAGTTGCCAAAGAAGGTTGACGCCGAAATGAAGTCCTTGGCGAAGCATTGGAAAGAGAATGTCCGGCACGAGCTCCGAGATGGGACCAGCCGGCTTTGAAAGACACAATCTTGGGTAGCTCAGATTATCAACGCCTTGCCCAACTGCATGATGCAAACTCATAAGCAGCAGCCGTGAGTAGTCAATAAGGCTGAGATGCTGCCGGTCCCGTGGGCACGACGATAAGATCGTGACCATGAAATTGGAGACCTCAGATGAAGAGACGAACGTTCAGCCGCGAGTTCAAGCCTGAGGCTGTGAAGCCGGTGGCGGAGCCGGTGTAGGCATGCCGGGATCTGGAGCTGTCCGAGAGCGTGCTGCGCCGACGGATGCGCGAGGTGGGAGACACTCCGCTTGGAGCACTCCCCGGCCACGGGCGGGTCAGCCAAAAGCAGGCCTAGATCGCGGCCTTGCGCAAGGAGGTCGCCCGTCTCAAGGCGGAGCGTGACATGTTAAACTGAGGAGGAGCAGGAAACGGTCCGGGGGACCGTTTCTCCGACGAAGGCGACCGCGCTCTTCGCGCGGGATACGACATGAAGTTCGCTTTCGTCGCCAAGCACCGGCATGTCTGGCCCGTGAGCTGGATCTGCGCCGCTTTGCGGGTATCGCGCTCAGGCTTTCATGCCTGATTGAACCGGCCCGCCAGTGCCCGGTCCATCTATGACGAGAAGCTGAGCGAGGTCATGCGTCTGAGCTTTCAAGCCAGCGATCGGACCCGACGCGCGCCCGGCGCGTCTGGCAGGACGCGCTCGAGGAAGGACTGCCCTGCGGCCTGCATCGGATCGAGCGTCTGATGAAGCGCACTGGCCAGTGAGCACGGTCCCGACGACGCGGCTTGTCGAAGGACCAAGGGGCGCGCTCCGTCATCGCCGAAAACCTTCTAGCCCGAGACTTCCGCGCGGACGGACCGAACCAGAAGTGGCTGGCCGACTTCACCTATGTCTGGACAGCCGAGGGCTGGCTCTACGTCGCCGCCGTCCTCGACCTGTTCTCACGACGCATCGTGGGCTGGTCGATGAAGGCGGAGCGCGATGCCTCGCTCGTCATGGACGTACTGATGATGGCCGTCTGGCGGCGCGGCAAGGCAGACGCTCTGCTGCATCATTCGGATCAGGGCAGCCAGTATGCGAGCGACCAGTTCCAGAGGCTTCTGGCCGATCGCGGCATCACCTGCTTGATGAGCCGGGCCGGCAATGTCTGGGATAATTCCACGATGGAAGAGCTTCTTTTCCTTGCTGAAGACCGAGCGCACCGCCCGCAAGGTCTACCGCACCCAAGACGCCGCGCGCAGCGACGTCTTCGATTACATCGAGCGCTTCTACAACTCGAAGCTGGGCTGCATCAGCCCGATGGAGTTCGAGGCCCGCGCAATGCTACCTTAACTTGCTGTCCATGGGACCAGCAGCAGCCCACATGGCCGAAGCCCGCGCGCCGGGCCGGGCGGTAAAGCTCGAACCCGGGGCGCGCCGCGCCTTCGGCATCGGCAATTCCACCGGGCTGGGCATGGCGCCGTTCCTGCTCAACCACCCCATCCTGCTCAACAACTGGATCGAAACATGTGAGATCGCGCTGGCGCGGGTCCGGGCGCTGCCAGCGATCACCGCCGCCGAGGCGCAGGCGTTCCGCATCATGCTGCGGCGCGGACGCCGCAACGTCGACGACTGGCATTCCGAGCATCCGATCCAGTGCGACAAGATCGCCGGGCTGAAATCCGACCTCGACCGCCTTGCGGCGCACATCGAGGCGGGCGCGCTCGACGCGGCACAGCCGTGGGATCGCCTCTATCGTTGGGCCGAGACCTCGCTGAGCCTCAAGGGGCAGGAGCTCCTCGTTGCGCTAATGATGGAGCCCTATGGCGCGCTGGTCGACGATCTGCCGATGCGGATGAGCGCGGATGAGAACGCTGGTTTCCGCATCGAAGGCGGCATGACCGTGGCGCGCCTGCGCGATATTCTCAAGAGCGACTATGCTTGGGCGCTCGGGATCGATTGGGACAGCCCCGAAGCTCAAGCCCGCGCATGGTATGTCTCGGCTGAGAAACTCGAGCCGCGGCTCGGCGAACGGCATCTGGAGCCCGTCGCGGCCTACGAGCAGCCCCTTGCACCCGGTCGCGATGCGGCTCTGCTGTTCGAGGCGCTCAAGGGTGAGGATGCGGACACCCGCGTCGCGGATTTCCTGCTGCGCCGCCCGGAGCACCGCTACATCCTGCGGCGGGTGCAGATCTCGGCCCGTCATCCCTATGCTGAGATCCGCGATAACACGGTCGGCGCCGACGTCCTGCCTATCGATCTCCTGCGGGCGAAGCTGTCCTTCTTCGGCGCGTGCCATTTCGACCCGCGCTCCGACCGCTGGGTGCGGATCAACATGTTCCGCAATGCGCCGTTCCCGCACGAGCTTGCCGAGATCGAGTTCGCGGGCTGGACCTATCCAGATCTTCCGGAGGGGCTGTTGTGATTTGCTCGCTCAACGAGATCGAGGCGCTCGCCCGCAAGGCGGCGCGGGGTGGCGCCATGAGCTGGGGGTTGGCCGAGGAGGCGGGCAAGGCCGTGCGCTGGCTCAGCGACAACGGCTTTCCCGGCCCGTGGCTTCTGGCCGAATTGCTCCGCCAGAATGACGCAAAACCCTATTCCGATCTCGCACCGCTTCAATCGGACGGGATCTGGCGGGCGCGGCGCGGCCCGCTGTGCCCGATCATCGCGGGGGCGCTGATCTGCGACCGGGCCGATGAGCTGAAGGAGGGGGCGCCATTGAATCTGGGCGAGGTGGCGGTTCCGCTGCTTCTGGCCCCCTTCGCCGCTGCGGCCTCCCGCTCCGCCGGGGTGGCCCTGGCCCTCGAATGGGATGGGGTCTCGCTCGTCTTCGACAGGGGCGCGCCGAAGCTGAACGGGGCCACTGCGGCCATGATCGTGGCGGGGACTGGATCGGTCACCTTGTCCGCGCGTGAGGCACAGGCTCCCGGGTGGGGCCCGACCGCCCCCGACCGTCATGTCACCGCCGAAACCTTTCGGATCTTGGAAAGCTTCGCCTTTCGCACCTATGCCTTGGCCACCGAGGAAAGCCGCGCAGGTGCGGGAGCCAGACGCGAGACCGACTGATCCCCGGCGCGCCGCACCCTCGGGCAAGGTCATCCAGTGGTCGCGCTCCGTAGCGCATCAGTCCAGTGCCGCGGGACGAGCCGATGGACGCGGCGATCCTGTCGGACGGAACGCATGCGACGCGCCGAGGCTTCGCGCCGATTGAGACGGGAGATTCGGCTCCTGCCTTGCCCTCAGTCGCTCTCAAGCAACCCCGCCCTTTGCGCCTGCTCCAGCAGGTGCGCCACCGATGAGGTCGCCCATTTCGCCCGGCCCCGCGGGGTCGGCTCCCGCATAGCCTCGAGCCGCGCGGCGATCTGCTTCAGCGTCATCTCAGGCGCCGAGCTCTTGATGCCCACAACGATCGCGAGGATGCGGTCGTCCTTCTGCGCGGGCGGGGCGCGGTCGAGCACAGCCCTGTCCAGCAGCCCGTCCTTCACGAAGCGCCCGGCGGCGCGGCGCAGCCGCTCGACGGTCCAAGGTTTTGCCCCGGGATGGCGGCTGTTGACGATCCGCACGACGTCTTCCCAGGGCAGCCGGGGCCGGAACTGCCGGACGGCGGGCAGCCACTGCTGGGCTTCCTTGTTGAGCTTGTCGAAGTAGCTGCGGTTGCGCGCCCGGCAGACCGTGGCGATCGCCTCCGGGTCGCGGTCGCGCAGCCCCGGATTGCCGCCGACGCAGCCTTTCTCCCGCGCCGAAGCGAGGCCCGCCATGTTCCGCTCGCGGATCAGGGCGCGCTCGAACTCCGCCGTGGCTCCGAGGATCTGCAGCGTGAACTTGCCATGCGGCGAGGTGGTGTCGATCGGATCGCCCAGGGACCTGACATGCGCGCCCTTGGCTTCCAGCGTCTCGATGACCTCAAGGAGGTGCGACAGCGAGCGGGCGAGGCGGTCGATGCGCACGACGACGAGCACGTCGCCGCGCCCTAGGCTCGCCACGAGCTTCGCGAGCACCGGCCGCGCACGCATGGTGCCCGAGGCGAACTCCTCTCGGATCTCGGTGCAGCCCGCCGCCTTCAGTTCACGGCGCTGCGCAGCCGTATCCTGTAGGTCGGTCGAGACGCGGGCGTAGCCGACAAGGGACATGGACCTCCGCATGGGGTGCCAAACGCCCCCATCTAATTTAATACGTCTAGGGAATACGATCGATAGCCTGCTCATGGAAGCGACCGCGGACATCGAAGACATTGCAGCTTAGGATGTGAAGCCAATCCGTCAGCATCTTTTCTTGATCTGAATGGCGCGGGTTTAACCGCCCTCATACAGGAACGCCGCAGCCACTTCTTTGGCGGCTTCGTAGAGCCGGCCATTCAGCCGGACAGGTTCCGCATATTGCCCTAAATTCGGACAGATACGTCCATCCATACTTTGCGGCACGCGATGGACTTCCACGGGGCAGTCCGGATCGGCACCAACCTGCCCGACAAGCGCGTGTTCATGAACATGCGCCGCATGGTCGCCGAGATCCAGGCCAAGAACTGCCGCATGCCGATCACCGACGCCGACCGTCAAACCATCGCCGACCGGCTGCGCGTCAAGCTCGACGCGGTCAAGCGGATGGAGCCGCGGATCTTTGTGAATGACCTGGCGATCTCCCATACGGCAACTTTCCCCGGCGAAGCCGCCGACCGCGCGGTCGCGAACTCCGGTACCTTCGCAACCGAGGGCGGTCAGTCAGCCGTCGAAGCCAACTTGGATCAGCGCGAGATCATGTCCCGTATCGCCTCGGTCGTGCGCGCCAACTACAAGGATCGCGACCTCGAGATCGTCCAAGCTCGCCTGAATGGCGACATGACCCGCGAGAAGTTCGCTGCGCTGGTCGACAGGCACGGTATCTCGGCGGAACGCATCCGCCAGATCCAGCGCGCCGCGCTGAGAACAATCCGTGAGGACCTCTCGCGCAGCGGGATCAAGGGAATGAGCTGCGTTTCAGTGTAACGTAGGTAGGGCGATAGAAAACGGGTTTAAGCGCGAGAGCTCGGGCTTGAATCATACCGGTAAAATGCACAAAAACATAAGGTATTACATAATGTATATTACGAGGAATCTACTTTCGCAGCGGCGCGCGCTGCTTCCAACTGCGACTCTTGTTTGAAAACAATTCCCTATCAAGCAGGAGTTTTCCAGTATGGGACGTGTTTACGCGCAGCTGACGCTCGAGGAGCGCCACAAGATCGAGCGTTGGCGCCATGCCAAAGTGTCCGTGAACGAGATGGCGCGGGTGCTGCGCCGCCACCGCTCGACCATCTTC